>CAZNMJ010000064.1:3394-15076 GCA_964573815.1 uncultured Anaerolineales bacterium
CTGGTCACTCTCGCGTTCGTTGTCTCCAGCGCCTGGGAGCGAGAGAAACGCGCAGCCCTGATTGGAGGCCTAACCCTTTTCATTCTCCTTGCGGGTTTCACAGGCCCGGTTGTTCTCTACACCGTGGGGTTCTTCGAAAGCACATTGGGCTTCTTGACTCTCCTAGTAGGATTGATCATCCCAGTCGGTGTGGTGATGGTCCTGATTCCTGGCGGCCGCAATCGCAAGGCTCTATTGCGCACAAGGGGTCTACTTGTTGGAGATGTGGAACGGTTTGATGAAAGGGAGCAAGTCTTCGCCAGGTTGGCCCTTGCTCCCAGTTCTGCTCAGTATCGGACGTTCTACGGTAAACATCCCCATCTTGAGGACCGCGACGCCAAGCGAAGAGAGAAAGGCGGCCCCTTGGGTGTCCCAGGCGCCATAGACAAGCCTAACGAAGGGCCAGATGTGGCTGCGCTGTTCTCTGCCATGACTGTGCCCATGCACCTCGGTGGCCCCCCCATCGTCGAGCCTGCTGCCCATCCCTACTTCCACGATGAGCGCTTGTCTCTGAGCCCCGAGGATGCAACGCGCAGGGTCAAGGGCTGGGCCAAGCATCTCGGCGCCGACCTTGTTGGAATCGCCGAGATCGACCCTCTGTGGGTCTATTCCAGACGAGGTGAGATCTTCTGGGATAATTGGGACGAGTGGGGCAGCGAGATCGAGCTCCACCACACGCGTGCCATCGTCTTTGCGATGGAGATGTCGAGGGACATGGTATGGGCCGCTCCGCACACCGCTAGCGTGGTTGAGAGCGGCGTAGTCTACGCCAGAGGTGCATTCATCGCTACTCAGCTGGCCTCCTTCATCGCTAACGTCGGGTATTCCGCCACGGCAAACCACCTTCGGCACTACGACGTATTGCTCGTTCCGCTGGCGATAGATGCAGGTCTGGGAGAGCTTGGCCGTCATGGATACTTGATCACAAAGCAGTTCGGACCGAGGGTCAGGCTGGGGTGTGTGACGACAGACCTTCCTCTGATGCCCGACAAACCTGTGGATCTAGGGATTCAGCACTTCTGCAGCGTGTGCAAGAAGTGCGCAACTTGCTGCCCGTCAAAGTCCATCCCCTTCGACGATCCTCGCGAGGTCAATGGGACCCTCAGATGGAAGCTGGACGCTGACACCTGTTTCGGCTACTGGGGAGTAGTCGGCACGGACTGCACCCTCTGCATGAGGGTCTGCCCTTGGAGTCATCCCAGGACTCTGCCTCACAGGTTGATAACTGAACTGGCTGTCAGGAACAAAATCGCGAGGCGGGTGTTCTCTGCCGCGGACGACGTCTTCTATGGCAAAGAGCCGCAGCCCTCATCCCCTCCCTACTGGGCAAGATTCGAGTAGGATCCCGCATGCGCCTCTAAGTCCGCTTCCGTCGGCATAGAGGAGCCTCATCCGAGGGCGGCTCTGGCGCCTGCCCGACCCTCCTGCTTGCTTGCCTCCCCAAGCTGAGTCCCTGTGGTTCGCGCAGTGCCGTCGGACCTTCCTTCCTGTGGACCACTACACCACCGATAAGCAGCACGAGGCTTGATTTCGAGCCGCCGGTGGGCTATACTATGAGTGCATCTCAGGCTCTCCGGCGAACTCCGAGGAGATCGCAGATGGAAACGGTCCCGTGGCAGCAACGCTACTCGGACAAGGTCAAAACCGCCAGGCAAGCGCTGCGGATCATAGAGCGCGGTGACAGCGTTTTCATAGGTTCCGGGGCTGCTGAGCCCCAGCTGTTGGTGGCGGAACTGGCCAAGATGTCCATGGAATTCGCGGATACCGAGATCGTCCACCTGTGGACTCTAGGGGTGGCCCCCTACACTCAGCCAAAGTTCAAGTATCAGTTTCGTCACAACGCTTTCTTTATCGGCGACAACGTCAGACAGGCAGTAGCGGAAGGCCTGGCTGACTACACACCCATATTCCTCTCTGACATACCCCAGCTGTTCATCTCCGACCGCAGGCATGTGGATGTGGCCCTAATTCAAGTCACCCCTCCCAATGAGCACGGCTTCTGCAGCTACGGCGTCTCGGTGGATATCGTCAAGCCCGCTGCCGAACACGCTTACTGCGTCATCGCGGAGGTGAACCCGCAGATGCCCTGGACTCTCGGCGACAGCTTCATCCACGTCAACAGCATAGACGCGCTGGTGGAGAATGACAGGCCCATACTAGAGCTGCGATATCCAGAGGCTGACGAGATAGCCAAACAGATCGGAGAGAACATCGCCAGACTCATTGCCGATGGCGCCACTCTTCAGATGGGGATAGGCACTATCCCGGATTCCATCCTCGCCTCACTGCACAACAAGCGAGATCTGGGAATACACACCGAGATGTTGTCCGACGGCGTGATAGACCTGGTCGAGGCAGGCGTGATCACCAACGCCAAGAAGACCCTTCATCGCGGCAAGATCATCGCCAGCTTTGTGATGGGCACCAAGCGACTTTACGACTGGGTCGATAACAACCCGTTCATCGAGTTCCATCCCTCCCACTACGTCAACGATCCCTTCGTGGTCAGTCAGAACGACAACATGGTGGCCATAAACTCGGCTCTGGAAATTGATTTGACGGGACAAGTCTGCTCCGATTCCATTGGCTACCTCTTCTACAGTGGCATCGGTGGCCAGGTGGACATGATCCGCGGATCTGCTAGATCCAAGGGCGGGAAGCCCATCATCGCCCTGCCCTCTACTGCCCAGGATGGTGCCGTGTCCAGGATCGTATCTCACTTGTCCGAGGGTGCGGGCGTGGTGACCACTCGTGGCGATGTCCACTACGTGGTGACTGAATATGGAACTGCATACCTCCACGGAAAGAACATCAGGGAGCGGGCACTGGCGCTGATCAACATCGCCCATCCTGACTTCCGGAAACAGCTGCTGGACGAAGCAAAGGTCAGGAAGTACGCCTTCGTGGATCAGTTACCGCCTCTGGGTGTCTACCCTGCCGAGCTGGAGAAGAGAGTCACCTTGCGAGATGGAACGGAGGTTCTGCTAAGGCCGATTATGCCCACCGACGAGCGAATGGAGCAAGAGCTGTTCTACTCTCTGTCGGACAGAAGCATCTACTTGCGCTTCTTCAGCTCCATAGGAGCCATGCCTCATGAAAGGGTCCAGTACTACACGACCATTGACTATGAGGATCAAATGGCGATAGTTGCCATATTGGAAGATGACAGCGAAGAGCAGATGATCGGTGTGGGCAGATACGTAAGGGACAAGGACTCCGACATGGCGGAGCTGGCCCTGCTGGTCCACGACGATTGGCAGGGGAAGGGACTCGGTACGCTGCTTCACGAGTATCTGGCACAGATCGCCCGGGACCGCAACATAGGAGGGTTCAGGGGAGAGATCCTGGATCAGAACAAACGAGCACTCCAAGTCTTCACCAAACTTGGCGGGAAGGCCAAGACGACGTTTGACCAGGGGGTCTATACGGTAACGTACAGATTTGAGAATGAATGAGGAAGACAGTCGTAATAGTCTCCACTCTGGACACCAAGAGCGACGAGGTCAGGTTCCTCAGGGAGCGAATTGAACAAGGGGGCGTCAGCACGGTTGTTGTCGATGCTGGCGTCCTGGGCCAGCCTTGCTGGGGCGCCGACATCTCGAGTGAGGAGGTAGCTCATCTAGGGGGTTCCACTCTGCGAGAATTACGGGCCGCCAAAGACGAAGGCGCGGCCATCCAGGTCATGAGCACCGGGGCGACGAAGGCCGTGCAGAACCTGTACGCACAGGGGCGACTGGACGGGATAATCGGCCTCGGCGGATCGCTGAACACCTCTCTGGGCACGCACGTCATGCGCTCCCTACCCTTCGGCGTTGCGAAACTGATGGTCTCCACCATGGCATCTCGCGACATCAGTCCTTGGATAGGCCACAAGGACATCGTTGTCTTTCCTTCGGTGACCGACATATCCGGCCTCAACTTCATGACCAAGCGAACGCTGGCGAACGCAGCAGGGGCCATCGTGGGCATGGTGCAAGCTGACCTCGGCCCTGCGGCGGCATACAAGCCCGTGATCGGCGTCGGCATGCTGGGGGCGACCGAGGGATGTGTCAAAGGGGCGCGGCCCCTGCTGGAAAGCATGGGGTACGAGGTCATCGTGTTTCACACCGTGGGCTCCGGGGGGAGAGCGCTGGAGGACCTGATACAGCAAGGCTTGCCCAAAGCTGTTCTCGAGACCTCCGTCCAGGAGTTGTTGGGTCACATCTTCCAGAGCCCCTATGACAGCGGACCAGCCAGGTTCGAGAATGCGGGGAAGGCTGGTATTCCCCAAGTCATACTCCCGGGCAACGCAGACTTCATCGCCTGGAATCCACCGGAGGCGCTTCCACCTCAATTCGAGGGCCGACACAAGCATATGCACAACCCCAACATCGCCCTGGTGAGAACGAACGCTGCGGACATGCAGCTCCTTGCGGAAAGGTTGGCGGGCAAGCTCAACAAGACCAACGCTCCGGCGGCGGTGGTCATTCCGAAGGGCGGCTTCTCCGAGTACAGTAGAGAAGGCATGTTCTTCCACGAGCCTGCAGTTGACAAAGCTCTCGGGGAAGCCCTACACGAAAGCGTCAAGCCAGAGATAGAGATCATCGAGGTCGCCTCCAACATCAATGATCCACCCTGCGCCCAAGGGGTCGTGGAGGCTTTGCAACGTCTCGGAGTGTGAGCCTTTGCCTCCAGCCTGAGGTACTCGCTACAAGATGACTGAGAATCGAGAGCCCTCTGCCATACTTATCGTTGGTACGCTGGACACCAAAGGCGAAGAGGTGGAGTATCTCAGGGCCAGTATTGAGAATAGGGGCCTGCGCACCATAGTGGTGGACGTTGGTGTCCTGGACGAGCCCATGACCCCAGCGGACATCACCAGAGAGAAGATCGCTGAGGCGGGCGGGGTCCGCCTGGAGGAACTCGTGTCCGGCGGCGATCGGAGACGAGCCGTCCAACTGATGATGAAGGGGGCCGGTCGGACGGTGCGCAGGCTGTACGAAGCCGGGGAGATAGCAGCCGTCGTCGGGTTGGGAGGCGGCACGGGCACGCACATCGGGGCCGGTGTGCTGAGGACACTGCCCCTCGGTGTCCCCAAGCTCTTGATCTCCACGGTTGCGTCCAGGGACATGAGCGGGGTGATCGGAACCAGCGATATCGCCGTCATGCACTCGGTGATCGACATGGTGGGGCTCAACACGGTGAGCAAGAAGATCCTGGACAACGCCGCGGGCGCCATTGTGGGCATGGTGGAAGGTGAGGTCACTCTTCAAGCCAGCAAACCTCTGATCGGTGTCACCTCCTTCGGTTTCTGCACCATGGGGGCGATGCACGTTCGAACCGCCTTGGAAAACCGGGGATACGAGATGGTGGCCTTCCACGCCAACGGTATTGGAGGTATGGCGATGGAAGACCTTGTCGAACAAGGGTTGCTGTCGGCTGTATTGGACTTTGCTACCCATGAGTTCGCCGACCACTTGCACAACGGCTACTGCGGCAACATCGGGCCAACCAGGCTAGAAGCCGCTGGCAAGGCAGGGATACCGCAGGTGGTCGTGCCCGGAGGCCTCGACTGCATCGTCCTTGAGTTCGACTCGCCGGAGACCATCCCTCTCCAGTTCCAAGATCGCAAAATCTTCTGGTACGATTTCCGATCTGGGGTCAGAACCAGCCCTGAGGAGATGAGGATTCTTGCGGACACCATAGCTGGCAAGCTCAACAAGGCCCGAGGGCCCGTGAAGGTGGTGATCCCCATCAAGGGCTGGTCCGAGGCAGACCGTGAGGATGGCCCGCTGTACGAGCCAGAGACGAATCAAGCCTTCGTCCATGGACTCACAAGGCTACTGAGGCCCGATATCCCTGTGCTTCTGGTTGACGCACACATTAATGACCCAGCCTTCGCTGAGGCGGCAGTGAGGGCTTTGCACGAACTTATGTAAACACAGCGATAGACAGCAAGACCACGCGCGCATTCAGAACGCGAAACGAGAGACCCGGAGGTTAAAGATGAGAGAACTCCGACCAGAGGAACTGAGACGAACTTGCGATCCGGAGCAGTTCTCCTTCAAATCGACAGCCGAACTGACGGAGCTATCCGGAATCATCGGCCAGGAGCGGGCCACGAAGGCCATAGATTTCGGGATTGAGATACCGTGCGAGGGCTACAACATCTACGCTCTTGGGCCCAGCGGCTCTGGCAGGGCCACCGTCATCAAGGAGTTCCTAGAAAAGAAGGCCTCCACTGGTGTGGTTCCCAACAGTTGGGCATACGTCAACAACTTCGATGATCCATACCAGCCTCACGCGCTGCGCTTGCCCTCAGACAAAGGCTGCGCCATCAGGGACGAGGTGGACGATCTACTCGAAGCGTTGCGAGAGGAACTGCCGAGAGCCTTCGAGGGCGAGCAGTACCAGCAGCACTACAACAGGATTGGGAGGCAACTGGACGAGGCACGGACAGCCAAGTTCCAGAGCCTCGAAGCCAGGATGATCGAGAGGGGGTTCGCCCTGCTGAGGACTCCCATGGGCTTGGTCATCGCCCCGGTGATCGATGGAGAGGTGCTGAGCAGAGAGCAGTACGAGGAGCTTCCTCCCGAGAAGAAGTCAGATCTGGAACAGCACCGCCCCCGTCTCCAGTCGGAACTGGAGAAGACCATCCGAGAGGTCAGGGCGCTAGAGAGGGATGCCAAGGCCGAGTTGCGGGAGTTGGACCAACAGACAGCAGACTACACCATCGGACACCATTTCGAGAGCATGAGGACCAAGTACGCGGACCTTGACGGGTTGCTCCAGTTCCTGGACGCGGTGCGGAAGGACATCCTGACCAAGGTGGAGCAGTTCAAGCGACCGGTGCCATCCGGAGGCGAGGAACCATCGTCCGCCGAGAAAGGTCCCTTCGCATTCATGACTCGTTTCAGGAGGTCGCCCTTCGAGAAGTACCGCATCAACATCATCGTGGACAACTGCGATGTCCAAGGTGCGCCGGTGATCGAGGAGACGCACCCAATCTACTACAACCTTCTGGGTCGAATCGAACATCGCGCCGAATTCGGGACATTGGTTACCGACTATAGCGCCATCAAGGCCGGCGCTCTCCACCGAGCTAACGGTGGCTTTCTGATCGTTGACGCCCTCGACCTGCTCCGAAACCCCCTCGCGTGGGACGGGCTGAAGCGAGCTCTGAGAAACGGCGAGATCAGGATTGAGGAGATGGCTCAGCAATTGGGTCTGATCGCGACCGCTACCTTGGCGCCCGAGCCCATCCCCCTCGACGTCAAGGTGGTACTGATTGGAGATCCCGCAACGTACTATCTCCTGTACAACCTGGACGAGGATTTCCAGGAGCTTTTCAAGGTGAAGGCCGACTTCGCTGTGGACATGGACTGGACCTCGGGCAACCTGGAGAAGGTGGCCTTATTCGTCCATGATCGCTGCAAAGAGGGCGACCTGAAGCACTTCGAACTGGGTGCCGTGGCGAAGATAGTGGAGCACGCCGGGCGGCTCGTTGAGGATCAGGAAAAACTCACCACCCGCTTCGGACAACTCAAGGATACGATTCACGAGGCCAACTACTGGGCCGGTCGCAATGGTCACGACTTGGTGACGGCCGAAGACGTACAGCAGGCGATCGACGAAAGGGTCTACCGCGCCAGCCAGATCGAGGAGCGGATACGAGAGCAGATAGAGAAGGGCACCATCATGGTCGATACCGAGGGCGAGGTAGTGGGTCAGGTGAACGGTCTCTCCATCATCAACCTGGGCGACTACTACTTCGGCAGACCCTCGCGCATCACAGCTCAGACCTTCATGGGCAGTAAGGGCGTAATCAACATCGAACGCGAAGCCAAGATGAGCGGCAACATCCACGACAAGGGAGTCATGATCCTCGCGGGCTATGTGGGCGGCAAGTACGCTCAGGACAAGCCTATGAACCTCTCGGCCAGCATCTGCTTCGAGCAATCCTACGGAGCCGTCGAAGGCGACAGCGCCTCCTCCACGGAGCTATATGCCATCCTCTCCAGGTTGTCGGGCCTTCCCATCAAACAAGGCATCGCCGTGACAGGCTCCGTCAACCAGCGAGGCGAGATCCAGCCCATTGGAGGTGTCACCAAGAAAATCGAGGGGTTCTTTGATGTGTGCCGCGTCAAGGGGCTCACAGGTGAGCAAGGTATCATCATCCCGGAGCAGAATGTCAAGAACCTCATGCTCCGCGAGGATGTGGTAGAGGCGGTCAAAGACGGAAAGTTCCACGTCTATCCGGTCAGCACGATCGATGAAGGCATAGCCATCCTCACTGGCCGGGAGGCTGGTGAGCGACAGGAGGACGGGACCTACCCGGAAGATACGGTCAACTCCTTGGTGGACAAGCAGTTGCACGAGCTGGCCATGAAGCTTAAGGAGTTTGGCAAGAAGGAGGAAGAGGAGAAGAGCGAAGAGAAGTCCTAGTCCTCACTGATGATCAGACCCTGCACCTGCACCTTGTAGCTGCCGATTTCGCCAGCTACGGCTCCGATGCTCACCAAGAACTGGGAGGACCCACCGGCCGGTATGGTCCGCTCCTCGGGCGCGCCGCTGCCTATGCCCACGACCCTGCCATCCTCATCGTAGCAGGTGACAACGAGCGTGACGGATTCTGCGTCCGAATCACCAACGTTCTGCACCTGCCCCAGTACCTCATACGGCACCCACTCGCCCACCCTGCCCAGATCATCAACGATCTCCAAACCAGGATGCAGCAGGCCAGCCAGGTACCCACCCTTTTCAGCATAGACATCGACTTCGTAGATTGAGAAGCCCGGCGCTCCCAGGAAGAAAACCACCATCGCGGGCGCACTGTCACCGGCCCGGAGGACATTCAGGCGGGCGTGTGCAGACTGAGATGCCACGGTCTGCCCGTCGGCGTCTCTGAGAGTGACCGTGACTCTCAAACCCTCTACGGTGAGGGGATTGAGGTTCCTGATCTCGAAGAGGAGCCGCAGACTGCCAACGGGATCTTCATAGAGGTTTTCGCCCTGGATCTCAAATGCCAGAGCGGGTGGCGCCATGGGTGAAGGCCGGAGTGTGAAGGTGGGTGTGGACTGAGGCTGAGGGCTGTCAATGGAGGTGGTTGTAGGATTGGCGCATGCCCCCACCAGGATGGCAATTAGTACGAGAGCCAGCGCCACCAGGTTCCGGCTCATCTGCGACTCAGCCGTTCTCCCGCTTCAGCGACTCCAGATAGTCCAGGTCTTCCTCCGTCAACTCCGTCTTCTGGAGCAGATCAGGACGCCGCTCATATGTCCGTCGCAACGCCTGGCGTCGCCTCCAAAGAGCTATTTCAGCGTGGTGACCAGAGAGAAGTGCTTCTGGAATAGCGTGGCCGCGGAAGATGGGTGGTCGCGTGTACTGGGGATGCTCTAGGAGACCTTGTGCGTGGGAATCCTTCAGCGTCGCTGTCGGATCCCCCAGGACCCCTGGGACAAGGCGGCTGACGGCGTCCACAATGATCATAGCTGGGATCTCTCCGCCGGTCAAGACGTAGTCGCCGACCGAGATCTCATCATCGACCAGGAACTCTCGGACTCGCTCATCCACGCCTTCATAACGCCCGCAGATCAGCAGAATCCGGGAATGTGCGGCCAACTCGCGAGCGACCTTCTGTGTTAAGAGCCGCCCCTGTGGGCTGAGCAGAATGACAGGTACGGACCCACCAAGATCATCGCCCAGTATCGCCTCCACGGCATGAAAGATGGGTTCCGGTTTCATCACCATTCCCCCTCCCCCGCCGTATGGCGTATCGTCAGTGATCCGATGCTTGTCCGTGGCATAGTCGCGGATATTGTGGATGGCGATGGAGATCAGTCCCTGTTCACGGGCGCGTTTGAGGATGCTTTGGTTGAGAGGGCTGTCAAACATTTCCGGGAACAAGGTCAAGATGTCGAAACGCATGCGCATGTCCTTTGCCCACCGGAATTCTACTACATGCCCGATGCCAATTCAAACATCTCCTACTTGAGCGCATGCTTGCTCGCTCAATACAGCTATGTTATAATTCCCGCTCAAGAGGGCAACGATGTCTGAAGAGATGTTCTGCAACCGCTGTGGCCTGGCTCTGAGATGAGCGGAGCCCCAAAGAGAGGAGGAGATCCTGTGAAGACAGAGGAAATCGAAAAGCTGTTCCACGAAGTGAAAGCTGCCTTCGAGGCGGGAGCAATCACCGGCCGGCAGTTCAAAGACGAGGCAAAGGACCTTCTCTTCCAGGATAGCGAAGGGAGGTACTGGGCTATCGGCATCAAGACGGAGCAATGGTATCGGTACGAGGAGGGTGACTGGGTGCACGCCTCTCCTCCGCCGACGCTGGAGTCCGTAGCCCAGGAGATCACGCCCCCAGAGATCGAGGCAGAAGAGGTGGAGGCGCGTAGGAAGCGGTCGCTTGGCAGCCCTGTGCTTGTGGGACTGATTGGCGCTCTCTTCCTGGTTTGTCTCGTCACCGTTGCGGCAATATCCTATCAGCTTGGCAGGCTTTCTGTGATGGCGCTGCCGGCAGAGGACACACCCACCGCCACCTTGGAGGTGACCGAGGTACCCGGTGTCGAGCCCACAGCGACCGTTGATCTCGCTGAGCCGGAAGCCACGCCCGTCCAGCCTGAGCACTCTCCCACCCCCCAACCTACCGTCACAGAGAGCGAAGCTTCGCCCGCGCCGACCCCGACTCACACTCGTGCGCCTCAACGCACGCCGACGCCGGTCCCGACACCGCAAATGAGATACGCCCCGCCGGTCCTATTGGATCCGGAGAACGGAGCCGAACGCGGACCAGGCTACAAGGCGATTCTCACGTGGCAACCGGTCGGCGAACTGAGCCACAACGAGTACTACCACGTGGACGTGTGCTGGAACGGTTGTAGCGACTTCTGGGGGGATTACGTGCAGGACGCCACCTCTGAGTTCCCATTCTTCATGCGGGGCTATGCCACCGATGACAGGTACTACTGGGACGTCACGGTGAGGGTGCAGCGAGGTGAGGCTCCTGCTGGCCCGTTGGATCCTCCCATCAGTCCCCCCAGCGAGACCTGGATGTTCATGTTCCCGAAGGAAGCTGAGTAGTCCCGGGGCTGAGGTGGGCTGGCTGTCCAGTCGGGGTTCTCCCACAACTCCCATAGCCGCACGAACGATCAAGGAGGCATCTCATGGATTTCCGTGAGGTCGAGGAGAGATTCGAAGAACTGAAGAGCAAGTTGGATGCCGGCGAGCTAGATGAACGCGCATTCGAAGCCGAACTGCGAAAACTGCAAGTTCTCGACGAGCAAGGCCGATACTGGATGATAGGAGCCCAGAGTGGTTTGTGGTACTACTACGACGGCACACAATGGATTCAGTCAGAGCCTCCGGAAGAAGCTGTGCCCGCTCCAACCGAGCCGCCGCCCAAGCCGCCTTCTGCACCGCCTCCCATCCAAACAAGGCCTGCGACCGCTGGCCCGCCAGACAAGGGCCGAGCGTCGAGACTGGTCATACCCATAGTCATAGCTCTCGTAGCGGTCTGCTGTATCTTCGCTGGAGCGTCTGTTGTGGCGTCCGAGTTCATCCTCCCCAGCAGGCCGCTGAGTTCATTTGTCGTCGGGCTTATCGGGAGGGCGCCCTCCACGCCCAGTCCTGTTGCCACTCCTCAGCCTTCGGTAACGGTCA
>CAZNMJ010000065.1:0-6801 GCA_964573815.1 uncultured Anaerolineales bacterium
CGCCAAAGTGTTCCCAGGCATCACCTCCTTTCTGCGAACGCCATCCCTCAACATCCACTCCGAAGGACCACGTTGCGCCTACAGGTCACGTTCTATAATATCATAGCACACCTGAGTTCGCTGGCCAAGTTGTCAACCCTCCACAACGCTGCGCCCCCGCGCCTCGATTGGCGATCACCCGTCAGTCCTCGCGAAAGTGGCAACCGCGACTCTCCTTGTTCTGCCACGCGGCTCTGGTGACGATGAGCGCCGTCTGCACAGCGTGCCGTAGGCCAATCAAAGCGTCGGTCAATCGGGTAGCCCGGTAGAACTTCTCTATTTCCCTCTCCAATGCACTCAGATCGTCCATTGCCCGTTCCAATCGCTTTCTGCTCCGCATCAACCCGACATAGTTCCACATGATGTGCCGGATCGTGGTCATGTCCTGGATGATCAGGGCCGAATCACCCATCTCGACAAGATCCTCGTCGTACCACGGTGGTATGTCGTACGACGGTAGCTTTTCTGAACAACTGGTGCTACTCGATACGTCGTCGGCGGCCCTCCATCCCCAGACCAGGCCTTCCAAGAGGGCGGTGCTGGCGAGACGGTTGGCGCCGTGAACGCCGGTGCACGACACCTCGCCAACGGCGTAGAGGTTCCTCAGGCTGCTACGCCCAACCTCGTCCACCCATATCCCACCGCAGCAATAGTGCGCCGCAGGCACGACGGGTATCAAATCCTCGGTGATGTCCACACCATACTCCAGACACTTCTCGTAGATGGTGGGGAATCGCTCGTTGATCCGCTCCGCCGGCATGTACGACGTCAGGTCGAGATAGACACATTTCGCGCCCGTGCTCAGCATCTCACGCTGAATGCTGCGCGCTACCACGTCGCGAGGAGCGAGATCGCCCCAGTCCTCATCATACTTCTGCATGAAGGGCTCCCCAGATTCGCTGACCAGGCGACCTCCCTCGCCGCGAACTGCCTCGGAGATCAGGAAGCGCGGAGCATAGCGGCTGTAGAAAGCGGTAGGATGGAACTGCACGTACTCGGCGTTGATCACCCTCGCCCCCGCACGATGCGCCATCGCCAGCCCATCCCCTCGCGACCATAGAGGGTTCGTGGTGTGCAGGTAGATCTGGCCCAGGCCGCCGGTGGCCACCATTGTGGCTTTGGCCACATACGTTACCACCTGACCCGTGTCCTGGTTCAAGACGTAGGCACCTACGCACGCAAGGGGATCATACACGGCGCGCCGGTCCCGGGAGTGGTGAGCGGGAGTCAGCAGATCCACCGCAGTGTGGCCTGTCAACAACTCCACGTTAGGACGGTCGAGCAGGGCAGCGAGCAGCCTCTCCTCTATGGCCCGCCCCGTCGCATCGGCCACGTGTACGATGCGGGCTGTGGACTGGCCACCTTCCAGCGTGAGGTCCAACTCCCCAGTGCGGCCTAGATCGAACTGGACGCCCAACTCCTCGATGAGGATCTGCCTGAGCAATCGCGGCCCTTCTTCGCACAGAACGGCAACGGCGCGAGGGTTATTCAACTCATCTCCCGCCCTCACGATATCGCTGGCCAGCAATTCAGCGGAATCATCGAGTCCGCGATAGATGATCCCTCCTTGGGCATAGTAGGTGGCGGTCTCCTCAGGATCACGGGCACCGGTGATGACGGTCACCCGCAGCTCCCCCGCTCGGGACAGGCGCAACGCCGCCGTCGAGCCGGCTATGCCACAGCCGATGATTAGGACGTCCGTCCTGACCTCATGACTGTTACCACTCATCTCACCCCACCGCCAGCATCCTCTCCAACGCAAGCTGGGCGCCGCTGGCTATCTCCGCTGGGACCTCGATGACGTTCTCCACACGCTTCTGCAAGATGCCTTCCAGAACGTACAGCAGGTTGTGGGGGTTGATCTCGGCCATAGCATGACAGGCTGAGCGCGCCAGGGGGACAACCGTCTTGTCAGGGTGCTCTCTGTCTAGCCTGTTCACCAAGTTTAGCTCCGTGCCAATGACGAAGATCGATCCTGGCGGCGCCTCGCCGACCGTCCTCACCATGTAGCTGGTGGACCCGTTCGCATCAGACCTGACCACCACCTCGGCAGGACACTCCGGATGCACGACTACTTTGCTCTGAGGATACCTCTCCCGCGCAACCTCTACCTGATTCACAGTGAAGAAGGTGTGCACATAGCAGTACCCTCTCCACGCCACAACCTTGGCCTTCGCCACCACCGGCGCGGCATCCCACGGCCTTCGCGGGTCCCACACGGCGATCTCCTCGTCAGCCAATCCAAGCGACAGAGCTGTGTTCCGCCCCAGGTGCTCGTCCGGGAAGAAGAGGATATGCCCCTTCCGCTCCAAGGCCCATTGGAAGATAGCCCCGGCGTTGGAGGAGGTGCAGACCGCCCCCCCGCGATTCCCACAGAAAGCCTTCAGTTCAGCGCTAGAGTTCTGATAGGTGACCGGGAGCAGGTCACCCCGCCAGATGGAGGCCAGGTGGTCCCAGGCCTCAGCGGCATCTGCTACCTCAGCCATCCCAGCCATGGGGCACCGAGCGCTCTTGGCAGGTATGAACACCAGTTGCTCCTGATCGCAGAGGATGGCAGCCGACTCGGCCATGAAATCTACTCCGCAGAAGACGATGTACCTGGCGTCCCGAGCCGCTGCAGCAGCTCGCGATAGCTCCAGCGAATCCCCCCGGTGATCAGCGAAGCGGATGACCTCGTCTCTCTGGTAGTGATGGCCAAGAATGACGAGGTCCTTACCCAGGGCCTCTTTAGCGCCCTGTATCAGTCCCAAGACATGGTTCTTCGGCATACTGGCATAATCATCCCGTGACGCCATCACAAACCTTGGCCGGTCCTACTTTCCGATATGGCCATTCCCCGGCGGCTCACCAGCTTTCTGTGATCTCCAAACTGATATCCAGCGCGTGGACCGAGTGCGTGAGCGCCCCGACGGAGATGAAATCCACCCCAGTACGTGCGATGTCAGCAACGTTGTCCAGAGTCACATTCCCTGACGCTTCCAGCTCCACCTTGCCTCCAGCCAGAGCGACAGCTTGTGCCATGTCCTCCACACTCATGTTGTCCAACATGATGCGATCGGGGCGCTGGGCAAGAGCCTCTCGGAGCTCAGTCAGACAACCGACCTCCACTTCGATGGCCAGGCCCTCCTTAGCACGAGACCTCGCCCTCTCGATGGCCTGCGTGATGCCGCCAGCGGCTGCGATGTGATTGTCCTTTATCAACACCATGTCATACAGTCCAAAGCGATGGTTCTCACCTCCGCCCATCTTGACGGCCAGTTTGTCCAGAACACGGAGTCCCGGAGCCGTCTTCCTCGTATCAAGGATCACGGCCTTGGTCCCTTGCACCCTCTCCACGAACCGCCGCGTGAGAGTGGCTATGCCCGACATCCGCTGGAGAAGATTCAACGCCACCCGCTCCCCAGTGAGAATGGCAGCGCCTGGGCCTTTGACATCAGCCAGCACTTGACCCACCGATATCCGATCTCCATCGGCCACCGCGCAGGCAAACTCCTCACGGGCATCAAGTAGCCTGAACACAACGCCAGTCAGCTCCAGCCCAGCAACAACGCCATTCTGTTTGGCTAGAAACCGCCCCGCGAGCCCCAAGTGTGGGGGGAGGAGAGCACTGGTGGTCACATCGCCCGAGCCGATGTCTTCGTGCAACGCCTGCTCGATGATAGGTAGAATTGGCTCCAAGTCTATCATTGGGGACATTATACCTTCCCGGATAAAGGGATACAAAAGTGTAGTCTTAGTCGTAGGCTGGTGGAGTAGTGGACTGTGATCAAGGAGCGAGGGCCAACTCCCCCAGGGGTAGTGGGTGCAAGGGGCAAGCTGCCCAACATACGGGGGTCTGCCGATCCGTCTGGCAGCGGGAGCTGACGTGGACGGGGTGTGGACGAGACAGATGTTGAGCGGAACGAGTAATGAGGTGGCGAGTGGATATGTGGATGCCTGGGCGCTGGAAGGTGGGCGTTCAACATGTGTTGCGGCACGAGCCCGGCGTTTTGGTGTTGGTGCGGGTAAGTTATCCCCACAACAAGCCAGTTATCCACACATATGGGGAGCTTATCCACATATGTGGCCCTAGAAAGTGTGGTTGGCGTAGAGGGCTCCCTTTATAGCAAGGACGTCGCGGCGGAGCTGCTCGTCCTCCTCTATCTGCTTCTCTATCTTGTCGTGACCGTGCATGATGGTGGTGTGGTCGCGATTGCCGAGAGCGGCCCCTATCTGGAGCAGGGAGCTATTGGTTTCCTCCCGGCTGAGGTACATGGCCACCTGGCGAGCGAGGGCTAGGTCTTTGGTGCGGCGTGAGCCGCGCAAATCTTCGTGCTTGAACGCGTAGAAGCCAGCCACGGCATCGATGATCTGATCGAGGGTAAGCGTCGCCTGAGGGGAGAGGTGGTCTTGGAGGGCTTCAGTGGCCAGGTGCACCGTCAGAGGGGAGAAGGTCATTTGCGCGTGGGCGACGGCACGGTTCAATGCGCCTTCCAGTTGCCTGATGTTGTTCTGGAACTTGTGGGCTATCAAATCGATGACGTCATCGGGGACGTCCAAGGAGTGGGTCTCGGCCTTGAAGCGGAGAATGGCGATGCGCGTCTCCAGGTCCGGCGGCTGGATATCGGCGATGAGCCCCCACTCAAAGCGGGAACTCAGGCGCTCCTCAAGGGTGGGGATGGCTTTGGGCGGCCGGTCGCTCGAGATCACGATCTGCTTCTTGGCGGAGTAGAGGGTATTGAAGGTATGGAAGAACTCCTCCTGGGTGCTTTCTTTGCCGGCGATGAACTGGATGTCGTCGACCAGGAGAATGGCCACCTGGCGATACTTGGCGCGAAAGTCATCGGTGGTCTGGTTGCGGATGGAATTAATCAAGTCGTTGGTGAAGGTCTCCGATGAGACATAGAGCACCTGCAGGCGGCGGGTCAGAGCGAGGTTACCTACGGCATGCAGGAGGTGGGTCTTGCCCAGGCCGACGCCGCCGTGGATGAAGAGAGGGTTATAGCTCTCGCCGGGGTTCTCGGTCACGGCGAGCGCGGCGGCATGGGGGAGGCGGTTGCTGCTGCCCACTATGAAAGTGTCGAAGGTGTAGTGAGGGACAAGCATGGGGGGTGCTGACATCGTTTCGAGAGGCGTGGCGCTCTCCTGCAACAGTGGAGTAGCGACTGGCTGCTCGTCTGGTTCCGGTTTGGCCCTGACAACGAACTTGACCTCAACGGAGCTGCTGGTGAGGCCAATGAGGGTTCTCTTGATGATCGTGAGTAGACGGTTCTCCAACCATTCCTTGGCGTACGTGTTATGCACGCCAATGACAAAAGTGCCATCCTCATAGGCAATGGGGAAGGTATTGCTTATCCACGTATCGTAGGTGGCTTTGGTCATTTGCAGTTGCAGCTCACCTTTGGCCGCATCCCAGACGCCTTTGAGATCCATGCCTCCTCCAACCGTTCGCTGCTAGGCCCCAGGGACAACACGCCGGGGGATCGGTTCGCCAGTCTTTGCTGAACACGCCGGCAGGGCGTCCATGGTCTTGATAGTTGCGAGTTTCGATATTCGAGAGTTGCGGAACATCGGCTGGCTAGCCGCTCAACGGAGAAGTGTTGAGCGATTCTGGCATCGTTGTAGCGCCAGCGCGATGTCCGCCATAGTGGGGACACGACGGCGGTCTTATGGGTAGCGCCCCGACATCCCGCACGTCGTCACCCCAAGACACGACTCTGCGTCCCGATGTGCAAAGCAGAGCCATTGCTCAAAGTCCGTCGGGTTCACGAGGGGGGAGGCAGCGGACTGCACGAGAGACGAACCCGCCGGAGCCCGGGAGCCGGACATGGCTCTTTTGCCTTGTTCAGGAGCGTAGCGTATTCTATTCGAGGAGTTGAGATTATTCAATTGAGAATCGTGGCCCGTGGAACGGATACGCACTGGAGGGTGGGGTGGCCCTAGCATTGGCCCCACTAGATACGGGGGAGTACTTGGTCCTGCCGCCCACATCTAGTGTGGGATTTGCTGCCAGAGAGATTTGGCGGGAGGATCAAACTTTAAGGAACCTTATGGGAAGCTTCCGCAGGTTTGCCTGGACGACACGTCTCTGCTACAATCCGACGTGAACAAAGTCCAGTGGAGAGAGGTGAAGGATGGATCTTGCACAAATGATTCGGGATGTCCCGGACTTCCCCAAAGAAGGGATAATCTTCAAGGACATCACGACCTTGACAAAGGACCCAGAGGCCTTCAAGGAGGCAGTGGACGTTCTTGCGGATCGCTACGCCGGTCAAGACATAGACTTGGTGGCCGCCGTGGAAGCGCGCGGCTACATCTTTGGGGCGCCTATCGCCTTGAAGTTGGGTGCTGGGTTCATCCCTGTGCGCAAGGTGGGCAAGCTGCCTGCGGAGACGTTGCGGGAAGAGTATGAGCTGGAGTATGGCACTGATGCCGTGGAGATGCACAAGGATGCCATCCAACCGGGTCAGAAGGTACTGATCGTTGATGACCTCATCGCCACAGGCGGCTCAGCTGCGGCTACCGCCAGGCTCGTGGAGAGGCTGCATGGCGAGGTAGTTGGCATCGCCTTTCTCATCGAGCTCACCTTCTTACACGGGGTTGACAAACTGAAGCAATACGATGTCTACACCGTGATCCAATACTAGTCTGTGGATGACCTTGTGGATAGGGTGTGGACAGGCTTGAGAAGGTGACGAGTCACTCGACTGTTGCCAGGGGACGTAGAACCGAGCCCTGCCCGTGACGGCCGGGCGAGAGTTGCGGACTCTTGCTTCTCGATCA
>CAZNMJ010000065.1:6901-15056 GCA_964573815.1 uncultured Anaerolineales bacterium
GAATGTGGCGCCAGGCTGGATCTATGCCTCCTCTGTCACATCTTGGTCTGTTCGACTTCGTCTTCTCTCTGGCGTGGAGCCTCCACGCGGCAAGTGCTGGCCATTCAGGTGGGTACTCCCAGGCGCGGGAGCACGACTCGCGTGAGGATGAACCAGGCGCCAAAGAAGGCGATAACGAATAGAAACTGGCCAATCGAATTGTCTGTCATGAAAAGTCTCCTTACTTCCAAGTATACGGAAAAGGCAGGCGCGCTGCAAGCAATCAACGAACGCCAGGGTTGCGGAGTAGGAGCCGGTCCGCCAGGGCAGCGAGTTCACAACGGTTGCTCGCAAGCGAGCGAGGTATGTCTGGCCAGCGGAGAAGCTTTGACGGTAAGGGAGATCAGGTCTGCAATTCGGGCAGATCGACGTACAGGTCAAGGGACTCGGGATTCGCCAGGGCGTCCCTGTTCTTGACCTCCTGCCCGTGGATAAGCTTGCGTACGGCCAGTTCCACCTTCTTGCCGCTGATAGTATACGGGATGTCGTCCACTGCGATGATCTTGGCCGGGGCGTGCCTGGGCGACGCGTTCTGGCGGATGGTCGTCTTGATCTTATTGACCAACTCATCCGCCAGTTGCACACCTTCGCGAAGCTTGACGAAGAGGATGATCCGCACGTCATTGTCCCAGTCCTGACCGACCACAAGGCTGTCGGTGACCTCAGGGATGAGTTCCACCTGGCGGTAGATCTCGGCCGTGCCGATGCGTACGCCGCTTGGCTTGAGAGTGGCATCGGAGCGTCCGTAGATGATCACGCCGCCGTGTTCGGTGATCTCGATCCAGTCACCGTGGCGCCAGACGCCGGGATACGTGTCGAAGTAGGCGTCGTGATACTTCTGGTTGTCGGGGTCGTTCCAGAAGTAGATGGGCATGCTCGGAGCGGGCATGGAGCAGACCAGCTCTCCTTGCTCCCCGACGACGGATTTTCCCGTTTCGTCGTAGGCTTCGACCTTCATGGCCAGACCTCGCACCTGGAGCTCTCCGGCGTACACCGGCCCCATGGGGTTGCCGAGGGCGAAGCAGGAGATGATGTCGGTGCCGCCGGAAATGGAAGAGAGGCAAACATCGTCCTTGATGTCGCGGTAGACGAACTGGAAGCTCTCCACGGACAGAGGCGATCCAGTGGAAAGGACTGCCTTGAGGGGCGTGAGATCGAAGGATTCACCGGGCTTCACGCCAGCCTTCTCGAGAGCGGCCAGGTAGCTGGCGCTGGTTCCAAAGATGGTGATCCCTTCATCCTGGGCCATCTGCCACATGGCGCCGGGATCCGGGTAGAAGGCCGACCCGTCATACAGCAGAACGCGAGCTCCTAGGGCCAAGGAGCTGACGAGCCAGTTCCACATCATCCATCCGCAGGTCGTGAAATAGAAGATTGTGTCCTCTCGCTTCACGTCCGAATGGAGCTGCAACTCCTTGATGTGCTGCACCAGCGTTCCTACCACCCCGTGGACGATACATTTGGGAACGCCCGTGGTTCCCGAAGAGTACATGATGCAAAGCGGGTGATTGGCGGGGACCTGTTCGAAGGGGAGATCAGCAGCCTGCTTTGAGAGGAAGTCTTCAAACAACACTCCATCCCGGACACGGCTGGGATCAGGACGGGGGTCAGTGTACGGAACCACGATCACCTTCTCGATGCTCGGAAGCTCTTTCAGGATCTCAGCGATTCTGTCCAGGGAGTCGTAGTCTTTCCCATTGTAGCGGTAGCCATTTGCTGTGAAGAGCACGCGGGGCTCTATCTGGCCGAAGCGATCGAGGACTCCCTTGATTCCAAAATCGGGGGAGCAGGACGACCAGATGGCCCCGATGCTGGTTGTGGCCAGCATGGCCACGACAGTCTCGATCATGTTGGGCATGAAGCCGGCCACTCGGTCCCCACGCTTGATACCTAGATCGCGCAGTGACCGCGCTAGGCGTGCAACCTGTTCGAACAACTCGGCGTAGGTTATGCTGACCGTCGGCTGGCCTTCGCCTTTGAAGCTCAGAGCAATGTGATCGTCGCGATAGCGGAGCAGGTTTTCTGCGAAGTTCACCTGAGCGCCGTCGAACCATCGTGCGCCTGGCATCTTGGTGATGTCATCCACTACCTGGTTATAGGGTTGGCTGTGAATCACCTGTCCGTAGTCCCATAGGGTGGCCCAGAAGGTAGGGCTCTCTGCTATGGACCATTGGTAGAGGTCATCGTAGCTGGAGAACTCCTTGCCCTGGCGCTCGTTGACGTACTGCATGAAATCGTAGATGTTGGTTTGCTTGATGCGTTCTTGCGACGGTTGCCACAGAAGCTGACTCATGGTCTCTCCTTTTTCGAGAAGCGAGGCTTTCCAGGCCTGTCAATAGGCCGAGGCTAGAACTCCAACCGATCTCCGACGCGCACCTTCTCCAAGGCGCTGTGATGGCATTCGAGGTAGTATTGGGCTGGCTGGCTGGGGGCATAGTGGGGGTAGAAGGGCTTGGCCAGCACCTTGTCCACCACGCGCTTCTGGCCGTCCAGCCAGATTACTGCCACTGGAAAAAAAACGAAGAACATGGTGATAGTGGTGAGGCTGCGGCTCTCCCGACCCTCTACAAAGATGTAGGCCTCGTCTTCTCTGAGGGGCGGATGGAACATCAAGCCTAATCCGCGAGTGTAGAACGTGGTGCACCACTTGACTCGGCGGGCAAGTAGCTGCTGGGTGGTGGCGTTCCTGATCATCGGCCGTCCACAACCTCGGAATCATATTATAGCATCCGTTCACTCAGCGCCGCAAAAGAGAGAGGCCAGGGTGTGGATAAACGACGTGAGATCCGCCGCTGGACGCATCCTGAGTAGGCCCCAGGCCGGATCGAAGGAGTGATCCCGCGGCGAGGGAAACTGGAATGAAGTCGTATGTGTGTTTGACAGCCTCATTCGACACCCTCAGAGGCGGCAAGTCCTCTTACTCGCGGGGGGCCCGAGCGGAACAAGTTGAATCGTTGTCAGCTGTTGCGGGGAGTGGCAAGATGCTCTCCATATCACCTGTGGCGGCATTGTCCTGGCTAAGGTATACTCCAATCGACTCGTGGTCGGATACGGCTGTGTTTGAGCGGCAGACCTCCTGCGTGGCTGGCATCCCGCTGTCGGGGCGCACCGCAAGGCCGATGACATCCGTGGCACTTCAGTCTTATGGTTAGGTGACCGCTGCCTCAAACCGGCTGAGAGCCTCCGAGTTGCTCCACCGAGCGTCGATCATCTCCATGGCTTAGCCGGTGAAAGAAAGGAGAAGTCAAGATGAGAAGCTTCCTTGGACGTGACATCCTATCGTTGAAGGATTTCGAACGCCACGACTACATGCGTATCTTTCAAGTTGGCGAAGAGCTAGAGCCCTACGCCCGGGATCGGCGCAACGGGGATCTCCTCGCGCATAAGACGTTGGTGACGGCTTTTTATCAGCCCAGCACTCGCACCCGCCTCAGCACTGAAGCCGCGATGCATCGGCTAGGTGGGCACGTGGTGGGCTTTGCCGATCCCCGGATGACGCGCGCTGGCGACTTCTATCAGGAGTCCATCAAGGATACCATCCGCATGCTGGAATACTACGGAGACGTGATCGCCATGCGTCATTTCCAGCAGGGCGCGCCCCACGAGGCAGCCAAGTGGGCCACTGTGCCAGTCATCAACTGTGGAGACGGCTGGGGCGAACATCCGACTCAGGTCCTGATTGACATGTTTACCATCTGGCGCGAGAAGGGCACGCTGGATGGACTGCACTTCTTGTTGGTGGGGGACATGCGCATGCGGACCATGCATTCTATAGGCTACGCCATGTCCAAGTTCGACATCTCAGCCACCTTCGTCGCGCCGCCCGAGATGTCCCTCACCGAGGACTTCAAGCAGGAACTGCGTGACGTGAATCTGCGGTTCGATGAGGCTGAGACCACTGAGAAAGCGATAGCCGAGGCCGATGTGATCTACATGGAACCGGTCGTTCAGGCCGACTACACCAGGTCGCGTGTTGAGGCCGAGGAGGAGCGGGGCCTCACGCCGGATGCCTATCGCGTGACGCGGGAAATGCTGCGCGAGAAGGCCAAGTGGGATGCCATCGTGTTGCACTCCTTGCCGCGCATGGATGAGTTGCCCACCGACGTGGATGATACACGCCACGCCCGATACTGGTATGAAGCCTACAATGGCGTGGTCGTGCGCATGGCGCTACTCGCGCTGGTCCTTGGGGCGGTAGAATAGTAGGGGGCTGATATGCAGACACACCTACGTGGTCGTGACATGATCACCACACAAGAGTGGGCGAAGGACGAGATCGAGACGGTTCTCGACGTTGCGTTTGACCTTAAGCGGAAGCGTGCCACAGGACACCCGCACCCGCTACTGCGGGACAAGGTGCTGGCCATGTTGTTCTTCTTCTCCAGCACCCGCACCAGGGCTTCCTTCGAGGCGGGCATGGCTCAGTTGGGTGGACACGCGGCCTTCATCGAGTCTGAGACGACGCAGATCGCCCATGGCGATACTGCCAAGGAGATCGGCGACATTCTGGGTCGCTACTTCGATGGCATCGCCATCCGCCAGTGCGACTGGAAGGTGGGTAACCAGTACATCCGCGATGTGGCCGTGGCCAGCCGCGTGCCGGTCCTCAACATGCAGTGCGAAGTGTACCATCCCTTCCAGGTGCTGGCTGATCTGATGACGATCATGGAGAAGAAGGGCGAGCCTCGAGGGAAGACTATCGCTGTCTCCTGGGCTTGCGCCGCCAGCTATCAGAAGCCCATCGGCGTCCCTCAGTCCCTGATCCTGCTCTTGACGCGCTTCGGCATGAACGTGCGTCTGGTACATCCGCCGGAGTACCGGCTGATGCCGGAGATCCTAGAACAGGCGGAGGAAAACGCCCGCAGCTACGATGGTGGCTTCGAGACCATGGACGATATGGAAGCCGCCTTCGAGGACGTTGACATCGTATATCCCAAGAACTGGGGTTGCTGGCTGGCCACGGAGGACCGGGAGGAATCAGCGGCCATAGCTCGCAAGTATGAGGACTGGATATGCGACGAACGGGGCATGGCTCTGGCGAAACAGGATGCCATCTACATGCATTGCCTGCCTGCGGATCGGAACATCGAGGTCACTGACGGCGTGATCGATGGCCCCCAGTCGGTCGTCTACGACGAGGCCGAGAACCGCATGCACGTTCAGAAGGCGGTGATGGCCTTGACCATGAGATGAGGCTGTTCCAGGGCAACGGGCCCAAGTGTTCCGGTCCGCCAGGGTGGGTGTGCGGCTGACCTTCGAAATCGCCCACAACCACGTGCATGTCTTGAAGGCGGTGATGGCTCTGCCCATGGGCTCCGCAGAGAGGACGTCTGGGGGCAAAGGCCCTAGCGGTTCGTCGGGGTTCGTGGGGCGTTGTAGTGAGGCCTCCTGTTCTGAGCGAGGGAAGGTCGTAGGGGCAGGTTTCAAACCTGCCCCTACCAACACCGAGGGGTCGTAGGAAGCAAAACATGGAGCATATCCTCGGACTGAAGTGTGTCCTTTGCGGCGACGAGTATGGCGTGGATGGGGTGCTCTACGTGTGCCCCAAGCATGGCGACGAGGGGATCCTCGATGTCCTCTACGACTATGACCTCATCGCCACCTGGCTGACCAAAGAGGGCCTGGCCCGGAATCACGATTACTCCATCTGGCGGTACGCCCCCCTATTGCCCATTGCTGAGGACAGCCTGCGTCCACCTTTACATATTGGCTGGACACCCCTCTACCATGCCGGACGCCTGGGAGAGAAGCTGGGCCTCCCTCAGCTCTATCTCAAGGACGATGGCCGTAATCCCACAGCTTCCTTCAAAGACCGGGCCAGCGCTGTAGGCGTGGTCAAGGCTCAAGAACTGGGCTACCAGATCATAACAGCCGCCTCCACTGGGAACGCCGCCTCGTCCCTGGCGGGGCTGGCGGCCAGCGTAGGACTGAAAAGTGTCATCTTCGTCCCTGAGCGCGCGCCCCAGGCCAAGGTAGCCCAACTCCTGATCTTCGGAGCGCGGGTGATCATGGTCAGGGGCACTTATGATGAGGCCTTTGACCTTTGTCTGGAGGCGGCCAGGGAGTATGGCTGGTACAGCCGCAACACGGCCTACAACCCCTATCTGTCCGAGGGGAAAAAGACCGCAGCCCTGGAACTCTGTGAACAACTGGAGTGGGAGGCGCCGGACAGAATCTTCGTTTCCGTGGGCGACGGCTGCATCATCGGCGGCCTCTGGAAGGGCCTTCGCGACTTGCGAGCCCTGGGGTTCATCGAACGTATGCCCCAATTGGTCGGCGTCCAGGCAGAGGGATCGGCGCCGCTGGTGAGGGCCTGGGAGGAGGGCGCGGAGGAGATTGTGCCGTTGATCCCTGATACCTTGGCCGACAGCATAGCCGTGGGCAACCCGCGTGACAGAGTAAAGGCTCTGCGCGCCGTGCGGGAGACTGGTGGACAGTACGTGGCCGTGGCGGATGAGGAGATCTTGGAGGCCATGCGCCTGCTGGGTCGGGAGGCCGCGGTCTTCGCCGAACCTGCCGGCGCTGCTGGTTTCGCAGGTTTGCTGAAGCTGGTGCGCGAGGGCGAGATAGACCTTGAGGAACGGATTGCGGTACTGGTGACCGGCAGCGGACTCAAGGATGTGGACAGTGCCATCCGGGCCGTCGGTGAGCCTGAGTTGATCGAGCCCACTATGGACGCGCTCAGTCGTCAACTCACCAGAAGGAGTGGATCATGACACAGGCTAACAAGCTGGTAATCGGGCCAACCTTCGAGGAGATGCTCCATCCGTGGAACATCGATGGTCAAGTTCGTGGCAAGGCCCATGAGATGATGGAGGAGGATCCCCTCGATCCCCTCAATTTGTATAACATCACCTGGCGCGACCACGAGGACAACATCTACTACTACGTCGTGCCGCCGGAGCTGACCAACGTGGAGGCGCCCATCGTCGTGCTGTACAGCAAGGACTTCCCAACCGGGAGCCACAAGGTCGGGGCCACCTATTCGGTGCTCATCGAGAAGGAGTTGTTCGGCGAGGTAGATCCTGCCGTTCATTCCTTGGTCTGGCCTTCGACGGGAAACTACGGTATCGGCGGAGCCTGGGTCGGCTGCCGCATGAACTTCGACTCCATCGTCATCCTGCCCGAGGAGATGAGCATGGAGCGCTTCGACCTCGTTCGCAGGTACGGTGCCCGGTTGATTCTCACGCCTGGCTGCGAATCCAACGTCAAGGAGATCTACGACAAGACCAAGGAGCTGACGGCGCAGGACCCCGAGCGGATCCGCATCCTCAACCAATTCGAGGTGATGGGCAACTACCGTTTCCACTACTATGTGACCGGCAACACCATCGTCGAGTTGGCGGAGGAACTGGAGCAACAGGGTATTGGCAAGGGCAAGGTTGCTGCCTACGTCTCAGCCATGGGTTCAGCTGGCACCATCGCCGCAGGGGACCGCTTGAAGCAGCGGTGGCCCGAGCACAAGATAGTTGGTGTGGAGCCGATACAGTGCCCCACCCTGTACTGGAATGGCTACGGTGGTCACGACATCCAGGGCATCGGCGACAAGCACGTCACCTGGATCCACAATGTGATGAACATGGACGCCATCATGAGTATCGATGACATCGAGTCCAAGAAGGGGCTGCAGTTGCTCACTGAAGAGGCGGGGTGGAAGACCATGATGGATCGATATGGCGTGCCTGAGGAGAGCGTCCGCCTGATGGCTGAGACCTTTGGCATCTCCGGTGTGTGCAATGTGCTGGGAGCCATCAAGACCGCCAAATGGTACGGCTTCGGCGAAGATGACGTGATCGTCACCATCCTCACAGACGCCATCGATCGCTACCATTCGGTGATGGAGCAGATGAATGAGACGTACGGCCCCATGGATGAGGTGGAGGCGGCTGTCCGCCTGGTGAGCATCTTCCACGGCCAGAAGCTGGATTGGATCGAAGAAGGTACCCGGCGGACGCGCAATCAGTGGCACAACTTGAAGTACTACACCTGGGTGGAACAGCAGGGCAAGACGGTGGAGGAGCTGGACGCCCAGCGACGCCCGGAGTACTGGGAGGCTCAGCAGGCGTTGGTGACAGAGATTGACCAGCGCATACATCAGGCGCGAGGCGATTAGCCG
>CAZNMJ010000066.1:0-7646 GCA_964573815.1 uncultured Anaerolineales bacterium
ACCGAGACAGAGCCTGGTATCAAAGGAGATACCGCAACTGGCACCACGAAGCGGGCAGTACTGGAGACGGGGCTGGTCGTACAGGTCCCCCTGTTCGTAGAAGTGGGCGACACCCTGCGCATTGATACTCGCACAGGCGAATATCTGACACGGGTCTAGCCCTCGCCGTCCCCCACCAGGGAGTCGGTGTTCTCCCGCCACAACGGGCTGAGGGAGAACTGGGGTCGCAACTTCCGATTCAACGCTTGGACAGACCTCTCCCTCAGACGGTCCAGGAATCGCGTCGCGAGGTCACCTTCCAAGCCAGGGAAGGTGAAGTGGATGCTGGTCTCATTACGCCACAGCTCGTTGCCCAGTGGATACTCAACTTCCAGAAGGTATTTGATCGCGGTCAGAGCTTCAGCGTCTGAGGGTTCCACGACCACGCGGAGCGTCCGCCACGAGAGTTTGGCGGGCTCTGGCCAATAGCCCGCGACCAATGCCTTAGCCATGGTCGATTTGTGGAGAGCGGACAACCGATAGGAGTGGTCCCACAGGCTCACGTCCCCACCGTTCTTTCCTTGGCCCAGCAGGAGCTTGCTGTACGCCCATTGTGTGATAGGTCTGATGCCCAGCCATTCCACAGCCTCTCGGTGTTCCCCTTCCAGAGCAGCCCCTTCATCGAAAGCGTCCAGGAGACCCGCCGTTCCCTCGGGGCGTGGATATAGGCGGCCCTTCCAGAACCACGACCCCAGGTCGCCTGGGCCGTCCTTCTTGATGTTGTTGACCTCCAGAAGGTGGTTGGCCACCACCTCGCAGTATAGCTTGCGTATGTCGGCCAGTCGCTCGGGGTTGATCAAGGCCTGGGGATGGCCAGCAATCTCCTCCCGCTCGTGCATCGCTCTCAAGAGCTTCGCTTCGGGCGACAGTAGCGCCTCCGGATGCCAAGTTCGCCCCTGCATCTCAATAAGATCAGCCACAAAGGGGAGTTGGTCCAGGCCCTCAAAGAAGCCCTCGACTGAGAAGAAAGGCGGCCGCATATCACCGATGGATTGCTCCTCTGCCCTCTGCCATGCCAGGTCAGCCGCGACCTTCTCTGCCAGGTGAGCGACGCGGTCGAACGCTTCCTGATCGTACGAGGGGAGCATCTCCCGGGCCCTCGTGAATGCGGTCCTCACTTCGCTTGGGGAAGCATCATCGTGGACAGGCGCTCTGTCTTGCAGCTCGGCGATCAGCCCGCAGACGACTTGGGTGAAGTCCTTCTCCACGGCACCGAGCCTGGCCGCCCCAAGGGAACGGCGTATAGCCGTGAAAGAGTCCGCCTGCAACCCCAGGAAGGGATCTCTTCCTCTACATAGGCGCCGCAGGATCAGGTGGTGAGAGAAGGTCTGCTCTGCAGAGATGTACTCGGCACTCAGCTTGCCCAGGTCGTGGAGCAAGACCCCTATCTCGTTGAGCAGCACCGCGTTCCGGACATCGGGACTGCCTAGCAGCCTCAACGGATCATTCTCAGACATGCACCCTAGGCCCACGCAGTGGCCAAACCTGCGGAGTCCAGACGAAGGGCCGCCAGGCCTCGACAATCTTCGTTCCGCCACCTGGTGGTCACGCCCCACGAAAAGTGATGTACCTCCGCTGCTTGGTGCGATTCCCTCGCCTTCTCAGAATCGTACTGTGCCTTCAGCCACCAGCACCACCTTGCCGCCGACCCGCACAGCAGAGATCTCATCACCTGAAGAATCCACCTCGATGTAAAGCGTACTCGGCCGACCGACTTCTGCTCCTTGCTCGGCGATGATATGCGTGGTGCCCTCCGTCACAGGCACGGCACGGTGGTGTACAAGATATGCCCCTAAAGCGCCAGCGGCGCTCCCAGTGGCCGGGTCTTCTAGTACACCGAGCAGCGGACCGAACATCCGCATGTGTACGGTCGCGTCGGGTCGTGAGGTCTCGAGAGTGAAGACCACCACGCACTCGGCATGAGCGGCTTCGCAGGCCTGGTTAAGGGCAGCGATGTTCAGCCGACCTGTCTGCAACGCCTCCACCTCCGACAGAGAGCGTACGGGCACCATCATCTGCGGAGCCCCTGTCGAGACGACTTGAACGGGCGATTCCGTCTCACCAATTGCCTCAGCAGGAAGACCCAATCCCGTTGTCAGACTCGTCACATCTTCCACCACATCGAGGAACGTCGGGCGCTCCTGGGTCATCACCACCCTCTCCACCCGGCCCCCAATTACCTCCAGGTTCGCCGGCAACACGCCCACGCCTAGCTCGAAGCTCACCTCCGTCACCGGCTCGCGGAGGGCAACGCGTCCCAGGTGCGCCACCGCCCAGTGAGTACCCACCACTGGATGACCCGCAAAGGGCATCTCCCTGGCGGGTGTGAAGATGCGTACCCTGAAGTCGGCCCCTGGCTCCTGTGGCGGTAGGACGAACGTCGTCTCGGAGAGGTTCATCTCCCGAGCCAGTTGCTGCATCTCCGCCGAGGTGATGCCCTCCGCCTCTGGAAAGACCGCGAGGGGGTTGCCTCCGAACGCCTTATCAGTGAACACGTCTACCTGGATGAACCGATACTCCTTCACAGTCTTCCTCCTTCTTGCCCAAAGAGGCGCCCAGTTCGTCAGCGTGAGTGCGCGCAACCGGTGACCTACTCCGAGCCGGATCACGCCCCAGGCCCAAGCTCCCGTCCGACCGCTTGGCGGCGGTTCATTCAACCCGCAGCATAATCCTCCGCCCGAGGGGCTTCATGTACGCCATGAACTTCTCGTACTCGTCCATCACCTCGGGATCCTGGAACATGGCCTGTTCAGCCTCGGCGCTTCGGTCCAGTGAGGAAAAGTCCTCCATTCCAAACCAGACTTCCATCTCAAAGGGGCCAGTGTATGAGGCATACACATCTATCGACTCGACGGCAGGGTTCTTCGCCAGCACCGGTGCGTTGAATTGCCGCAGCCATTGATCAAATGCTGCATCAACTCTCGCCTCGTCAGAGAGTTCAAAGGTCTCAACCACGTAGATCACGCGCACACCTCCCGCCACCTTCATTGGTCCCAATCCGCATTAGGGGAAGAACTATCACCGGCGCGCACCCGGCACTCCACAGGGAGCGCGCTGCCTAGGAATGCTATCGCATTTCTTTTCGGAACTGAAACGCCAGGTTGGAGTATCCGCGTTCCTCCCAGAAGTCGTGTATATCTACTCTGTGAAGATCGGAGTTCACTTCCACGGCTTTGGCCTTCCCATCCGCGATGATCTTTTCTTCGGCGAAGCTGACCAAATTTGCTCCAATGCCCCTTCCTCTGTGCGCCTCATCTACCACCAGATCTTCAATGATCGCCGCCTCTCCTTCATAGAAAAGGCTCCACCGAAAAGACACCGTGATGATCGCTTGCAGCGCCCCTTCTGCCTCATGGCCATAGATCCAGTAGTCTGGGGTTGCGATGTACTTGCTCAGCGCTTCCCACAGGCCATCATCCCGAATGACCTTCCCCGGCCACAGTTGATGCAGCAATTCCAGCACCCCTGCCGCGTCCGTCTGTGTAACCTCCCTGATCATGTTATGCCCCCAGCAGCACCGTCCATTTCCACGACTTGGGCTGGCCAGTCAAAACGAAGAAGAGCGGGGACATCATGCCCCGCTCCCCCACTTGTGCCAGTGGCGGCCAGCAGAGACCACACCGAGGTCCTAGCCACACCTAGCTCCCCCTCCTTCACCCTATTACGAACAACTCGCTCACTGGCCCTTCAACTCGCCACGTACCGTCTGGTACAGCTCCTCCGCCCCCAATTCCTCCAAGGTGTAGCATTCAGCGCCGAGGTAGTAGGCCAACTCCTGAGCCAAGCCTCGGTCGAAGGACTTGTGCTCGGTGTTGATCACCACCGAGCGGATGTTGCTGCGCTGCATCAACTCCGCTATCTGACAGCTCTCCTCGCGCGGCGTGAGGTCCGTCATAGATACGTTTCCCGCCCCATCGGTAAGCAGAATCATGAGCGGCATCACCTGCGGATTTCGACGTATCTCGCGCTCGAAGACCTGGTAGCACAGGTTCAGGCCGCTTGAGAGAGGCGTCTTGCCGCCGACAGTGATATCTTCCAGCAAGCTCTCAGCAAGCCTAACACTGGAGGTAGGTGGCAGTAGCAGTTCGGCACCGTTCTGCCGGAAGACGATAAGCCCCACTCTATCGCGGCGCTGGTACGCGTCTTGAAGGAGGGACAGAATAGCCCCTTTGGTGGCTACCATCCGTTCCGCTGCCGCCATCGACCAACTAGCATCCACCACAAAGACCACAACATTCGCTGCCCGGCTCACCCGCACCTTTCGTCGCAGGTCCTCCCTTTCCAGGACAAGGGCGACATCTGAGCGGTCTCTGTGAACCTGACGCGGCGCGGCTTGACGAAGCGTGGCATCGAAGGCGATGTCCTCTACGCGGCCTTCCATGGGTCGGCTGAACACATAGCGGCCCCGCTTTCGGTTCGTGCGGGTGAGGCTGCGACGGCCAGATGTCCGTCTCGAGAGTCGATCCAGAGGGGTGGTCAGGCGAGGTGCCATGAGGGGCTTACCCACCGCCACCGGCACTCCCTGTCGCCTGGACGAGGGTGACCCCTCTTCGGTATCCTGCTGCGTGCGAGGCATGGATTCCAGGGGGGGAAGCCAGTCCTCGGACGTCGACTCATCGCCGTTCAGGTCTTTTTTTTTACCCGCAGAGGCAACTTCTTGCAGCGTGGGCGTCTTCTGCTCCGCCGCACGAGCTTCCATTCCGTGGAGCTCCTCCCTCAGTTGCTGCAGGCGCTCTTGACCCTGTTGGAGAGGGCGCTTCTTCAGACGATGCGACAGGGCCAGCTGTGCTGACAGCAGGATGTCTCTCCGGGAGATCTCATCCCGCCCCTCGAAGGCCGCGTGGGCCAAGCTGGACTTAAGAATGACGATATCCCCCCGGTGGCCGTCAACGCCCAGGTCGGCCGTAAGTTGGGCAATAGAGGCCAGGTCTTCTTCGGTGTAGGAGACTGTGTTGATAAGATCCCTGGCACGGGTGATCTGCTGCGCCAGCTGCTCCTCTTCTTCCTGCCACGCTTCGTAGAAGGCGACCGGATCCTCTTCGTACTGGATGCGCCGAACGAGAATCTCCTTGCGCGCCTCCGTATCGGCTATGCTGCTGATCACCACGCAGAGGCCGAAGCGGTCCAACAGTTGAGGGCGCAATTCCCCTTCTTCAGGGTTCATGGTGCCAACCAGGATGAATTGAGCCGGATGGGTGAAGGAGATACCCTCTCTCTCCACGACATTCACCCCCATGGCTGCTGAGTCCAACAGCACGTCCACGACATGGTCTTCCAGGAGATTGACCTCGTCCACGTACAGCATCCCCCGGTTGGCCGTGGCCAGCACACCGGGTTCGAAGCGCTTCTCTCCGGTCTTGATGGCCAGTTCGATGTCCAGTGTGCCCACCACCCGATCCTCCGTGGCGCTGATCGGGAGGTCTATCATCCTGATGGGACGGCTGTCTACGGGCAACTTCTCGCCGCCGCTGTACCGCTCGAAGCAAGTATCGCACATCGCGTCGGGCCGATACGGGTCGCAACTGAAAGGACAATCGGCCACCACCTCGATGTCAGGGAGCAAGGCAGCCAGAGCACGAGCGGCCGTGGATTTCGCCGTACCTCTCTCCCCACGAATAAGCACTCCGCCTATCAGCGGATTGATGGCGTTCAGTATCAGACCGCGCTTCATCGGACCCTGGCCTACAATGGCCGTGAAAGGAAATATCGGCAGCACAGATACATCTCCCCTGCTAACTTAGGGTTCTCTTCCGTCCAAGAGAAGACGAGGGGATGACCCCGCAGGCATGCAGCGGAAGCGACCCCCTCCACCCCTTCAAGTATACCCAGGCACGTGGCCCATGTCAAACGCGGTGGCGCCAGGCTATGTGCCGCATGACTTCAGACAGGTGACCGGCAGTTGCCGCCAGTCCTGTCTTGTTCTCAGGTGTAGGATCGCCCTGCAGACGCACGAAGCTGACGATGGGCCTTGGTTCCGGAAGCGCCTCGCAAGGTGGATGAAGCCCAGTCTTTGCCGGATCCTTCCCCGTGTGCTATATTCATGCCAACCCCTGAGACAAGCGCGCTCTGCGCACAACCCGGATGGAGATCTAGAGCATGACCGCACTCTTCGAGTCTGGGACAATCGGTAGTCTACAGTTGCCAAACCGCCTGATACGCTCGGCGACTGCCGAGTACATGAGCGATCTAGACGGTAAGCCGGAACAGCCCCTGGCCGATCTGTACCGAGAACTGGCAAGGGGTGGAATCGGGCTCATCATCACCGGACACGCCTTCGTGCACGGGGGAGGGCGCTGCAACTTGCACATGACGGGAATCCATGGCGACGATCTCATTCCCGCCCTGGAGATGCCAACCATCGCGGTCCACGATGAACAGGGCCGCGTGGTCGTCCAGATCAACCACGGCGGCAGGCAATGTCCGGCGGAAGCGATACCCGGTCCCGCAGTGGCCCCATCGCCAGTGGCCGTTTCGAAGGACGGCGAACGCCCTCACGAATTGAATGAGGAAGGGATCCGAGAGATCATCTCTGCCTTCGGTGACGCTGCAGGACGAGCCAAGGCGGCAGGTTTCGACGGGGTACAAATCCACGCCGCTCACGGATATCTAATCAATCAGTTCAACTCGCCCGCGGCGAACTGGCGTCGGGACCGGTGGGGCGGCACCCCAGCAGGCAGAATGCGTTTCCTGGAAGAGGTAGCCACCTCTGTCCGTGACCGGGTGGGCGAGGAGTATCCCGTGCTGATCAAGCTTGGGATGGAGGACTACGTTCGGGACGGCCTCACCCTGAAGGACAGCGCAGACATTGTGCGCCATCTGGCGGACTGGGGGATCGACGGATTGGAGATTAGCGGAGGCATCGGAAGGACTAGTGTGCGCAAGGACATACTCCGTCCGGAGGACGAAGCCTACTTCCTCGATGGCGCCCGCATCGCGCGAGAGGCCACCGACCTACCGATCATACTGGTGGGCGGGATGCGATCCAAGCAGGTCATGGAGGACATCCTGCAAGAGGGCAGCGCTGACTTCATCTCCATGTCCCGCCCGCTGATCCGTGAGCCGGACCTGCCTAGACGGCTGCGCGAGGGCCAGGACCGCGCCTCGTGCATCTCTTGCAACCGCTGCTGGCCGCCGCCTGGGGAGTACGGCATCGCCTGCCGCGATCCGAATAGGGAACAGTAGTCAGTGGCTACTGGGCAGTTCGTCTGAAGACGACTCGCCACGAGTGATAGGGGCTGTGCTCCGGACAGGGATCGGCAAAAGTGAGCCCTTCTGCCGTCTGGCTCGTACCATCGAGGACCTGGACGGCGTAAGTCCCTGGGGCTGTGACCAGGAAGTCAGCAAAGCCTGGACCCACCTCTGGCTTGAGGCCGGTGAAAAAGGAATCCTCCCCCTCAGGCCCTGAAACCATGACCTCCACGCCAGCGAGACCCCTTCCGTCCTCGTCCCGAACGTACACCAAGATGTAGTCGCCGGCTCCTTCACCGCTGCAGCCCAGGTCGTCTTGCTCTGCAAGCTCAAAATCGACGTCCGGCCCGGGCGTGGAACTCGGAGCCGCAGTCGGCGGCGGTTGGGTCGCCGTAGCGCTGGGCTCAGGAGGCGGTTCC
>CAZNMJ010000066.1:7746-14971 GCA_964573815.1 uncultured Anaerolineales bacterium
GGCGTGAGGGTGGCTTCCACAGTGGGCGTGGCAGTCGGGGGGACGATGATTTCAGGAGTTGCGGTCGGTGTTTCGATGTACGGCAGCAGCGCCACGTCCGCCACGCCGACGTCGTAGGCCAGCAGAGCCAGGCAGCGCGTCTCTGCCGCGTATCCGGCTTGCTGGTATCGCTGGAAGAGGCCGATCGCCACCTGCCGCGTATCGTCGAACCCCAGCTGATTCAGCCTGTGCGTGGCCAACTCCAAGTCTCCATCCTGACAGTAGGCAGCCGAGATCATCACCACGTAGTCGTGTTTATGCTCGTCGCGCAGGTCGACGGGGTCAGTATCGTAGTACTCCACAGGCCAGGCCACCCACGTGGTCAGCAGGCCGATGCCCAGACCAAGGGCAAAGCCCACAAGAAAGACTAGTACGTGTCTGAGTCGCAGATCACTTGGCACGGCAAATCTCCCTCAGAGCTGGCGCGTGCGCTGAAAGGTGAGCGAGAAGCAAGTGTGATGCTTACGGTAGGGATCGGTGCGCGTTCCCAGACCCAGCCCGTACATCTTGTCGCTGGGATCACCGTGAACGTAGACGTTGTACGCTCCCAGGAGTTCATTCATAGGATAGTTGAACGCGTACTCCTCGACCAGCTTGTCTGGTTGAGGATACGGCTCAGGATGGGGCGCGCCCCCGTATTCGATCACCACCCTCTGGCCGAAAGAGCGATTTCCGTTCTCATCCAGTACCTCAACGTAGATATGATGCCTTCCGCCACACTGCTCGTCCCAAATGGTCTTAACCAGCCTCCAATACCACTGACCCGAAGCTGCTTGCACCTCCTGCATCCTCACCGTGGGCCAGAAGTAATCCAGCCGCAGATCCCACTCTCTGGGCCTGGGAGTTGGCTGGGCTGGCAGTGCAGTAGCAGTGGCGGTAGCAGGCACCACAGCGAGACGTGTGTTGGTAGCAGTCGGCTGGGGCGTGGAGGTGGCCACAGGCGTCGGGCTGGGCGTCGGTGTCGAGGTAGGAGTACCGGTCTGGGTAGGCGTAGGGGTGGGCGCAGTGGCGACCATGTATGTGGTCATGGACGCCTCCTCAGCCCCCAGGGCCTGAGCCAGGATGATCAGTCGTCTGGTAGCCTGTACGTCCTGATCGTTGTCTACGTAGCTGATTGCCAACTCAGTCACCGCCGCAGCCGGGTCTTCCTCCCCCAGCGCACCTAGGCGCTCGCGTGCTTGATTCAGGTCCCCGTTGGCAGCATAAGACTCACTGACGCCTACGATGTACAGTTCGCGCAGGTAATTCAACAGTGCCGCCGCCTCAGGCTGTTCCTCCCCCAGCCTGAAAAGCCGCCACGGCGAAAGCAGGCCGGCTGCCAACATCACCCCCGAAACCACAACTACCAGAACCCACGGGAGCCATCCTTTACGGCGCTGTGAACTCATGATCATCCTTCGAAAAGGGCGTCATGGACCGATCTCTCGAAACGTGACATTGAGATGGTCATGGAAGGTTAGTCCAACCCAGCCCAGCCCATCTACACAATCGCTGGCGATGCCGTCCACTACCCAGACAGCGTGGTAGCCCCTCTGTCCTTCCTGCGGCCAGTATGCGCTGTCAGGCCCCATGGGGTAGGTGGCTTCGCCCCTCTCGTTGGTCACTTCCATGTGCGCCACATGCTTCCTGTCGCAGCATCCCCCGGGTGTGTCTTCGTAGGGCTGAAACCCGAAGAACGCGACTTGGACCCCGGGCTTGGGGGTTCCATTCCGATCGTGCACAGTTACGCGCAGCGTCATGTCAGTGTACTGCGCTAGCTGGACAACCGAGTAAACCGCGCCGCCGGGACAGCTGCCCGCGTACGCCATCAGGTAATCCCTCGGAACTCCAAAATGCGCCTGCACCCAGCCCCAGTCCCGCAGATTACGGTCGATGTCCAAGAGAACGGGATCTGGGCGCCCCGGGCAACCCGCCACGGCCGGCGAGGTGGCAGTAGACGTGGGTGTGCTAGTTGATGCTGCTGCCACTGGTGTGCTGGTGGGAGGCACAGGCGTAGAGGTCGGCGTGGCCGGCTGCGGCGTGCTGGTCGGTGGCACTGCAGTCGCCGTCGGAGTAGGCGGCATCGCCGTTTCAGTCGGCGTCGGCGGCACTGCCGTCTCGGTCGGAGCTTGAGTCGGTGTCTCCGTCGGTGTAGGAGTGAATGTGGGCTCCAATGTCCGCGTCGGAGTCGCGACATACGCCAGCATCGCTTCCGTGCTGGAACCCAGAGCGTCTGCCAGCATCACCAGGTTGCGCGTTGTCGTGATGTCCTCTCCGCGCTGCAAGCACTTCTGGGCCAGATCGGCAACCACCTGGGCGATGTCTTCCTCCTCCAGCTTGGCCAATCTCTCGTTGGCCTGATCCAAGTCGCCGTTGAGAGCATAGGTGGCGCTCACCAGCAGTATGTACTCTTCCTTGTGCTCCGCCTTCAGGTCAACGGGGTCGGTGTCATAGTACTCGACCGGCCAAAGTCCCCACCCAATGAGAATGCCCAGTCCCACGCCCAGGGCCAGTCCCACCAACACAAGCGCCAACGTCGGTTTCCAAAGCTTCATCGTTTGCCTCACGCCCGAAATGCGGTCAAAAAGAAAACCGACGCTCAGCCGCTTCGCGGCCGTTTGGCTCGTCGGTTCGCCCCAACCATGGTGCTGTCGCCAAGTACTTGCATGTGCAGCTCACATCTTGGGATCCTAGCTGCGATGCGCAAAAGCTGCTATAATGACCCATGCCGAAGGTGGGACTCGAACCCACATGAGGGTCACCCCTCAACGGTTTTTGAGACCGTCGCGTCTGCCTGTTCCGCCACTTCGGCGCCTCTTTTCGCCTAGTATAGACCAGACTGCAGATTTAGTCAAGTGGACGAAAAGGCCTTGATCGCCTCTGCCAAGCAGGGCGACACGCGAGCCTTCAACCAACTGGTAGCACACTACCAGGACATGGTCTATAACCTGGCGTACCGCATCCTAAGCGATCCCGAAGCAGCCGCAGATGCCAGCCAGGATGCCTTCCTCTCCGCTTTCCAGGCGGTCGCCAGGTTCAAGGGTGGCTCCTTCAAAGCCTGGCTGCTGCGCATCACGACGAACGCCTGCTACGACCAGCTACGACTTCACAAGCGACGTCCTACCAGCTCCCTGGAGGCGGTCTACACCGAGACCGATCGCTCTTCCCATTTCGTCAATGGAAAGGAGACCCCAGAGGAACACGCGCTACGTCACGAACTGGGCCAGACGATACAGATGGGCATTGGCAGCCTGACTTTCGATCAACGCGTGACCCTGGTACTGTCGGACGTGCAGGGAATGAGCTACAGTGAGATAGCCGAGGCCACTGGAGTTTCCGTGGGCACGGTCAAGTCACGTTTGAGTCGGGCTCGCTCCAGCCTGCGCGACTATCTGCTGGATCAAGGGGAACTTTTGCCCGCTCGCTATCGTCTTAAGGGTGAGGACCAACATGCTTGATTTCCTCCGGAAGATAGGCAAGTCGGAACACGAATGGGTGGAGGAATCCCTCTCAGCCTACCTCGATGGGGAATTGTCGGCCCGCGAGAAGGCCGGCGTGGAGAAACATCTCCAGGAGTGCCGCGCCTGCAGTGAGAATCTCTCCACATTGAGGCAGACGGTGGCTCTTCTGAAAGAACTGCCAGCCGTCCCAGCGCCCCGTTCCTTTGCCCTTCGACCGGCAGTGGTGAAGCCCAAGGTCAGGGTGGCGCCACCCTCCTGGGGCTATGGCTTGCTGAAAGGGGCCACAGCGCTGGCCGCACTCCTTCTGGTGCTGGTCATCGGAGGGGATCTGACCTTGCAGTTCCTGGGCAGCTTTGCGATGGGAGCTCCGGCCCCTCTTCCGCCAGCAGAGGAGATGATTCTTGCTCCTTCAGTTGTGCCGACCGAGATGTATGCCCCTGCAGAGGGGGAGCCTCTGGTCGGCGAGGGTAGGGATGCCGGGGCCGCTGCGGAGACGGTCCCGCCTCCAGGTGCGACGGAACCGCCAACACCCGCTCCAGCACCGCCCGAACCTCCAGATGGCTACCAGGCCCCATCGGCGCAGGACGTGGCCAGTCCAGAGGTTACAGTGGAAGGGACCCCACCAGCGTGCACCCCGACGGCAGCGGCGACGCCAGGACCACCAACCAACGAGCAGGAAGTAGCTACCGGCGCTGGGGAGGTTGAGGGTACCCTCACTCCCGCTGAAACACCATCACCTGCTACCACCCCTGGGCGGGAAGAGGCAGAGCCCACTCCGGAGCCCCAGGTGACCGGGGTGCCAGAAGAAGCGAAGCGGGAACCGATCTGCATACCAACTGAGACATCAGAGGTCGTGGCCGCGGCGGAGCCCCCTGCCGAGGAACCGCGGGAACTCGATGTGACGTATTACGAACCCGAGATCTCGCTCCCATCGCCATTCCGACTGGCGGAGTTGATCCTATTCACCCTATTGATGATCCTTGTGCCCGCCACGGTGCTGACAGGGTGGTGGATACGCAAGCAAAGCTGAGACACCCCGCAGGCTTGCCTGGTCCCGACGTACAGAACTCGCGAACGCACAAGAACCGTCCCTCCGTGCGGAAGAGGCTTGCGGCATGGGCTCCTCGACGCGGTACGGCAACAACGCACGTGGCCTCTCAGGTGTCAGCTGCGCGGACCACAATTCGTGCGTCAGCGACTAGACTACCTCGAGGCGACACGAGCACCGGATTCAGATCCATGCCCTCGATCAGAGGATAGGACTCTATCAGATCTGAAACCTTTAGCAGCATGCTTCGCAGTTCTTCCAGGTCTGCCCCCCGGGACGCCTGCTCCTTCAGCAGAGGGAAGCCCTTGATGTCACGAATCATCTCCTCTGTCTCGGCGGCGCTGATGGGAATCAATCTGAAGGTGACGTCCCTCAGCGATTCGATGTCCACGCCTCCCATGCCGAACATCAGCACGTGGCCGAACTGGCGGTCATTGGTCACCCCAATGGCTACTTCCATCCCCGTGACCATCTTCTGAACGGTCGCTCCCAGGATCCGTGCTGAGCGGGCATCCCTTCTGGCATTCTCCATGATCTCGTGAAAAGCTGAGCGAACACCCTCGTCAGTGGCCAGATTGACTCTTACGCCGCCGACCTGCGACTTGTGGCTGATGTCCGGCGATAGAATCTTCAGCACCACAGGAAACCCTACGGAACGGGCCAGTCGCACGGCTTCTTCACCAGATGTCGCCACCTCGCAGGGCACCACTGGGATTCCCCACTGGGCCAGGATCCGCTTGGATTCGGTCTCCGTGAGGACACGTCTCTCCTTACTAAGCTCCAGCAGTGTCTCTCGTATGCTATCCATCAGCGAGACCTCTCCGGGTCAGCATCCTGTATCTCCACAAGTTGCCGAGAGCCGCCGCGCCCCTTTCGGGCGTGGGATAGTTGGGCACGCCAGCCTCCTCCAGAGAGGCAATCCCCTCGCGCCATATCTCTTGGGGAGCCGACAGACAGCAGGTGATGGGCTTCCTCTGCCCCCAGGCCTTCAGGACCTCAGCCAAGGCCTCGACTGCGCCGACGTTGGCTGAGGCGTAGGCAATGCACAGCACCACGCCATCCACGTTCTCGTCGGCCAGGGCAGCGTCCGCAACCTCGCGTATGGCCTCCGGGCTGTACCATGCCGGACCCATGTCTACGGGGTTGGTCCTCAGCGCCAGCGGTGGTAGGGCCCGCTCGATTCTCTCTTGAGTCGGCTGCGAGAAGGTGGCCAAGGCCAAACCGCGCTCCTCGCACACGTCGGAGGCGGCCATCCCCGGCCCTGCCTGCCCGGATAAGATCGCCACTCTGTTGCCCTCAGGAAGCGGGCAGGCATCCAATGCCTTGGCCGTGTCCAGCAGTTCGTGCAAACTGCTAACCGTCAATACGCCAGCCTGTTTGAATGTTCCTCGATAGATTTCGTACTGCCCGGCCAGAGAACCGGTGTGATACTGGGAGGCCTGGTCACTGACCTGGGACCTGCCCACCTTGTAGGCGGCGATGGGCTTCCTGCCTCGCACCTCTCTGGCAGCCTCCATGAGGCGTCGAGGTTCGTCCACGCCCTCCACGTACATGGCAATCACCCGGGTGCTTTGGTCGTTGGCCAAGTATTCCAGCAAGTCTGCAAAGTCGATATTGCAGCGATTCCCCACCCCGATGATCTTGTTGAGGCCGACGTTCTCTTCCATGGCTATGAACGCCAGCATGTGGGCCATGCCCCCGCTCTGGCTGATGAGGCTGATCCCACCCTTCTTCACCAAAGAGAACTCGGGAGTGAAAGAGGCGTTGAGGTTCGCCCCTAGGTTGACCATGCCAAAGGTGTTGGGGCCGATTACCGGAATCCCGGCCTCGTCGGCCAGCGCTGCTATCTCGTCCTGTAGCTGTCCTCCGAGTTCATCCTCGATCTCCTTGAAGCCCGCGGTGATGAGCACGATGCCCTTCACATCCTTGGCCGCGCATTGCTTGAAGATCACAGGGATTGCCTTCGCCGGCAACACTACAATGGCAGCATCAACTTCGTGGGGGACATCCAACACAGAAGAGTACGCCTTGACGCCGAACAACTCTTCCTCACCGGGGTTGATGGGATAGAGCTCACCCTCGAAACCGCCCTGGGTCAGGCTCTTCATCACGTGGAATCCCAGCTTGCCGGGGTTCTTGGAAGCGCCCACCACAGAAACACTTTGCGGATGGAAAAGGGCATCGAGGTTCTCGAGCTTGCTCGCCATCGCGTCTCCTTTATCTCGCCGCAGACGTCCCGTCGTGACTGCGGTGCGAACGACTCCGTCGCTCCATTCTAAGCCCATACCTGAGAGCAGTCAAACCTAGCACCCACCAAACCATGGTACCACTACCTCATGGCCTACCATGACGCGTGTCCGCCCGACAATTGCCACCTACGCATGGTTAGAGTAGCATTGCCCGTAGCGAGATGGCCTCGTGTCCTGTAGCGCGGAAACACAGGTAAAGTCGGTCAGGTAGTATGGAGGGTCTGCCCATGAACGAATACGTCCAGGTGCTGGTATCCATCGACAGCGAGGAGGGTGCGAAGGAGCTGCAGCGGCTGCTCGTCGAGCATCGCGTCGCGGCCTGCGTTCAGGTGCTGGGGCCGATCTCCAGCACCTACTGGTGGCAAGGGAAGATAGACGACGCACAGGAATGGCTCTGCCTGGCAAAGACTCAGGCTCAACTGTACGAAAAGCTGGAGTCCTTGGTCAAG
>CAZNMJ010000067.1:0-14894 GCA_964573815.1 uncultured Anaerolineales bacterium
TCATCATCACCCCCTCTCTCCGTCCACGGTGACCAAGATGCGCGAACGTCGCGTCCGATGAGCCTCCCGACTTGACGGATTATACTCAGTCCATGTAGCGTTAGCAAGCGATTTCAGGCGGCACCGTCGTTGTGACATGGGGTCCGAGCCTGCTATGACTATGTCCAAGCACCCCTTGCGGGCGAATCCGCCCTTGGACAGCGACCGGACCGCGGTATCTACGCCTGAGTCAAGCCCGTCAAAGTGACCGTTTGATCGTCGCCGTATCGGTCAAGGGGACTCCGAAGGGGTGGAGATTGCGCATGTTTCGTTGCTTGAGGGGCGACGGCACTTGACTATTGTGAAACGATGTCTTACAATAGCGTGGCTCGCGCCACGGCCAGAGAATCCCACTCCAACCCCTGAGATGATACGGCTAGCCTGAACAGTTGGGCCACGGCGGAGGCTGCTTCAAGCCATGGATCAACCACCGAGAGCCCTAGGTCGGCTGGGTGTTCGAGATCAGCCGAGTAGTTGGGCGGAGCTTACGCAGATGACGGAGGGGGCCTGGGTATGAAAGACAAGAAACTGCGCGACGTGGTTCTGGAATCCGGCATCAGCGTCAAGCCAATCTATGGTCCCGAGGATGTGGCCGACATAGACTATGATAGGGACATTGGGGAGCCCGGTGCCTTTCCTTTCACACGGGGCATCCACGAGTACATGTACCGCTACCGGCCCTGGACCATGCGTCAGTACGCCGGCTTCGGTACGCCCCGAGAGAGTAACGAACGGTTCAAGTACCTCATCTCCCACGGCCAGAACGCCCTCAACGTAGCCTTCGATCTCCCTTCGCAGATGGGTTTGGACTCGGACGATCCCCTCGCCTGGGGAGAGGTGGGCCGGGTAGGCATGGCTGTCGATAGCCTGCGTGACATGGAGGAGGCCTTCGACGGCATCCCCCTCGACAAGATCAGCACCAGCCTGACCACCAACAGTGTGGCCTCCATCATGATGGCTATGTACTTCGTGGTTGCCGAGAAGCAGGGCGTGCCGCTAAAGGAGCTTCGGGGCACAGCTCAGAATGACATTTTGAAGGAGTACGTCGGACGGGGGACGTGGATCTTTCCGGTGGAGCCTTCCATTCGGCTCATCGGCGACACCATCGAGTTCTGCGCGAACGAAGTTCCATACTACTATCCAGTGAGCGTATGTGGATATCACATACGTGAGTCCGGAGCCAATCCAGTGCAGGAAATCGCCTACGCCTATGCCATCGCCTCAGCATACATCGAACATGTGCGGGACCGGGGCGTGGACGTCGATGACTTCGTGGCGCGCCTTTCCTTCAATTTCGACATCTGGGGCAACATCTTCGAGCAGGTAGCCAAGTTCCGGGCGGCTCGTCGCCTGTGGGCGAGAATCGTTCGGGAGAAGTTCGGAGCCAGCGATCCGAAGGCCATGCAGATGAAGATGATCGCCGGTGGTGGTGGCGGTGGGCTGACAATCGAGCAGCCGGAGAACAACATCGTGCGGGGCGCATATTACGCTCTCGTCTCCGCCCTCAGTGGTACCCAAACCATGGCCCTCTGCACTTATGACGAGGCGTACACCATTCCGACGGAGAAAGCTGCCTTGATTGGTCTGCGCACCATGCAGATCCTGGTCGAGGAGATAGGACTCTGCGATACCGTGGATCCCCTCGCTGGCTCCTACTACATCGAGCGTCTCACAACCGACCTGGAGCAGAAGATCGTTGAAGAGATGGAGAAGGTGGAGAACCTGGGCGGCATCGTCAAGGCCATCAGCGAGGGACACATCCAGCGGGGCGTGGCGCGCCAGGCCTATCTCTATGAGCAAGGGATCCAGAAAGGCGAAATTGTCAAGGTTGGTGTGAACAAGTATCGCATCGAAGAGGAAGAGCGGGATGTTGAGCTCCATGAGTACGAGCCTAAACAAGCCGAGGAGAAGGTTCAGAGACTGAACGAACTGAGGGCCCAGCGAGATGGGGCCAAGGTCGCTGAGACATTGGAGAGCTTGCGACGAGCGGCTGAGGAGAAGGAGAACCTCATGCCGTACATCATGGAGGCTGTGCGCGCCTATGCCACCGTCGGCGAGATGACCCAGGTGCTTAAGGACGTCTTTGGCGAGTTCAAGGAACCCGTTGGGCTGTAGGTCCGGTGGAGCGCGTCGTAGCACCACAGCCCGTTGACGAGAAAGGAGATTTCCAACCCTTTGCTGTCAGGTGTGCGCATAGTTGATCTCACCCAGATGCTCGCAGGGCCATATGGCTCCATGCTAATGGCCGACCTTGGAGCCGAGGTGATCAAGATCGAGGAGCCGCAAAGGGGAGATCCCACCAGACAAATAGGGCCGCCGTTCGTCGAGGGCGAGAGCGGCTACTTCCTGGGCATCAATCGTAACAAACGAAGCGTGGCTCTTGATCTTCGCCGAGCGGCCGGTCGCCAAGTTCTCTATGACTTGGTGAAGATCTCAGATGTGGTTTTCAACAGCTTCCGGCCCGGTACGATCAAGAAGCTGGGTTGCGGCTACGAGACCCTCAAGGAAGTCAATCCTCGCATCATCTACTGTTCCCTCACGGGGTTCGGTGAGACGGGTCCCTACAGGGATCGCCCCGCCTTCGACCTTTCCATACAGGCCACTAGTGGAGCGATGAGCATCACTGGTGAGCCTGGTCGCCCGCCAGTACGTATGGGGATCCCCATAGGAGACTTGGGAGGCAGCCTCTTCTGCGCATTTGCCATCTCTGCAGCCTTGTACGCTCGGGAGAAGACCGGAGTGGGGCGCTGCATTGACATCAGTCTCATGGATTGCCTGGTCTCCTTGTTGACCTATGTCGGTCAGTATTATCTGATCGATGGCGAAGTGCCTGGTCCCATCGGCTCCGCCCATCAATCAGTAGTGCCTTACCAGGCATTTGCCACCAAGGACATCTACATCGTGGTCGCTGTTTTCGTGGAGAAGTTCTGGCGTTCGTTCTGTACCGTGCTAGACATTGAGGAACTGGTCGACGACCCACGTTTCGCCGACAACGATCGTCGAAGGGAACATCGTGAGGAACTGATCCCGATCTTGGAGGAGATCTTCCTTACCAAGTCGGGCGACGAATGGCTGCGTCTACTGTCCGAGGCAGGGGTGCCTTGCAGTCCCATCAACACTTTGGACCGCGTTTTCGCCGATGCTCAGGTGGTGGCCCGCGACATGGTGGTTGATGTGGACCATCCAAGAGCCGGCCGGTTGCGCTCCATAGGCAACCCGGTCAAGACTTCTCCACAAGGTGACCGGCCTCTAAGGCCTGCGCCACTGCACGGGCAGCACACCGAAGAGGTGTTGAGTAACGTCCTGGGCTATTCGCGGCAGAGGATGGCCAGCCTGCGGGAAGAGGGAGTGATTGTTTAGCAGACGAGCCAGGGCTGGCATGGGATGATGGGACCACCGACCGCCCTCTCCCGGCCGCCAAGGACTAACATACGAAGTGGAGGATAGAAGAGTATGCGCATTGGCATCGACGTCGGAGGGACCTTCACCGACATCGTGCTGATCGACGATGTCACTGGTCAGATTCATTACACCAAGGTGCTGACCACCCACGACGATCTCGCGAAGGGCGTAATCAGCGGTATCGACAAGATCCTGGGCATGGTTGGCACTGCCTTCGGCCAGGTTGACTACATGGTGCACGGTACGACGATCGGCACCAACGCCCTCATCGAACTCAAGGGGGCCCGAACGGGACTGCTCACCACGCAGGGCATGCGGGACGTGCTGGAGATAGGGCGTATCGAACGCCCTGCGGCTGGTCTGTATGACATCTTCGTTGACACACCCATACCCCTTGTACCACGGTACCTGCGACTAGACGTGAAGGAGCGAGTCGGCGCGGATGGGCAGGTGGTGGTACCCCTTGATGAGCAGTCGGCTCGCGAGGCCGTGCGTTTCCTCAAGAAGCAGGAGGTGGAGTCCATAGCCATCGCCTTTCTCTTCAGCTTCCGCAATCCTTCTCACGAGGAACGTGTGCGGGAAATCTGCCAGGAGATGTTCCCCGAGGCAGCGATATCCATCTCTTCCGAGATCGCTCCTGAGTTCCGCGAGTTCGAGCGCACCTCGACGACAGTTATCAATGCCTATTTGGCCCCGGTAGTGGAGCGCTACCTGGACAACCTGGAGGGACAGCTGCGAGAGCGATATGGCGACGTTGACCTGCGCATCATGCAGGCCAGCGGCGGCTCGATGACCACGGGTATGGCCAAACATCGAGCGGTGAACATCGTCAATTCAGGCCCGGCTGGTGGCGCTCTGGCCGCCGCATACGTGGGTCGTCTGACAGGCAACGAGCAGGTCATTAGCGTGGATATGGGTGGCACCAGCTTCGATGTTGGGGTCATAGATGGAGGCGAGCCTCGGGTGGCGCCTGAGAGCCAGTTCGAGGGCTTCCCGGTCAAGATACCTATCCTGGATGTGCAGGCCATCGGCGCCGGAGGAGGAAGCTTGGCCTGGATCGATGAGGGCGGTGCGCTGAACGTGGGGCCAGAGAGTGCTGGATCTGACCCAGGCCCGGCGTGTTACGGGTTGGGAGGCGAACAGCCGACCGTCACCGACGCCAATGTGGTATTGGGGCGGCTCAACGCCGACTACTTCCTGGGTGGGGAGATGGAGCTGTACCCGGAAGTGGCGGCGAAGGCCATCAAGCAGCACATAGCTGCCCCTCTGGGAGTATCCCTTGAGGAGGCTGCCAGCGGCATAATCCGCGTGGTCAACGCCAACATGGAGCGGGCGATCAGCGTGAACTCGACGGAAAAAGGGTATGATGTGCGGGAGTTTGCCCTATTGCCTTTCGGCGGCGCAGGGCCGCTGCACGCTGTGGAACTGGCACAAGACCTGGACATGAAAAGGGTGGTCGTGCCTCCGTATGCCGGCACTTTCTCCGCAGTAGGCCTTCTTGTTGCCAATACGCGCTATGACTACGCATCCACGGTCGCCAAGAACGAGGAGGAGCTGGCGCCAGAGGAGTTATTGGCGGGTTTCAGGGAGTTGGAGGCACAGGGAAGGGCCCAGCTGAAGTCTCAGAAAGTGCCCGAAGATCAGATCGAGATTCTGTGGTCGGCTGATCTGCGGTATGAAGGCCAGTCGTACGAGCTTAGCACCCCGGTGAAGTGGAAGGAGAATCTCACACGCGAGGATATCAGAGAGATCGTAGATCTCTTCCACGGCTTGCATCACCGCATCTACGCCTACGGCTCTGTGGACGAGAGGGTCGAGTTTGTCAACCTGCGGGTCGCAGCCATCGGCAAGGTGCCAGCGGTCTCTCTGGCCCACACCGGGGGCGCAGGTGGTGACGCTGACGTCGCTCGCAAAGGCACCCGTCCAGTTCATTTCCCTGCAGAGGGCTTCATCGAGACGGCGATCTACGACCGTGCACTCTTGCGCCCGGGGGCTGTGGTGAGGGGACCAGCTTTGATCGAGGAGATTGCATCCACAACTGTGATCACCCCCCGCTTCGAGGGTACGGTGGACGAGTTTGGCAACATCGTGATCCCTCTGTCGTAACCAGAGATGTAGTCACTTTCGACCCCAGGAGGTACTCCATGCCTTACAAGGCCGATACCATCACCATGCAGGTCATCCGTTATGCTATGGAACAGGCGGCCGATGAGATGGGCCGCACGCTGGTGCGCACGGCCCGCTCGACCGTTATCAAGGAGATCGAGGACATGACGTGCTCGGTCTTCGATCGTTATGGCAATACGATCGCCCAGGCTCACCACGCGCCGATGCTGCTCACGGGATTCGAACTTGGGATGCGCGCCCTTGTCGAGAGGTACAAGCCCGAGGATCTCGACGCAGGCGATCTGATCATGTTCAACGACCCCTACGCCGGCGGCCAGCACGTCATGGACATGGTGACCTTCGCGCCGGCCCACTACAATGGTGAGTTGGTAGGTTTTACGGGGAGTATCGCGCATCACTCAGATATGGGCGGTGCGGTCCCCGGTGGGACCGCGGGCGGGCTGACGGAGATCTATATGGAGGGCCTGCGCTTCCCCATGGTCAAGCTATATAAGAAGGGGAAGGAAGACCTCGAGCTCTTTGGCATCCTGGAGAACAACATCAGGGTGCCCGACAAGACGCTGGGAGACGTCCGGGCTCAGGCTTCGGCCGACTTCGTGGGTGTGCAGCGGCTAAAGGACATCTTCGACAAGTACGGTGTGGACGTTGTTCAGAAGTGTCAGGAGATGCTGCTGGACTATTCGGAAAGCCGCATCCGGGCTGGGCTAAGGAAGATCCCGGACGGCACCTACACCGGCGTGGACTGGATCGACGACGATGGTCAGACTGACGAGCCCATCAAACTGCAAGTGAACATCCATAAGAGGGGCGACGAGGTGGTTGTCGACTTCGATGGGACGGCGAAGCAGGTGAAGGGAAACATCAACTGCCCCTTGGCCACTGTCCACGCCGCTGTGTACTACGCCCTCATCGCCGTCATCGACCCCCATGTCCCTCCCAATTCTGGGTGCTACCGCCCGTTCACGGTGGAGGCTGAGGAGGGACTGATCGTCAATCCTAGAATGCCTGCAGCGGTGGGTGCCCGGACCAATACGTCACAGAAGATCGCCGAGGCAATGATGCTGGCTTTGTCCAAGGCGGTGCCCGACGGGGTGCAGGCTGGCTGCCACGGTCAGATCACCAACTGTGGGTTCAGCGGATACCACCCTAAGACGGGCAAGCGCTTTGTGTACATCGATATTCAAGGTGGCGGCGCAGGTGCCAGACCCACCAAGGATGGTAGGGACGGCCAGGACTCCCATTTGGCGCGGTTCAAGAACACGCCTATTGAGGCGGTCGAACTGGAGTATCCGGTCCGCATTCTGAAGTACGAATTCATTCCTGACTCGGGCGGTGCGGGCACGTATCGAGGTGGACTGACGGTGCGCCGCGACATCGAGGTGCTCACCGACAACATGTCCTTGGCCCGATATGGCGACCGTCAGCGCTTCGGTGCCTTCGGCCTCTTTGGGGGCCAGGAAGGGAGCAAGGGCAAGTTCATCCTCAACCCCGACACCCCGGAGGAGAGGCAGCTCAAGTCCAAGGGATTGGATGTGCTGAAGAAGGGGGATGTGGTCAGCCTGCGACTGCCCGGCGCCGGTGGCTATGGAGATCCACTGGAGCGAGATCCCGAGTTGCTGCTGCAAGATGTCAGAGACGGGAAGGTGTCTCTGGAGAGCGCGCGGGAGGACTACAAGGTAGCCATAGATCCCGACACTCTACAGATAGACGAGGGGGTGACGAGGAAGCTAAGGGAAGAGAGACAATGAGCAACTCGATCCTTGACAACCTGGAGTACGATGCAGAGGAAGGTCGCATCGCCTTCAAGGGGGTGCCGTACATGGTCATCCGGCCCGACACCGTGGTGGACTTCCAGAAAGCCGTAGAGGCGGAGGTCGGCGACAGAGTGGCCGAGATGATGATGGCCGGCGGGTACACGGGCGGATCGCGTTCTTCACGAAGGTACAAAGAGGTCTTCAACTACTCCCAGGAAGAGATCGTGGCCTTCATGTGCAAGATGGGGGGCGAGATAGGTTGGGGCAAGTTCGAGGTGAAGAAGCTCGATCTCGATGGCAAGGAGTTGATCGTCGTGGTCAAGAACTCGCCCTTTGCCGAGGCGTATGGGGATGCGGACAAGGGTGTGTGCCACATGATTCGAGGTGTGATGGCCGGCATAGCGGCTGGCATCTTTAGCACAGAGGTAGACTCAGAGGAAACAACTTGCCGGGCCAAGGGAGATGAACTGTGCCGCTTCGTGCTCAAAGGCTGAACTCCCGTGGTGCGTAAGGCCCGCGGAGCACGGGAAGGGTCCGCGGGCTTGTCTCACGGGCCTTTTGATGATATACTAGGACTGCCCTGCCTGTCGGGTACCGTTCATCGAAGTAGATGAAAGGGGGTGATGGGTATCGAAGGAACGACGGCCGAAGCTTCTTTCCCGCTGACCTCAACCTGAGCTTCGAGGGGGAGCGATTCCTACCCTCTTCAAAGGAGTGGACAGGACCCTCTTGGAGTCTCCCAGCCCCACCAAAAGGAGAGAGAAGAAATGGGACAGACCAAGTTCTTGTTGGAAGAGAAGGACATCCCGACCCACTGGTACAACGTTCAGCCTGACCTGCCACAGCCTCTGCCGCCGTATCTTCACCCTGCCCGCCTAGACCCCATGACACCGGACGACCTGATCCCCCTCTTCCCCATGGAATTGATACTGCAGGAAGTGAGTCAGGAACGCTGGATTGAGATCCCAGAGCCGGTGCGAGAGGTGTACAAGCTGTGGCGGCCCACTCCGCTGTATAGGGCATCTCGGTGGGAGAAGGCGCTAGACACCCCGGCCCGCCTCTACTACAAGTATGAGGGTGTCAGCCCGCCAGGTAGCCACAAGCCAAACACAGCCGTGGCACAAGCGTATTACAACAAGATGGAGGGCCAGACCCGCATCAGCACCGAGACGGGCGCTGGGCAGTGGGGTAGCGCCTTGTCCTTCGCCTGCAACCTCTTCGACCTGGAGTGCAAGGTGTACATGGTGGCGATCAGCTACCGTCAGAAGCCCTACCGGAAGAGCATGATGGAAGCCTGGGGAGCTACGATCGTACCGAGTCCCAGTCCAGACACCTCTGTCGGGAGGAAGTATCTGGAAGAGGATCCTGACCATACAGGCAGCCTCGGGCTAGCCATAAGCGAGGCGGTGGAGGACGCCGCTACCACCGAGGGCACCAAGTACTCGCTGGGGAGTGTTCTCAACCACGTATTGATGCATCAGACCGTCCTCGGGCTGGAGATGAAGAAGCAGTTTGAGCTGGCTGACGACTACCCGGACCTACTGATCGGCTGCATCGGTGGCGGCAGCAGTTTTGGCGGCTTCAGTCTGCCCTATATCCCAGACAAGATCAAGGATGGCAAGGACATCCAGATCATCTGCGTGGAACCCATGGCCTCTCCTTCCGTGACCAAGGGACTGTACAGGTTTGACTTTGGCGACACGGCAGCAACGGGGCCCGTGGCGAAGATGTATACGCTGGGCCACAGCTTCATCCCTGCTCCCATCCACGCTGGAGGGCTGCGGTATCACGGCATGGCACCCATCATTTGCCTCCTGAACGACTTGGGGATCATGGAGACTCGCGCCATACACCAGGTTCCCACGTTCGAGGCCGCGGCGAGCTTCGCGAAGGCGGAGGGCATCATCCCCGCTCCCGAGCCATCTCACGCCGTCAAGGTAGCCATGGACGAGGCCTTGAAGTGCAAGGAGACCGGGGAGGAGAAGGTCATCGCCTTCAACCTCTGCGGGCATGGTCACTTCGACATGGGTGCTTACGACGCGTTCTTTGCAGGGGAGTTGATCAACTACGAGTACCCTGAGGAGAAGATCAAAGCGGCACAGGCGGAACTGCCCGAGGTTTCGCCCGAGTACGGGTAGCCGCGACGCTTTCCGATAGGAGCATGCGGATTGACTGGGGGAAGGGCAGGGATGCCACTCCTTGTCCTTCCCTTCTGGTCTGTGAGTCATAACCAGCGTGATGAAACCGACTGATGTTGTCCTGCGCATCGTCCACTCCTCGGATGTGATCGGTCACGAGGAGGTGGATCCGAAGCGGGTCGAACGGCTCGCCCGGCGCCTGCAGGTTGACGGCGTCCTCAAGAACCCTCCCGTGGTCGTGGAAGCTGGAGATAGTTACGTCCTCTTGGACGGCGCCACGAGGGTGGCAGCGTTGAGGAAGCTGGGCGTTGGAGACGTTTTGGTTCAGGTAGTTGACTACCACGCCCCCAACATCCAGCTGTATGCCTGGTGCCACGTTGTCGTCAATGTGTCGAAGGATGAGCTCTTGGAGAAGCTGGAAGCCCTCGGAGGACTGGATGTCAAGCCCATGGAGCTGGACTTGGCCCGCAGGGCACTGTCGCTGAGGACAATCCTCTGCTATTTCGTGTTGCGAGATGGCACCGTATTGGGTGCGAAAGGTGGGATGCGCCTGGAAGCCCAGGTCGCCCTTCTGAATGACGTGGTCAACCTCTACAGGGGGCAGGCGGAGGTCTACCGCGTCACGACTGACGAGATAGAGGACTTGTTGGAGGAGTACCCCGAGCTGACGGCGGTGGCCGTTTTCCCTTCCTACAGTCGCGGGGAGATCATGAGGACATCGCTGGACGGGGCGAAGTTGCCCATGGGGGTGACCAGACACACCATTTCCGGTCGAGCGCTAGGGCTCAACGTCGATGTAGTAATGCTCGATTCTGATATACCTCTGGAGCAGAAGAACACCTGGCTTGAGAGCCTGATCAGGAGGAAGATCAAGGAGAACCGGGTGAGGTTCTATCCAGAGCCAGTCATGAGGTTTGATGAGTAGGGCACTGGTGTTATGGATGGCACGTCGGCGGAGCGACTGAACTGGGTTTGCTCCGCTGTCTCTTCCCCGCTGAATCGTCTGCCGAAAGGAATGGTTGATTGAACGAATTGAGACAGGAGGTGCTGCTTGGGAACGAGGCCATCGCACGGGGCATCGTGGAGAGCGGATGCCATGTGGTGGCCTCTTATCCTGGTACCCCCAGTTCTGAAATCCTGCCCGCGGTCGTGAGGTTCAAGAAGGAGCTGGGCTTGGCCACCCACGTGGAGTGGAGTGTCAACGAGAAGGTAGCCTACGAGGTGGCCCTGGCGGCGAGCTACACCGGCAAGCGTGGAGCGGTGATTATGAAGCAGGTGGGCCTGAACGTGGCCGCCGACCCACTGATGAGCTCCGCGTACACAGGCGTCAAGGGCGGTTTCGTGATCGTCTCCTGCGATGACCCTGGCCCCCATTCTTCCCAGACGGAGCAGGATACGCGCTTCTTCGCCATGTTCGCCAAGGTGCCGGCCCTCGACCCTTCGAGCCCAGGGGAAGCCAAGGAGATGGTCAAGGCCGCCTTCGAGTTGTCGGAGAGACATCGCATGCCGGTCATATTGCGTCCCGCGATTCGCGTGTCCCATGCCAGACAGAACATCACCTTCCTGCCGGTCCAGGAACTCAAGCGGCCCGCCGACTTCGAGAAGGACCCTGGCCGCTGGGCGGCCACGCCTCGCTTTCGCTATATCCTGCATAAGGAGTTGAATGAGAAGCTGGCCAACATCAAAGAGGAGTTTGAGGGGTCAGAATTCAACGTACTGCACATGGGACAGGACAACCGGCTGGGCTTCATCGCTGCCGGGAGCAGCTATTCCGTGCTAACCGATACGCTGCGGGAATTGGGGCTGAACGGACGGTTCCCCATCCTGAAGATCGGAACCCCTCATCCGCTGCCTCAGAGGTTGGTGGCTGACTTCGTAGCAGGTTGCACTCAGGTGCTAGTCTTGGAGGAACCCGACGCCGTCATCGAGTTGCAGATCTTGGACAAGAACAAGGTGCTCGGACGCTACAACGGCGTTGTCCTTTCAGCGGGGGAACTCACTCCGGAAGTGGTGCACCAGATTCTGGCGGGGCAAGCGGAGGAACTGGGTCTGGATTTGCCGCCGGAAGTAGGTGCCGAGGAATTGGCTAGGGCTGTGGCGGACTTGGATCTTCCTATCCGCCGGCCCAGGCTCTGCCCCGGTTGCATGCATAGGGCTGCTTTCTTCGCCATGAGGAGAGCTCTGGGTTCGAAAGCCATCTACCCCAGCGATATCGGATGCTACACTCTGGGCCTGAATCTGAAAGCGGTGGATACCTGTCTCGATATGGGAGGGGCTGTCACCATCGCCAGTGGTTTGTATCAGGCCTACCACCAGGATGGCGAGGACGTGCCCATTGCTGCCACAATCGGCGATTCTACCTTCTTGCACGCAGGGGTTCCAGCACTGGCCAGCGCGGTCCACAATGAGGCCCGCTTCGTCCTGGTCATCCTTGATAACAGCATCACCGCCATGACTGGTATGCAGCCCACGGCCGATTCGGGCATCCTGGCCGACGGTCGTCAGGGCCAGAGGGTGGCCATCAAGGACTTGGTCCAGGCGTGCGGGGTGCGATTCGTCGAGGAAAGGGATCCTTACCGCGTGAAGGACTTCGAGGCGCTGGTCAAACGAGCGCGAGAGTTCACTCGACTGCCAGATGGGGGAGTCGCCGTCATCATCGCCAAGCGTCCTTGTGTGCTCTACGATCCTACCCCCCTGGAGGAGAATCCGGTGCGTGTGACGGTCACCGAGGAGTGCGATGCGTGTACGTACTGCCAGATTGCCTTCGAGTGCCCTGCTCTCATACTGGACGAAGGTCTGGGCCGTGTGGTGATCGATCGGCGGATCTGTGTCAACTGCGGCGTCTGCATTGAAGCCTGCCCCAAGGAGTGCATCGTTGAAGTCGAAGAATGAAATGGACTTGAAGCTGATCCTGTCCGGTGTAGGGGGGCAAGGGATCCTCTTCGCCACCAGGATATTTGCGGAGACGGCGTTGGCTCTGGGCTACGATGTGCTGGGTTCGGAAACCCATGGTATGAGCCAGCGGGGTGGTTCCGTCGTCTCGCACCTGAAGATCGGCGCCTACGAGAGCCCCTTGATCAGGCACGGCACGGCTGATGTCCTCATGGCGTTCGATACAGACGAAGCCTACCGCACCCTGGTCTTCGTCAGACAGGGCGGCCTATGCTTCGTCAACAGCGCTCGCGCCGATTTCTGGGATGCCGGGGTCAAGGAGTACCTATCCAAGAACGACATTGTGGCCCATAGCTTTGCGGCTGACGAGATAGCCCTCAAGCTGGGCTCTCCCCGCTCGGCCAATCTGGCCCTCATCGGCTATGCTGTCAGCGTGCCGGAGGTGCCCTTCGGCCACCATGACATAAAGGCTACCATCGAACGCATCACGCCATCCAGATTCAGGGAGGTGAACCTGCAAGCTTTTGAAGCGGGCTATGGGAGGAAACGATGAAGTGGGAGAAGTACCTTTTCCCCGCCTCCGTCGACGAGGCCTTGGCCATCCTGGCAGATCACCAGGGCAGGGCAAGGGTGATTGCTGGCGGGACAGACCTGGTACCGGAGTTGAAGAAGAAGGAGCTCCAGGCTGACTGCCTGGTGGACATCAGCCGACTGCCTGAATTGAGAGAGATCACACTGGAAGGAGACATGCTCCGCATCGGTGCCTGTGTCACCCATCAGCAACTGGCTTCGTCGATCCTCATTAGCGAGAAGGCTGCGGCGTTGGCCGAGGGTGCAGCGGCGGTCGGATCTCCCCAGATACGATACATGGGAACGGTGGGTGGCAACATAGTCAACGCCCAGCCAGCTGCGGACACAGCAATCCCTCTTCTGGCGTTGGGTGCAGAGGCGGAGATAGCTAGCCCGCAGGGAACACGTGTGGAGCCTTTAGAGGACCTCTACGTGAGACCTGGACACTCCACGGTGGACGCCACCTCTGAGATTCTCGTAGCTCTGAGGTTTCGGGCATTGGACAGCAAAGAGGGTTCGGCCTTTGAGCGATTGGCGAAGCGAAGGGCCCTGGCACTGCCCATCCTAAATGCGGCAGCGGTGGCGGGCTTGGATGAAGAAGGCACAGAGTTCGTAGATGTGAGATTTGCCCTTGGTCCCGTGGCGCTGACCCCCTTCCGTCCTCGCAAGGCCGAAGAGGCTCTGCAGGGGAGGCCCATCAAGGCCGAGGTAATCGCGTCCGCTCTGGAGATAGCCAGCCAGGAGGCACAGCCGCGCAGCAATCCCTTGCGAGCCTCCAGGGAGTATCGTCAAGAGATGGTCAAGGTTCTGCTGAAGCGTGCCCTGGAGCGGGCCGTGGAGGTTGCACGCTCATGAGGAAGAGAGAGGGAAGGTCCAGCTAGGGAGTACTGACTATGGAATCTTTGACTATGAGGTTGAATGGCGAGGAGGTCACAATAGAGGTCAAGCCTGACGCGTTGCTGGTGGACGTGCTGCGCGATGAACTGGAGTTGACCGGGACGAAGGAGGCCTGCGGCGAAGGCGAGTGCGGAGCCTGCACCGTGCTGCTGGACGGCGAGCCAGTCACCTCCTGCATCGTGCCCGCCCGCAAGGCGCAGGGGCGGGAGGTGCTGACCGTGGAGGGCCTGGCCTCCGGGGGAGAGTTGCACCCACTCCAGAAGGCCTTTATCGAGTGCGGTGCAGTGCAGTGCGGATATTGCACTCCTGGGATGCTGATGTCAGCAAAAGCGCTACTCGATGGAAACCCTCACCCCAGCGAGGAGGAGATCAAAGAGGCCATCTCCGGGAACCTCTGTCGCTGCACCGGATACGTGAAGATCGTAGAAGCCATCAAAGCGGTTGGTGAGGGCTGACCGATCGTACCGGAGGACGCACTTATGTCGCAAGAGTTCTCATTTGTGGGCCAAAGGGTGCCCAAGCTTGATGCGCCGCGCAAAGTCACCGGCCAGACCGTGTACGGCCATGATATGAAGTTGCCCCGGATGCTCTACGGAAAGATCCTCAGGAGCGAGTACGCGCACGCCCAGATATTGCGGATTGACACTAGCGCGGCAAAGGCCTTACCTGGAGTAAAGGCTGTCATCACCGGCGAAGACATCCCAGAGATGAAGATCGGATGGGCACGGGACAACCCGGTTTTGAAATCGGGAAAGGTACGTTCCCTGCGTGATGAGATTGCGACGGTTGCAGCCGTGGACGAGGATACGGCGCAAGAGGCGCTGGAGTTGATCAAGGTAGAGTACGAGGACCTACCCGGTGTCTTCGACCCCGAGGAGGCGATGAAGCCTGGTGCTCCCATCATTCACGATGAGGCCCCGAACAACATCCAGGAGAGGATGCGGCGGTCGTACTTCCATGGCGATGTTGTTCAAGGCTTTGCCGAGTCGGACGTCGTTATCGAGGATCGCTTCCACCTGCCCTTTGTCACGCACTGCTGCATGGGTACGTGCTTCATCTTGGCCAACTTCGGGCC
>CAZNMJ010000068.1:0-14811 GCA_964573815.1 uncultured Anaerolineales bacterium
CTCTCCGCGTCCGTCAGTAACCGCCCCAGGAAGCTCACCACGCGTCCATCTCCCCGCACAGTGACATTCTCGGTGACGAACACATCACCCAGCTGAGCCCTTAGCTTATCGACCAACCCTTCACTCGCCGTATCCTGCATCATTCACTCTCTACCAAGTCGGAATCCGATGATAAACGAAGCCTCGTACCCTGGAGCCACATCCTGCTTGACACCAGAGGCGTTCCAGAGCGCGAGTGAACACCAAGAGTATAGTATACCATAAGAACGTCGTTTGCGTTAAACAACTCTACATGCTTGACACCCACGACTCTCCTGATGTATTCTAGGCTTCGGAAGATGAGCGGTCCATTCTTTGACCAGGTGAAGATCTATGTGGAAGCTGGCGCCGGAGGAGACGGGTGCGTCAGCTTCAGGCGCGAGAAGTACGTGCCCTTGGGAGGTCCCAACGGTGGCAATGGGGGCCGGGGTGGCGACGTATACCTGGAGGCGGATCCCCACCTCAACACGTTGATCAGTTTCAAGGGACGTCGGCATTTCAAGGCCCAGCGCGGCGGTCACGGGAAGGGCAAGAACATGCAGGGGCGGAAGGGCGAGGACGTGCATCTGCCGGTACCGCCGGGCACCGTAGTTCGTGATGCAGAGACAGGCGAACTCCTGGCCGATCTCACGGCCTTCGGCCAGACAGCCCTGGTTGCCCACGGAGGCCGCGGAGGATTGGGGAACGCCGCTTTCGCATCGTCCACCAACCAGGCCCCGCGCATTGCCGAACGAGGCGATCCTGGCGAATCTCGCTGGTTGATCGTGGAACTGAAGCTCATCGCCGACGTAGGTATCGTGGGCTGCCCCAACGCTGGCAAGTCCACCCTCCTGGCCGCCGTCAGTGCCGCCCGGCCTAAGATCGCCGACTATCCCTTCACCACCCTGGTGCCCAACCTGGGTATGGTGAGCATCGATGACCGGGATTTCGTCATGGTGGACATCCCAGGACTGATCGAGGGCGCTCATGAGGGCGCTGGGCTCGGACACGAGTTTCTTCGCCACGTGGAGCGCACCAGGGTGCTGATCCACCTTCTCGACGGGGCGTCGGCGGATCCGCTGCAAGACCTCGACGACATCAACGAGGAACTAAGGCTGTTCAACCCCTCACTGGCTGGCAAGCCGCAACTGGTCGTGCTGAACAAGATGGACCTGCCTCAGGCACGGGAACTGTGGCCTGTCGTAAAGGAGGAAGTAGAAGACAGAGGCATGCCAGTTTGTTGCATTTCAGCCGCCACAGGCTCAGGTGTGCGCGAGATGCTGTATTTGGCACTGCAACTACTCAATAGCCTCCCCGAAGAAGAGGCTGTGCCAGAGGAGACAGCTATCTTCCGTCCGCCTGAGGACGACGAAGGCTTCACTATTTCCGTCGAGAGCGACGGTTTTCGGATCAGCGGAAAGCGGGTGGAGCGCCTGGTGGCGAGAACCGATTGGCGGTACGAGGAGAGTATCCGCAGGCTCCATCGTGCGCTGGAAAACATCGGCGTCACCGAGGCGATGGAGGAGGCCGGTGTGCAGAAGGGCGACACGGTGTACATCGGGGATGCAGAGTTGGAGTGGTCATAGGAGAGCACGTTGCGAAGAATAGGCGTCATAGGGGGCACCTTTGATCCCATACATTATGGACATCTGGCAGCAGCAGAGGAGGCGCGGGTGAAGATGGACTTGGAGCGAGTCCTCTTTGTCGTGGCCGGCATGCCGCCGCATAAGTTGAATGAGGAGGTCACACCGGTGGAGCACCGCCTGGCCACAGTGAGCCTGGCCATCGCCTCCAACCCCTACTTCGAAATCTCAACGGTGGATGTGGATCGTCCCGGCCCCTCTTACACCGTGCACACTATCTCCATCATGCAGGAGCAAATGGGGCAAGAGACGGAGATATTCTTCATCATGGGGCTTGATTCACTGGCGGAACTGCCCACATGGCACCAACCAGAGCGTCTGATTGAGTCATGTCGTCTGGTCGCGGTGAAGCGGCCGGGTGTTGAGATAGACCTCGCCGAGTTAGAGAGCTCCGTGCCCGGCATTGCGTCTCGAGTCGACATCATAGATATGCCCGAGGTGGACATCTCGTCTTCGGAACTGCAACAGCGCGTGAGGGATGGTCTGCCAATCAAGTATCAAGTGCCGGAGGAGGTGGAGAGATACATCATGGAGCACAGACTCTACAGGCCTTCGGCAGGATCGGCCAATTGAGAGTAAGCCTCTCCACCGCCTCGCTATACCTGTACCCCCTGCGCCAGATCTTCGCGCTGGCCAGGGAACTAGGTTTCGAGGGCCTGGAACTGGTCCTCAACCCCGAGTCCGTCATCAGGGGCAGCGACTACGTACGAAGGCTGTCAGACGAGTATGGGCTGCCAATCTTCTCCCTGCATCCTCCGATGATCCCCATCCCAAGGTGGAAACACCATCACAAGCTGCTGCCCTGGATGACATCGCTGGCGCGCAACTGGGACTGCCAGTTCATCGTCATCCACGCACCCAAAGCACTGACTCTGGCGGAAGGGTATGGCCACCAATACTTGCAGGCCGTCGAGGCGTGTGTGAAGGAATTGAGCACCTCTTCCCCCAGGCTGAGCGTGGAGAATCAAGCTGTGTTTCAGACCACTGACAGGCGATACATCCTTGGCACTCCCACCAACCTGCGTGACTTCGCTGATGAACAAGATCTCATCCTGACCCTGGACACGGCTCACGCCGCATCCTATCCGTACGACCTGCTGGAAGCTTACGAGACTTTCGCAAGTCGACTGGGCAACATCCACCTCAGCGATTTCCTGTCCGCGCGCCCCATCCCAGCGCGGTTCAATCTGCAAAGCTATTTCAAGCACCACCAGATCCCCGGCGATGGTGACCTGCCCCTGCGAGAGTTCCTTGAGCACTTGAGAGCCGATTCCTATGCGGGATTGCTTACGCTGGAGGTCAGCCCTTTCGCGCTTGAAGCGTGGTCTCCCAGTCGTGTCAAGAGCAAGCTCATCAGATGCCTAGATTTCGTGCATGATCACTCGGGGATGCCTGAAGAGCGTGGTGGTCAGGCCACGATAGTGATGTAAAACCATCTTGGCGAGGCGAGAATTGTCGGATCAGACCGTATCGGAAGACTACACGAAGGATGCTGCCCGGCGCCGCACTCTGGCATGGGCAAGCATCGGCGTCATCGCCGTGATCCTCTTTCTGCTACTCAGCCCCCTGTGGCCCGCGCCCTTTCTGGATAAGACGGACTGCGTGGGAAGCGCAGTATGCGGTCGTCTACCCGATCACTCCCTCCACCTGGCCGGTCGCCAGTTGCCACTGTGTGCCCGTTGCACGGGCTCATTTATCGGGGCTCTGCTGGGCTTCGTGGGCTTGCTCTTGTTAGGGAAGGGAAAGGCCGCCCAGATGCCCCCCGTGCGCGTTCTGGCCCTGCTGTGCAGCTTCATCGTCCTCATGGCTATCGACGGACTGAACTCTTACCTCTCCGTCATCATCAGTGGGCCCTTGCTTTACCAGCCCCACAACCTGTTGCGCGTGATAACGGGTACGCTTCATGGCCTGGCTTTGAGTATCATCGTCTTTCCCATCTTCAACTTCACCCTATGGAAGGAACCTGACAGGAAGCCGGCCTTGGCGGGCTTCCGGGACCTGGGCCTCATCATCTTGCTCCTGGCGGTCCCCATGATTCTGATCGTGCAAGCTCAGCTAGACTTCCTACTGTACCCTGTGGCCCTCTTCAGCGCTCTCGGTGTACTGGCCATGCTCACCGCGGTCAACTCCATGATCATCGTCATCGCCTCTCGCCGCGAGGCGCAGGCGGTGGCTTGGTGGGACGCAGCTCTTCCCGTGGCGCTGGGGTTCGGCGCCAGCCTGCTAGAGGTCGCCATTATCGCTGGTCTGCGCTGGCAATTCAGCGCGGCCATTGGGATTCCCTTCTAGGTCCAGACTCCCCTGTTGCCGCAAGGCGGCATTCGTGGTATAATGGCGTAGTACTGCTTCGCGTTTGCAGTTCAACCGGAGAACCTCGCAAGCCTGCGGCAATGGAATGCGCAAGCTTCGTGGAAGGGAGGTGATGGGGCCGCGTAGTCTCAGTAGTGTCCACAACGCCATTTACGCTCTTGGATTCAACGCAAAGGAGGTAAGGTCGAAATGACTCTCGATATCGGAAGAGCTTTTGCCTACATGTTCGACGACGAAAGCTGGATCATGAAGATCGTCATCGGCGGTATCCTGATGTTCATCCCCATCGTGAACTTCATGGTCCTGGGATACATGTTGGAGGCGCTCAAGCGGACCGCCGATGGAATGGAAGTCCCCATGCCTGAGTGGGACGACTTCGGCGGCAAGTTCATCAAGGGTCTAGTGCTGTTGGTCATCGGGCTGGTGTACATGATCCCAATCTGGGTCGTCGCCTGTCTGGTGGGAGGTTTGGCGGGGCTAGGCGGCGCTGCTGAGAGCGACGCGCTCCTCAACATGGCGAGCCTGCTCAATGCATGCGCCAGTTGCCTCTACCTGATCTGGATGATCGTCGTGTGGCTCGTAATGCCCGCAGCCTACATCAGGTACGCGGTGACCGGTGAGTTCATGTCCGCCTTCCAGTTCGGCGAGCTCTTCAGCTTCATCAGCAGCAACCTAGCGAACTACATCGTCGCTATCATTCTGATGGCAGTAGCTATGTTCGTCGCCTACTTCGGCATGATAGCCTGCTTTGTCGGTGTGCTGTTCACCATGTTCTGGGCCTATCTGGTCATAGCACACCTGCTCGGCCAGGTGCAGCGCGAATCGCTGGTGGTGGCCTAGTCTACCGGGAGAGCGAGGAGGGGAGCGAAGGCCGGTCTCCTTCGCCTCTTCTCCCTGTGGAAGCTTGCTGACAGACTAGGGCAGTGGGCCCATGGGCCCTCAGCGGCCACGCGTCGGGACTTCAATTGCTGAAGGGATAAGTCGACTTCTTGAGGTGGTTGCCCGAATCGGCTTGCTCCGCCCCTGGGCGTCTGGGGAGATCGGTGTCTGGCAGGAGCGATAAAGCGACCCTGACCTCTTGTCGTGCTGACTAGACGCAGCCATCTCTCGGCGCAAAGAGTGTTATGATAGAAGCCTTGTCCGGCATCTTCACCGCCTTCGGTCTCTCGGCCTCGGCCGGGCTGAATGCCTATCTGCCGCTGCTGGTCGTGGCTCTGACAGCCCGTTTCACTGAGCTGATTACCCTGGGCCCACCCTACGACCTGCTGACCAACGGGTGGGTCATAGCTGTCATCGTCATTCTCCTGGGCGTTGAGTTCCTCGCGGACAAGATCGCCGCCGTGGACACAGCCAACGACATACTGCAGACCTTCGTCCGGCCAACGGCGGGGGCTATCTTGTTTGCCGCCAGCAACACCGTGATCAGCGATATCCATCCCGTCTTGGCCATCATCTGCGGGCTGATCGTTGCTGGAGGGATTCACGCCACGAAAGCCACCGTTCGACCAGTAGTGACCGGAACCAGCGGCGGCCTTCTAAACCCCGCAGTTAGCACCGCCGAAGACGTGACAGCCCTGGTTCTATCCGTGGTCTCCATCTTGGTCCCCCTGCTGGTGGGCTTCACGCTGGGCGCGTTCTTAGTGGCGATGGTTTGGTGGTTGCGCAGGCGGAGGAGACGTGCGGCAGGCGTGACCTGAGCCGCATTGCGCACAGGCGCCCTAGGAACTAGGGACGCCGCCGCCAAGGAAGCCGGGCCCGCCAGCCAGCGGGTGGTATCTGTCCCAACACGCTCATTCCCAAGGCCTCAACCTCCTCGGGATCCCGAACCGTGTCGTCCAGGTAATCCAGTAGGAAAACCAGCCCCAACCCAGCGACTACGGCCAAGAGCACCCGGATAGGGATTTCCAGACGGTCCATCAGGCCAACTCCCAGAGACGCCACTCTCGGAGAGTCGATGACGAAGACCTCCGCCCCTTGCGCGCCCAGCTGAGCGAAGTACTTGGCGTTATCCTCCTCCAAGGCTTCGATGGCGGCCTGGGCGATGGCGCGCAATTCCTCCTCGTTCGGCCAGATGATCTGCATGCTGAGAACGCGATGCTGCTTTCCCGCCACAGTGAACCCCTGAATGGCTCCGGCTGGGACGAAGATGCCCTGTTCTGCCAACCTGGCACTCACATCGCCGGCGAAGGATTCGCTCTTCAGGATCTCTGCAAAATCATCGGCTATGAACTCGGAAGCCAAGTAAGCTGAATAGAGAGGGTCCATCGTAACCCTGTCTGCGTCCGTCTCTGGGGACACTCCGATCGTGAAGCGCATGGTGGCCTGGTACATGGGCGTGGGATGAGAGCGAAGCGCGATGCTCCCCAGCAGGGCAACGATGATCAATCCGACTACGATCCACCATCGGCGCCAGATGATTCTCCAGTATTGACGCAGTTCCATGTCGCTCTTTCCCTTCCCATGTTAGAGTAGATTTCGGGGAATACCCACAGGCGACTCCGGCAATACAGCCAGACCGGTGCCTCTCAAGACTTGTTCCCCGTGCCGATTCTTGCAGTACACGTGGCAAACGACGCAGGTCTGCCCGCTCACCCTCTTCTGGCCCGCGATGCGGCCCTATGCTGCTTCGCTCACGACCGCAGCTTTTCCTCCACGAACGCCCGCAACCTGCTCTTGAAACTCTCTCTGTCGAAGCTCTCAGCGTGGCGCCTGATCGCGGCGGCATCGAAATCCTTCTCATCGAAGCTCGACACGGCTTCACCCAGCGACTCAGCTGTGTGCTCGTGGAAGAAGAGACCCGTCACACCCTCAACCACTGTTTCCAGTGCGCCTCCAGCGGCATAGGCGATGACTGGCCGGCCCGCGGCCTGGGCTTCCAGAGGCGCGATGCCGAAATCCTCTTCCCCGGGAAAAACGAAGGCCTTGCAGTGTGAAAGATGCTGCCTCATCTCCTGGTCCGCCAGGGGGCCCAGAAACTCGACATTGGGTTTGGCCATGCCTTCCAGACGCTGGCGGTCCCGTCCATCCCCTATGATCTTGAGCGGCAGGCCCAGCGTGTTGAACGCCTCCACTGCCACATCTATGCGCTTGTAGGGAATCAGCCGCGAAACGATGAGGAAATACTCGTCATGGCCGTCCTGCACTTGGAAACGATCGACTTCTACTGGCGGATGAATGACTACCGCATCTCGCTCATAGAACTCCCGGATACGTCGTCGCACCGTTTCTGAGATGGCGACGAAGTGATCTACCCTATGGGCCGCTGCCGCATCCCAACGGCGCAGACGATGGATAACGGGAGGCAAGACGGCTCTGGCGACTAGGTTGATCCCTTCATGTCGGACGTAGTTGTGATAGTCCCACAGAAAGCGGGTGGGAGTGAGACAGTAGCAGATATGCACAGTCTCGGGCAGTGTTATCACACCGTGACAGAATGCGCTCTTGTTGCTTATCACCACGTCATATCCCCTCAGGTCAAAGCCCTCAAAGGCCAGAGGGTAGAGGGGTAGAAACGGCTGGTGATGCTGCTTGATCAGGGGTAGGCGGTTCAACCAGGAAGTACGGATGTCCCACTCTTCATACTGGGCAGGCATCGCCCTGGAGCAGTAAATGGAGGTGTAGATGGGCGCTGACGGGTAGATCTCCTTCAGGACCTCGAGAACCCGCTCCGCTCCGCCCGCCTGGTTCAGCCAGTCGTGAACGATTGCGACTTTCAACGCACTGGCCTCCGCCCCCTACCCAAGGGTGATCCTGGTGCCAGTCTCTCCTCTCAGTGCTCGAGCCAGGTTCTCCGGTGAAGTGATGAGAGCTTCCTCACCTCCCCTCTCCAAGAACTGGATGACAGCCTCTATCTTGGGACCCATGCTACCTGGGGGAAAGTGTCCCTCTCCGAGGTAGTGTTTGGCCTCGGCCACCGTCACGCGGTCCAACGGTTTCTGGCTTGGCTGACCATAATTCAGGTAGACCTTCTCCACCGCAGTGGAGACAAGAAACAGATCAGCGTCGATACCAGATGCCAACAGGCTAGAGGCATAGTCCTTGTCTATTACGGCTTCCACGCCTCGCAGTTTACCTTCTTTGTCCCGCACCACAGGGATGCCTCCGCCACCCACAGCGATCACTACGAACCCGGCTTCCAGAAGCGTGTTGATGGCCTCCAATTCCACGATCTCCCGAGGGATGGGCGACGGGACAACCCGTCGCCAGCCTCGCCCTGCGTCCTCCATCACGGCCCAGCCGTGTTCTCGCTCGTACAGCCGCGCCTTCTCCTCATCATAGAAGGGACCAATGGGTTTCGTGGGGCTCTTGAAGGCCGGATCATCGCCGTCTACTACAACCTGAGTCACGACTGTGGTCACAGGGATATCAACACCTACCTCGCCTAATCTGTTGCCCAGAAGTTGCTGGATCATGTAGCCCAAAGCACCCTGGGTGTCCGCCCCACAGGAATCCAGCGGAACGCTGTGCAGAACATGACTCGCCAACTCAGAGCGCAGCAGGATGAAACCCACCTGCGGACCATTGCCGTGGGTGATGACCACTCTCCATCCCTGCTGAAGGATGTCAGCGATATGGGCGCACGTCTCATCAGTTGCGGCGAACTGATCGGGCACAGTCTGATGCTGCTTGTCTTTGATGAGGGAGTTGCCCCCAATCGCAATTACGGCCGTTCTCGTCACACAATACCTCCTCGGGCATCCTAGGTGCCCTGCGTCAGGATTCCGCACTATTGTCAACCCCGGAGTCTTGCCTGGGCGGTATCATATGCTGACACAAGGCTCTGCTCGACGAGGATACTATATCACTTTTGTGCCCTCCATTCAACCGGTACTAATGTCCTATTGCCACCCATGGTCAACTCTGGTAGACTACTAGGTGGAATTCATAGTACGGCGAAGGCAGCGCGCGGAACATGGAGAGGCAAAAGGTACTGATCGTAGATGATGACGCCAGGAGTATCGAGTTCATAAGAGACTCGCTCCTGGTCCCCAGTGGATACACTGCACTCTGCGCCACCGATGGTGAGGAAGCCCTGCATCTCGCTCTCACCGAGCAACCAGATCTCATGCTCCTAGATCTGCAAATGCCGAAGATGGACGGGTTCGATGTCTTGAAAGCTCTGAGGCAGGCCGGCCGAGACATCCCTGTTATCCTGATCACCGCGTACGGCTCGGAGACCGTTGCAGTGCAGGCGTTCCGCCTGGGAGTGAGGGACTACTTCCCCAAGCCCTTCAAAGTCACGGAGATCATGGAGGCCGTCGAGAGATCCCTGGCGGAGGCGCATCTAAGGAAAGAGAAAGAGGAGTTGGCCGAGCGGCTAGAGTTGGTCAATCGCGAATTGGAACAGCGATTGAGGCAATTGACCATCCTCTACGGAATCAGTAAGTCGGTCACCTCGCTCCTGGATCTGAACAAGCTGTTGACCCGCATTGTAGAGGCCACCATGTACGTCACGGGGGCCGAGGAGATATCCCTTTTCCTCTTGGATGAAGAGACGCAGGAACTGCAACTACGGGCGGTTCAGCGTGCAGGCGACGAGCAGGCGCGCGGAGTCATGGAGAGCGGAGATGACGCTGTGGTCAGGCAGGTGATGACGACCGGCCAGGTAGCGATGATCGAATCGCCTCGGTCACGAAAGACAGATCCCTTGCAGGTGACGCTGGCCGCGCCTCTGAAGTCCAGAGAGGGAACGATAGGCGTGTTGCACGCTACGACCAAGACGGCGATGGAGCCCTTCTCAGACAACGACCGGTACGTGCTCTCCGTGCTGGCCGATTATGCGGCCATCGCCATCGAGAACGCCAGGCTCTTCCAGGAGGTAGAGGAACAAAGGGGCAAGCTGGAGACCATCCTGACCGGCACGGAAGACGTCATCGTTGTCACCGACGAGAACGGGCGGGTGCTCCTGATGAACCCTGCGGCGGCGGAGGCCTTCGATGTTGAGCCGGCGCAGACGATAGGCAGACCCCTTCTTGAAGTAACTGGCCATGAGCTGCTCAACAAACTTCTCAGCCAGCAGATGGCCAAGAAGAGCTCGGCCAATCTCGAGGTCCCCCTGCCAGACGGGCGGACCTTCTACGCCGGTCTCAGTCCCATACCCGACGTGGGTTGGGCTTTGATAATGCGAGACATAACTCATATCAAAGAATTGGATAAGATGAAGTCGGATTTCGTGGCCACCATTACCCATGACTTGCGCTCACCACTAACCTCAATTCAAAGCCTGCTCAAGCTGCTTCCCCAGGTTGGCGAACTGAATGAAGAACAACAGCAGTTCACTGCGCGGGCGATGAGGAATGTGGAACATATGCAGGATCTGATAGGTGGCCTTCTGGACATCGCCCGCATCGAGGCAGGAGTGGACATGCAGACGGGGCCGATCTACGTAGATGTTGTGGTTAATGAAGCGGCCCAATACCTGGAGGGAGCGGTCCAGGACAAGGAGTTGAGCCTGGAGGTGATCCTACCTGATGACCTTTCGGTCGTAGAGGGTAATCATACCCGTTTGGTGCAGGTGATGACCAACCTGCTGGACAACGCCATCAAGTATACATCCCGGGGAGGCAGCATAAAGGTGAGCGCTGGGGAGGATGAAGACCAAATCACCGTCTATGTGACAGACACCGGCGTCGGCATCCCTGCTTCCGCCAGGCCTCACATCTTTGATAAATTCTACCGCGTGCAGGGCCCCGCCACTCGTGAGGTGGAAGGCGTGGGCCTGGGCCTAGCCACTGTGAAATCTATCGTGGAGAGACACGGAGGACAGGTCTTCGTGGAAAGCAGAGTGGGCCACGGAAGCACCTTCTGTTTCACTCTCCCCAAGAACAAGAAAGACTCCACCTGTTAGATAGTCAGCCCCTGGCGGAGCCTACGTTCTCAAGAGGCCAACAAGTCGCTCAGGGTCACCAGCCGGTAGCCTCGGGCACGCAGTTCCTCGATGATCCTGGGCAAGGCCTCCGCTGTTTCCGGCGATCCGACGTGCATGACCACAATCGCCCCGTTGCAGGCGCCATCCACGGCGTAGTTGAACACCTCTTCAGCCGTCCTATCCCCTGTCCAGTCCCAAACCTGATAGGTCCAGTAGATGGTGACGTACCCATTCTCCTGGACCACTCGACGCACCCGATCATCGCGGTTACCGAACGGGGGTCGGAAATAGGGCCTGGTGCTCCGACCCGTCAACTCAGCGACGCGTTGCTCAACGCCTGCCAACTCCTCCGCCATCTGCTCGGCCGTCAGTTCGGTAAACCGAGGATGGGTATCTGAGTGATTCCCCAACTCATGCCCGGCAGCCACAATCTCCTGGAGTAGCTCGGGACCTCCTGCTTGTCGCAGCATGATGCCAGTGACGAAGAAAGTGCAGTGGACCTCCTTGCGCCGCAAGGTTTCGAGGATCGAAGGCAAGGGTGCGATACTGGCTCCGGCGTCGAAGGTTAGAGCGATCCACGGGCGTTCCGGATCTCCTTGGCTGATCTCCGTAGCCGTGGGCGCAGGAGGCACGGCGGGAAGGAGGGTCGCTGTGGGACTGGGAGTGCTGGTGACCGTGGATGTGGGTGAAGGCGCGACTGTGGAACTGGGGGCTGGAGTCGAGCCCGGTGTGCTCGTGAAGGTCGCCGTGGGCAGAGGTGTCGGCGTCGCCGTAGGCGGCGCGAGTTGGGCAATCAGAGGCCATTCGCTCATGGAAGAACAACTGCACGCCAGGGTCAGTAGAAGCACAGACAGTAGAAGGAGTGCGAGTCGCCTACTGAGTCTCAAACTGGAGTCTCCTCTCAACGGCATCCACGATGTAGCCATTCACCAGGTAGCGATAGAAGTTGGTCCCGGGGCACGAGGTGGCAGCGTAGTCGCGATGGCCCCGGATGAGGTCGGGAGGGATCGAATACTCGTAGCACAGCCAAGCTGCCAGATCTATAAGGGCCCCCATCTGTGCCTCGTTTATCTCCTGCACGTTGTAGTTGCCCATCACAGTGATGAGGGCGTGTCCTGTAGGATCGTACTCGGTTGCCGTGTCCCCGACGAACTCCAGAGGTCTCGCCTCATAGACATTCCCCTCGAGGTCTATGAGGAAGTGATACGGGATGTCCACCCAGCCGCGGACTCTCCTCGCCCAGCTCTGTAAGCCCCTCAAGCGACCCGGAGCCCCACCGTGGAACTCGGCGCCATCGTGGTGGAGGGTGATCCTCACCAATGTGTGGGGTTGGTAACCTTCGGTTATCTCCATGGACCCCCACTGCTCCCGTGTGATGATTGGTGGTTGGGTGGGAGGGCCCTGTGCCGACAGCGTGGGTACTGAGAGAGGAGCAGAGGTGGCGGTAGGCGTGAGGGTCGGAGTGCTGGTGGGCGTTGGGAGCGCAGGGGTGGCTGTCGGTGGCAACCTGGTGGGCGTAGGGGTGACCGTGGGAGTGGGTGTTGAGATGGGACTGTGATCAGCCAGTGAGCCGCTGGGAGCCATGGCACGGGTGGGCGTGGCGACGGCCACAGAAGCCGTTCTGAACAGCACGTCTCTCAGCAAGAAGGCCGAAAGGACGCCCGCCACGAATGCAAGAAGCGGAACAAGGAACCAACCTTTGCCAACGGTACGGGCCTCCATGTCCTCCAAGCCGATGGACGTATGATCTCCCCCTACAGTATACGACGTCCATCCCCGACGCACTAGCCGGAGGCCTATTCTAGCATGCGAGCTCTCTATTGACAACCCCGCCCGCATATTGGCCTTTCCCCATTCTTCTGTGTATAATAGTATTTTGGTGTCTTGAGACCTTTGAAATCCGCTTCATCATGGGAGGACAACGTGGCCAATTTGACTGAGATTCGCTGGCATGGCCGAGGCGGTCAGGGGGTGGTCACCGCTGGGAAGATGCTGGCTCAGGTTGCCTTGGACAGCGGCCAGTATTTCCAAGCCTTCCCCGACTACGGGCCGGAGCGGGCTGGAGCGCCCATCAGGGCTTTCACACGGCTCAGCCCGGAACCGATTCACAAGCATTGCCAGATACAAGAGCCAGACATGGTACTGGTGTTGGACCCGACCCTCTTGGAAGCTGCGAATGTAACCGAGGGCCTTAAGGAGCAGGGGATACTGTTGGTCAACACCGCTGAATCGCCAGCGGAGGTTCGTGAGATGGTCGGCTTCCAAACGGGTAGAGTGTTCACTGTGGATGCGACAAGGATCGCTCTGGAGACCCTGGGGCGTGAGATCACCAACACACCTATGCTAGGCGCGCTCGTCAAAGCCACAGGCATCTTGACGGTGGAAGATCTGGTAGCTCAGACCCGCAAGCAGTTTGGGGACAAGTTCGGGACAGAGGTGGTCAAGAGGAACGTGGAAGCTATCGAGCGAGCCGCGGCAGAGGTGCAGGAGGGCTAGATGGCAAAGCTGGACGCTGGTTGGAGAGAAATACCCATTGGCGGCAAGATCGTAGATGCCGGCAATGCTCGGGAATATGAAACCGGTAGTTGGCGGGCACTGACGCCCGTCGTCGATCAAGAGAAATGCATCAACTGCCTGCAATGCTGGGTCTTTTGCCCCGACTCCAGCATCGACGTGAAAGACGAGGAAATGGTCGGATTCCACTATCGATTCTGCAAGGGTTGTGGCATCTGCGCAGACATATGCCCCGTCGACGCGATAGATATGGTGGCAGAGGCAGAACCCGAGAAGTAGAGGACCATCACCGCATTCGCCTTGTACAGGAGGCCTTGACACAATGAGCAGATTCGAAGCTATGGATGGGAATACCGCTACGGCGGAGGCGATGCGCCAGATAAACCCCGATGTGGTCGCAGCGTATCCCATCACCCCCCAGACCAGCACTGTGCAAACCTTTTCCCAGTTTGTGGCAGACGGTGACGTGGATACAGAGTTCATCAGGGTCGAGAGCGAGCATAGCGCCATGAGCGCCTGCATCGGTGCCTCGGCAGCAGGTGGGCGGGTCCTGACCGCCAGCTCAGCGAACGGTTTGGCCTTCATGTGGGAGATGGTGTACATAGCGGCTTCCAACAGAGCACCTATAGTGATGACAATAGTCAATCGGGCGCTCTCGGGACCAATCAACATCCATTGCGACCACAGCGACTCCATGGGCGCTCGCGATTCAGGCTGGATACAGTTGTATGGCGAGAACCCCCAGGAAGCGTATGATAACGCCATTCAGGCCGTGCGCATCGCTGAACATGAGGCCGTGCTGCTGCCGGTGATGAGCATGTACGACGGCTTCATCACCAGCCATGGCCTGGAGCGAGTACAAATCGAAGATGATGAAGCTGTCAGAGACTTCGTCGGGCCGTTCATCCCCCACGAACCGCTCTTGGATGTGGATAATCCCGTTACGTACGGTCCGCTGGACTTCTATGACTTCTACATGGAGCACAAGCGACAACAGGTGGAGGCCATGAAGCACGCCAAGCGGATCATCCCAGAGGTCGCAGCAGATTTCGCGAAGCGCTTCGGCCGACGCTATGGGTTCCTCGATGAGTACCGACTGGGTGACGCCGAGTTGGCACTGGTGGTGTTGTCCTCCACGGCCGGCACAGCCCGGAGCGTCGTGGACGAGCTACGCGCCCAAGGGATGAAGGTAGGCTTGCTCAAGCCTCGCGTCTTCCGACCGTTCCCTGCCGAAGAGCTGGCCGATGCCTTGCGAGACAAGACTGCGGTGGGGGTGATGGACCGCTCCGATTCCTTCGGCGCTTTGGGCGGCCCCGTCTTCGTGGAGCTGTCGGCCGCCTGCAAGATACACAGTGTACCAGCCAAGATCGTGGACTATGTCTTCGGCCTGGGAGGCAGAGACACCGCCCCATCGCAGATAGAAAGCGTTTTCCGAGACCTGACAGACATCGCGGAGAC
>CAZNMJ010000069.1:0-14805 GCA_964573815.1 uncultured Anaerolineales bacterium
GTCCCTCGACAAGATAACCGGGGCCCGAGACAGTGATTTCATCCCCGCGACTCTGGCAGATCCGTCAGCCGGACCCGAGCGGCAAGCGATACAGGGGGCTCTGCTGGAGACTTTGGGGCGCATGATATCGGAAAGGTTGACCGACAGACAACGCACGGCGATGACCGCCGTCTACCTGCACGGGGTGCCTTTGGAGGAGGCGGCGCGAGTCACGGGCACCAATCGCAATGCCCTCTACAAGCTATTATACGATGCACGCCAGCGTCTCCAGGAGGAGATACTGGCCGAGGGCTTCTCAGGTCAGGATGTGCTGGACGCCTTTGGGCCCTAGGCGCGGGTAAGAAGTTCCCGCTACATCGCGTCTAAAATTGAAGACAATCACGACGGAACTTAGTTTGGATACTCTCAAGTGGATCGTACGCGACATAATCACGACCCGTCCAGACGAAATCGGCTGCGATGAGTGCTTCGAGGAACTCGATCGCTTCGTCGAGCTGGAGTTGGCGGGCAAGAACGCAGCCGAGGCATTGCCTCTGGTACAGGATCATCTGGACCGGTGCAGCGATTGCCGTGAAGAATTCGAGGCCCTTCTGGCGGCACTTCGGGCCATCGCCTAATCCTTTCGTAACCCGTATGTCGGCTCAAGCGGCTGCAATCGTGCCAACTGCCTCAGAATGAACGAAGGTCACTCTGTTCACGTCCAATAGGTCGCCCAACTGGCGAAGCCAACTGTTGTAGACCCGCCACATATTCAGCAGAAGGAGGTAAGAAATGGCTGAAGTAAGCATTAAGTGTCCACAATGTGGTATGGACCTGAAGGCTCCGAACGAAGACGAACTGGCAAAGAACTTCAAGGCACACACCCATGAAGTGCATGACATGGAGATGTCCGAAGAAGAAGCCGGGCAAAAAGTCAAGATGATGCGTGGCGGCATGTAGACTGGCCGCAGAATTGGCTTACCCTGGCCACCCCTCCCGGTGGGTGCAGAGTGAGCGCGCCACCTGATTTTGAGACATTGTTGGCTTCGCTTGACCAGGGCGAGGGTGCGCGCTCACTGTGCCTTGTTTCCGCCGGGCGGGTGCGTCTCGGCAAGGCTTGACTCTGCTACTGGCATCATGCCCTGGCAAGCGGACTCTTACACCAACGCTCACTGTCCATTGGCTGGCTCGAGCGCGGCTAGTTCACACTCGTGATCAGGGCACCCGAGACGTTGCCCGGCCGGCGCCTCCGGGCACGCAAAGGCTGTGTCAGACACCGCACAGAGAGACAGTCACAGGAGGCGATAGTGCTGAAAGGTAGTGTCTGGATACTTGTGATTCTCGTGCCGCTACTGGCGCTGGCTTCTTGTGGCGGCCAGGCGGCCACATCGGACGCCATACTGCCACTGGAAGACATGCCGGGAGACTTCGAGGGACCAAACGTCCTCGACAACATCGGCGATTCGATAGTGATACAGTTCACCTCCGGTGTGCCAACCATGTGTAACGTGGCGTACGGCACCGACACCACGTATGGTGCCCTCGCCACGATGCCCATGATGGCAGGCGCAATCCAAGATCACTTCGTCACATTACGCGGCTTGACACCGAACGCTATCTACCACTACCGCCTGACCTTGACCGACGAACAGGCCCGCGTCTACCAATCTCAGGACTTCACCTTCACCACCGCAGCCTTTGAGCCATCTCCACCAGCAGAGCGACCAGAGGGAGACAACGTAGCCTCCTTGGCAGCTGGCGCCACGGTCCTCGGCGTGTCCAGCAACTTCGGCGGCGCAGACAACGACGGCGCCTTTGGCGCCAACAACGCGATCGACGGACAGCCTAACACCGAATGGTCATCCAACGGGGATGGTGACGACGCCTGGATTCAAATTGAGCTGGATCAGACCTACGATGTGCAGACCATAGGGTTCTGGACGCGCACCATGCCGAACGACACAGCGCAGATCTTCAGCTTCACCGTGACCACCGATGATGGCGAAACCCATGGGCCCTTTGACTTGCCCGACGCCGGTCAAATCTACTACTTTCCCGTGGAGTTTGCGGCGCGTATCCTTCGCTTCGACGCAGTGGAGACCAACACAGGAAACACTGGCGCCGTGGAGATAGAGGTTCATGGCGCACCGCACGGGCAGTGAGAGTGAGGAATGATCCAAGAAGAGATCCTACTTGCCGGTGACATCGGCGGAACGAAGACGAGTCTAGCCCTCTTCTCGTCCGAGAATGGGCCTCGATCGCCGTTGGCGCAGGCGACGTTCGCGAGCGACATCTATCCCAGCCTGGAAGCCTTAGTGCGTGAGTTCCTGGCCCAGGTCGACGTGTCCCTTGATCGAGCCAGCTTCGGAGTCGCTGGTCCTGTAGTGGGAGGCCAAGCCGAGATCACCAATCTACCTTGGGTGTTGGATGAGATACGGTTGGCGGACGCCCTGGCACTCACCACCGTCCGTCTGCTGAACGACCTGGACGCCGTCGCCTACGCGCTACCAATCTTGGAGGAGGATGACCTTCGCACGTTGAACGAAGGGCGGCCGGTGGCCGACGGTGCCCTCGCCATCATTGCACCAGGTACCGGACTAGGTGAGGCGTTCCTGACCTGGGACGGTTCCCGCTATGTCCCCCACGCCTCCGAGGGCGGGCATGCCGACTTCGCACCCACGAACGCTCTGGAACTGAGACTGCTCCAGTATCTACTAGATCGCTTTGAGCATGTCAGCTATGAGCGGGTGTGCTCAGGCCGCGGCCTGCCCAACATCTACGCCTATCTGAGGGACAGCGGCTATGCTGAGGAGCCGCCCTTGCTGGCGGAGCAATTGGCCGCAGCAGAGGATCCGACGCCAATCATAGTGAAAGCTGCACTGGATGAGGGCGCGCAGCACGAACTTTGCATCGCCACCCTCAACAACTTCGTCTCCATCCTGGGAGCAGAGGCGGGGAACCTGGCTCTCAGGGTGGTGGCCACCGGCGGCGTGTACTTGGGCGGAGGTATCCCGCCTCGCATCCTGCCGGTCTTGGCGAATGGAGAATTCATGCACGCCTTCCAGACCAAGGGCCGCCTGTCAGAGTTGATGGCCCGAATCCCGGTATATGTGATCCTCAATCCCAAGGCGGCGCTGATGGGTGCCGCCTGCTATGGCCTGGAGCAAGTGTATGGTTGATTTGCAGCGTGAAGTGGTTTTCCGCACCGAAGACGGTGTCCTGGTGCCAGCCCTCACTGCTGACGAGATGCGGGAGGTGGACCGCATCGCGGTGGACGAATTCGGTCTCAGCATCCTGCAGATGATGGAGAACGCGGGACGAAGTCTGGCGCAGACGGCACTGAACATGCTCCATGGCACGAAGAGTGAGGTCGCCGTCTTGGCAGGTTCAGGGGGTAACGGGGGCGGAGGTCTCTGCTGTGCGCGACACCTCCACAACCGGGACTTCAAAGTATGGGTTGTCCTGGACGGCAGAGATGCTAGCTTGACACCGGCGGCCTGCAATCAACTCAAGATTCTTCGGGCCGCGGGCTTGCAGCCGACGGATTTCTCTCACGCCAGCGACCTGCTGCGCAGGTCACAACTCGTCGTTGATGCCCTCATGGGGTACGGTCTGCGCGGCGCCCCAAAGGGAGGGACGGCACAACTCATCGATTTGTGCAACGACCATGGGAGGCGGATCCTGGCCCTTGACGTCCCATCGGGTCTCAACGCCACGACGGGCGGGACTCCAGGCTCCGTGGTACGCCCAGATACGACGCTGACCCTCGCCCTACCCAAGACCGGCCTGCACAGTCTACCTGGGGAACTGTACCTAGCCGACATCGGTATCCCGCCGCAGGTCTTCCACCGCCTTGGATTGCGTTATGAGCCGCCCTTCAAGAAGCACTACTGTGTACGCGTCGTGCCCCTGTCAAATGGCGATCGCTCTGTGGCTGTTGGACCTGACGATTGAGATTGGCAGAGGAGAGAGGAAGTGACTGACCAAGCTGCTCTGGACCAACAGTGCATCAATGCCATCCGTTTTCTCGCCGTGGACGCCGTCCAGAAGGCCAAGTCCGGCCACCCTGGTACCCCCATGGGCGCGGCCACCGTGGCCTACACCCTGTGGGATCACTTTCTGAAGCACAACCCCCGCAATCCGACTTGGCCCAACCGTGACCGGTTCATTCTCTCAGCGGGTCATGCCTCGATGCTAGTCTACGCGTTACTGCACCTCACAGGCTATGATCTGCCGTCGGAAGAACTGAAGAACTTCCGGCAGTGGGGTAGCAAGACCCCAGGCCACCCGGAGTACGGTCTCACGCCGGGCGGGGTTCTGTATGAGCAGTTTGGCATCACCGCTGAGAACGTAGTCGCCCAGGTGAAACGATTGCTGGGGGAATAGGCGAAGCAAAGGGAAGAGGCTACATGGCGCAGGAGTACAAGAGGATCGAGGACTATGGCCTGATCGGCAACCTGGCCACCTGTGTACTCATTGGGCGGGATGGCTCAATTGACTGGTGCTGCTTCCCGCACATGGAATCCCCCAGCGTCTTTGCTGCGATTCTCGACGTCGAAAAGGGAGGTCACTTCCACATCAAGCCCCGGGAGTCATCTCTCGGACACCAGAGGTATGTGGACAAGACCAACGTCCTTCAGACCACGTTCGAAACACCCTCGGGTGTAGTCACCATCACCGACTTCATGCCGCTGACAGGCACTCCTGATCCTCGTCACCAAGCTATCCTGAGGAAAGCAGCGTGCCTGCAAGGGAGTATTGAACTAGAGATGGAGTTCAAGCCCCGCTTTGACTACGCCGGCGTGGTGCCCGCCGTCGAGCCAACTCCGGAAGGGGTTGTCGCCGCTTGGCAGGACCATGTCTTGTTCTTGCAGTCTCCGTGTACTCTGGAAATCGGCCGCGGGGAGGCTCGTGGGACTCTGACAATCAACGAGGGCGAAACCCAATGGTTCGCCCTTCGATACGGCGACCGTGATCCCCTTAGCCCGGAGGAGTGTCAAGGCCTTCTGGACACAACGACGGCCTTCTGGTCGGATTGGGCTCATGACTGTCAACGAGATCGCTGTGTCTTCCGTGGCCCGTGGCACGACCATGTCGTCCGCTCAGGATTGGTCTTGAAGCTGCTTACCCACCCACAAACCGGTGCCATCGCCGCCGCGCCCACGACCTCTCTTCCAGAAGTGATCGGAGGCGTGCGCAACTGGGACTATCGCTTCGCCTGGATCCGCGACGCCTCTTTCACGGTCCAGAGCCTGTACACCCTGGGCCACGTCGACGAGGCTTTGCAGTACTTCCGGTGGCTGAGTAGCCTATGTCGCCAGTTTGGAGAGCATGAGGATCACCTCCACATCCAGGTGATGTACGGCCTCCATGGAGAACAAGACCTGGAGGAACGTGAACTACACCACCTGTCAGGCTACCGGAATTCGGCTCCTGTCCGCACCGGCAATGCGGCGGCAGAGCAAGTACAGCTTGACGTCTATGGCGAACTCATCAATGCTTTCTACGAAACTCGACGCTACGGCGAAGAGACTTCGCCGGGGGACTGGCAGTTCATTCGCAAGATCGCCAATACTGCATGTGAGACTTGGGACACAGAAGACTCGGGCATTTGGGAAGTGCGAGGTGGTCCCAGGCACTTCACGTACTCGAAGCTCATGTGCTGGGTGGCGCTGGACCGCAGCATCAAGATGGCAGAGAAGCAGGGATTCGAGGCCCCGCTTAGAGAGTGGAGACAGACACGAGATGCCATCCGTCAAGCGGTCCTCGAGCAGGGGTTCAGTCACAAGCTCAACAGCTTCGTCCAGTCCTTCGACTCCGAGGTACTGGACGCGACAGGCCTGTTCATCCCCCTGATGGAGTTTCTCCCAGCCGACGATCCACGGGTCCAAGGGACTGTCCAGGCCACCGTTGACCATCTCACATCAAATGGGCTAGTCTACCGTTACATCGGAGACGACGGTCTTCCAGGCAAGGAAGGGACCTTTGTCCTCTGCACCTTCTGGCTGGTGGACGCTCTCGTCCTATTGGGACAACTAGAAAGGGCTGAGGAGGTCTTGACTGGGGTCTTGGAACATGCAAGTCCTCTGGGCCTCTTCGCTGAGGAGATTGACCCAGAGACAGGCGATCAGTTGGGGAACTATCCCCAAGCCTTCAGTCACATCGGTCTCATGAGCAGCGCCTTGCGTCTGGGCTGGGCAGTGGCAGCCAAGCGGGCTGCCGAGGCGAGAGAGGAAGGTGAGTAGACCGCGCAGGCTGCAAGCCGAGGACATGAACTCACGAAAGGTGGGGGGAGACGTGTTCGCCCGCGGTAGCCCGTCCCGCTTAGGTAGGAGAGCCACCAATGACCAAACTCCATGAACTGTCCGATCTGGGCCAAGCTATCTGGCTCGATTACATCCGACGATCCTTCATAGCCTCGGGAGAGTTGGAGGCTTTGATCGACCAAGGACTGGCAGGCGTCACCTCTAACCCCACGATCTTCGAAAAGGCCATTGCAGGCAGCACCGACTACGACGAGGCTCTGCACCGCTTGGTGGATGCGGGAAAGACGGCCGAAGATATCTACGAAGCACTGGTATTGGACGACGTCCAGCAGGCCGCCGATGTCCTGCGCCCTGTCCATGAGCGTACTGGCGGTGCCGATGGCTATGTCAGCCTGGAGGTGAGCCCCAGGCTGGCCCATGACACGGAAGGCACTGTAGTGGAGGCCCGAGAACTATTCGTGGCGTTGAAACGCCCCAACGTGATGATCAAAGTACCAGCCACGCCAGCCGGTATCCCAGCTATCGAGACTCTCATCGGCGAAGGCGTCAACGTCAACGTCACCCTGATGTTCTCTCGAGAGCAATACCAGGCCGTCGCCGAGGCATACATCAAGGGCTTGGAGAAGCTGGCTGAAAGCGGTGGAGACCTGGGGCAGGTGGCGTCAGTGGCCTCCTTCTTCGTCAGCCGTGTAGACACGGCGGTGGATCGTGCTCTGGAGGAAATCGGTGAAACTAGACTCCAAGGCAAGATCGCTGTCGCCAACGCCAAAGCCGCCTACGCCCTGTTCAGAGAGACTTTCAGTGGTCCCCGATGGGAGAGACTATTCGAACTGGGGGCCCGGGTCCAGCGCCCGCTTTGGGCCAGCACCAGCACCAAGAACCCTCTCTATCCCGACACGCTCTACGTGGACAGCCTCATCGGCCGAGATACGGTCAATACGCTGCCTCCCGCTACATTGCAGGCTTTCCTTGACCATGGGCATGTGGCTCCGACCCTTGAAGCAGATCTGGAGGACGCCCAAGCCCAGTTGGCGCAGCTGTCCGAGCTCGGTGTGGATTTGGAGGCCATCACCCACCAACTGCTCGACGATGGTGTCAAAGCCTTCGCGAAATCGTTCGAAACCCTGATGACCAGCATCGCCGAGAAATGCCAACGCCTCCTAGCTGGGTGGCAACACCACTCGGCGAACCTGGGTCCGTACCAAGAGAGCGTGGATTCCGCCCTGGAGGAGATGGCAGAGAATCAGATTGTGAAGCGCATCTGGGCTCACGACCATACGGTCTGGAAGCCTGAGCCCATTGAAATCACAAACCGCCTTGGCTGGCTACACACCGCCGAGCTCATGAGTGCGAATCTGCGTCACCTGCACGCCCTCACGGAGGATGTACGCTCCGATGGATATACCCATGCCCTGCTCATGGGAATGGGAGGGTCCAGCTTGGCCCCCGAAGTCTTCCAGGAGACTTTCAGCGTGGCCCAGGGCCATCTCGATCTGACCGTGCTAGACAGCACCGACCCAGGAGCGATCCTGGCCCATGCTGAAAAACTGGACCTGGCGCGCACTCTCTTCATCGTCGCCACCAAGTCGGGCACCACGGTGGAGACCTTCTCGTTATTCAAGCTGTTCTACAATCGAGTAGCCGAAGCCATGAGCGCCGACCAGGCTGGCAGGCACTTCATCGCCATCACCGATCCCGGCAGCCCACTGGCAGATGTGGCCAGTCAGCACAGTTTTCGCGCCACGTTCCTCAACGATCCAAACATCGGCGGGCGCTATTCGGCTCTTTCCTACTTCGGGCTGGTGCCAGCGGCGCTGGTAGGAGTGGATGTGCCCCTACTGCTGGACCGGGCGCTCACGAAAGTCTCGGCCTGTGAGGCATGCGTGGCGGTAGGTGACAACCCCTCCGCTTGGCTGGGCGCGATACTCGGGGAGTTGGCCAAGGTAGGGCAGGATAAGCTGACCCTCGTGGTTTCACCAGCCATCGCCAGCTTCGGTAACTGGGTCGAGCAACTCATCGCCGAGAGCACAGGCAAAGAGGGACGGGGCATCTTGCCGGTGGTGGGGGAGCCCGTGGGGCCGCCAGCGGTTTACGGGGACGATCGCCTCTTCGTCCAGCTGCGTCTACGTGATGACGAGACCTACGACGCCCAACTTGCTGCTCTGGAGCAAGCGGGCCATCCACTGGTGCGTCTACACCTTCACGACACCTATGATCTCGGGGGGCAATTCTTCCTCTGGGAGATGGCCACCGCGGTGGCTGGTCATCTCCTAGGCATCAACCCTTTCAACCAGCCCAACGTCGAGGCGGCTAAGGCACTGGCTCGACAAATGGTGGCCGAGTACACTGAAAGAGGCGTTCTTCCCGATGGCGAATCGTCGCCCTTAACCGCAGAAGCGCTGAAGGAATTCGTGGCGCAGGCTCAGCCTCACGACTATCTGGCGCTGCAAGCCTACGTCCAGCCGACCCCAGAGACAGACGCTGCTCTGCTAGAATTGCGCACCCGTCTGCGTGACAGGCTCCGGCTGGTCACAACGGTAGGATATGGCCCGCGCTACTTACACTCCACCGGCCAGCTACATAAGGGCGATGGGGGCCACGGTCTGTTCATGCAGTTCACGGCCGACGACCGGCAGGACGCGCCCATTCCTGATAGGGCCGGATCGCCCGCTTCGTCCATCACCTTCGGCGTGCTCAAAGCTGCCCAGGCGTTGGGCGATCAGCAGGCGCTGCTGAACGCAGGGAGGCGCGTGATTCGGTTCCATCTGGGGACGGACGTAGTGGGTGGGCTGAGCAGATTGAGCGAGACGCTCCTATGACTCTCCGGTACTGGTACATGCTGCCTGTTGCGGTACTAATCGGCACCATGGCTACTGGATCAGGTGTGGGTGGCGCCACCTTCTTTGCCCCAGCCTTCATCCTGGGCTTGCGGTTGCGACCGGAGGTTGCCATTGGCGCAGCCCTCATCACCGAGGTCTTCGGCTTTGCCAGTGGCTTATACGCCTTTTCCCGGAAGCGACTGATCGACCACCAATTGGGCATCAGTTTGCTGATCACCACCATTCCCTTGGCCCTGTTGGGTGCTTCGGTTTCAGGCCTTGTCGAGCCAGACATCCTCAAGGCAATCCTCGGTGTGGGGCTATTCGCTGTGGCAGTCAACTCCCTTCGAACCAGGGGGCAAGAGACGGTCGCCCGCATGGACGCCGCCATCCTGCAGGAATACGGCGGCAGAAAGGGCGAAACCTGCCTGATCACAGCGGATGGCCAGGAAATCTGCTACACTGTGTGCAACCGGACGGAGGGTCGCCTGGTCGCTGCGGTGGGCGCACTGTTCAAAGGCATGATCGGCACAGGGCTGGGTGAGATAGACGAACACTTCCTCTTGGAGCGGTGCCATGTACCCAGCGTGGTGTCGGTTGCAACTGGCGTGTTTGTGGTACTGTTCACGAGTCTTGCTGCCTCCGCCGTTCATCTGCTCAAGTTCACCCTCGTAGGCGGGCCTGAGTTGGCGACCGCTCTGAGCCTTATCGTGTTCACCATTCCAGGTGTGATCCTAGGGGGACAACTGGGGCCGCGCATGGTCAGCCGGTTCCCACAACGCGCCCTCAACCGCGCGCTACACATCCTGCTCTTGTTGGTCGCTGCGCTGACCCTTGTGGAGGCTCTCCTGTGATCCGGGCCATGATCTTTGACCTAGATGGCACGTTAGTCCAAACCGAGCGGCTCAAGGCGCTCTCCTACGCCCTGGCCGTCCTCGACCTATGCCCGAACGAAATCACCGAAGCCATCGTGATAGACGCATTCACAGACGTAGTGGGCCGGTCCCGCCGAGATGTCGCGATATCGCTGGTGGAGAGGTTCGGCCTAGAGGATGCGGCCGGGGCACGCATGGCGGAGTTCGGCGTGAGTACGCCCTGGCAGGCCCTCGTCCAGCTGCGCCTGGGGTACTATTCGGAGATGATGAGCGATCCGGCGGTGCTAAGAAGCTACCAATGGCCGCACAACGTGGCCCTATTGCAGCAGGCGCGGGACACTGGCTGCAAGACTGGTCTGGCCACCATGTCCGCCTGTGCTCGAACGCGCGCGATCATGGAGGCACTAGATCTCGTCGACGCCTTCGACTTCGTCGCCACGCGCGACGACGTAGACTACGCCAAGCCCGATCCGGAGATCTACGACTTGGTGTCGCGAGAACTGGACGTCCTTCCAGTCGGATGTCTGGTCATTGAAGATTCACCTTCTGGAGTGAAGGCAGCGTTAGCGGCCCAGATGTGGTGCATCGTCGTGACCACGCCCATGACCCGCAAGACTATCCACACACAGCAGTTATTGGATGAGCGGTGGGTTGTGGATGAACCGGCCAAGCTGACAGCCGTAGTGGCGCAGATGATGAAGGAGCGGCAGGGAGACTGACGAGGCAAGGAAGGTGAGTGCAGAGACCACAGAACTAAAACGACAGGCTGCGTGGCATGCTGTGCAGTTCGTCGAATCGGGGATGGTAGTCGGCCTCGGCGCTGGCAGCACCGCCATGTTCGCCGTGCATCGCATCGCGCAACTGTTCCGGGAAGGCCAGATCCGCGACATGCTGGGCGTGCCCTGTTCCCTCCAAGTCGAGGAGGAGGCGCGTCGGCTGGGTATCCCGCTGACCACCTTGGAGGAGCATCCGGTCGTCGACTTGACCATTGACGGCGCAGACGAGGTCGCTCCCAACCTCGACTTGATCAAGGGCGGAGGCGGAGCGCTTCTGCGAGAGAAGATCGTGGCTCAGGTCAGCCGCCGGGAGATCATCGTCGTGGATGAGTCGAAGCTTTCGCCCGCATTGGGTACACACTGGCCCGTGCCGGTCGAAGTGGCCCCTTTTGGCTGGGGCTCTCACATCGCCTACCTGGAATCTCTGGGGGCCAGCGTGGCACTCCGCAAGAGGAAGGGCGGCACACCCTTTACAACCGACCAAGGCAACCTGATCCTGGACTGCAACTTTGGTCCTATCTCGGAGCCGAGACGACTGGCGGCCAAGCTGAACGAGCGCGCCGGCGTCGTGGAACATGGGCTGTTCCTCGGCCTGGCGACGGACGTCATCGTCGCCAGGGCTGACGGCATCAGCCATCTCAAGAGAGGAGAAAATGATGATCGCCATTGAAGCTTCAATCCTGGCAGCGGATTTCACGCGCCTGGGAGAGCAGGCCCGCGAAGCCGAACAGGCCGGGGTCGAAGGGCTTCAGATCGACGTGATGGATGGGCGCTTTGTGCCCAACATCACGTTTGGAGCGGGCGTGGTGCGAGCTCTGCGCTCCGTGGTGAGCGTCACTCTCGACGTTGACCTGATGATCGTCGAGCCCGAGAAACACCTCGAGGCCTTCGCGCATGCCGGGGCCGACCGTTTGACCGTGCACCGCGAAGCCTGCTTGCAGCCGCACCGGATCCTCAACGCTATTCGTGAACTGGGTGTTGAGGCAGGGGTAGCGATCAGCCCCGGCACTCCTCCGTCGGTCCTCGAAGATCTGGTGGACCTCGCGGACGTTATCCAGATCATGACCGTCAACCCCGGCTTCGGAGGACAACCTCTCATCAGCAGCCAAGTGGACAAAATCCGCTGTCTCCGGCAGATGCTTGACGAACAACGACGAGACATCCCCATCGCGGTGGATGGCGGAATAAACCCCACGACCGCACCGCTCGTCGTCGAAGCGGGGGCCACAATCCTAGTAGCCGGATCGAGCATCTACAACACCAAAGCGTCAGTAATGGAGAATGTCGCCGCGCTGCGGGGAAGCGTAGCGCAGGGACGAGGAGCATGATCATGGAACTGGGAATGATCGGTTTGGGCAAGATGGGCGCCAACATGACCGAGCGCCTCTTGAAAGGTGGACATCGCGTCGTCGTGTACGACCGCAGTCCAGAGCCGGTCCAAGCGGCCGCAGATGTCGGCGCGACGCCCTCCGACTCGCTCAAAGACCTGGCTGGCAAGTTGACCGCCCCGCGTGCTGCGTGGGTCATGGTGCCGGCTGGTGAACCGACGGAGGCCGTGGTCAACGACCTGGCCGAGATCCTGGCCACCGAAGACACCGTGATCGACGGCGGCAACAGCAATTACAGGGACTCCATGCGCCGGGCGACTATGCTCAAAGAGCGCGGCATGTACTTCGTAGATGTCGGCACCAGCGGCGGTATCTGGGGCCTCACCGAAGGATACAGCATGATGGTGGGCGGCGGCATGGCGGTGGTGGAGCGCCTACGTCCCATCTTCGAAACCCTAGCCCCCGGCCCTGACAAAGGATGGGGGCACGTGGGCCCCAGCGGCGCTGGGCACTTCGTGAAGATGGTGCATAACGGTATCGAGTATGGACTGATGCAGGCCTACGCCGAGGGCTTCGAAATCTTGAAGGCCAAAGAGGATTTCGATCTGGATCTGCACCAGATCGCTCAGATTTGGCGATACGGCAGCGTGGTCCGCTCCTGGCTACTCGACCTGACGGCTGCTGCACTGGAGCAAGATCAGGATCTAGCCGACATCAGGGGATGGGTGGCCGACTCCGGTGAGGGGCGCTGGACGGTTGCCGAGGCCATCGACGAAGACGTGCCTGCACCAGTGATCACTCTGTCGCTCCTCATGCGGCTCGTCAGCCGGCAGGACAAGAGCTATGCCGCCAAGCTGCTGGCAGCTATGCGGAACCAGTTTGGCGGACACGCGGTTCTGAAGGAGAGCGACTAGCATGGATGAGCAGGCCACCATCGTCATCTTCGGTGCGTCGGGGGACCTGACGCGACGGAAGCTGGTGCCGGCCCTGTTCAGCCTGTACGTCAAAGGGCGCCTGCCCAGTGGGACGCGCATCGTGGGCTTCGCCAAGGATGAGCTGACGGACGAGGCATTTCGAACGCACCTTCGCTCTGGGGTGGAGGAGTTCGGTGGCCCCCTGCTCAACACAGTCGCTTGGGACGCCTTCGCGGCCAATGTCCGCTACCTACCAGGCGACTTCACCGAACTGGACGACTGCCGCCGTCTCCAAACAGAGGTGGCCGACACGGCGGAGGGAACCTCGAATCTCCTGTACTACCTCGCCGTCCCACCGGCCTTCTTCGGCACGATCGTTCAGACCCTGGGTGCGGCGGGCATGGCCAGAGAGGACAAAGGCTGGCGACGCATCGTGATTGAGAAGCCCTTTGGCCACAACCTCGCCTCGGCGCAAGAGCTCAATCGAACCATGCACGAAGTTTTCGATGAACATCAAGTGTACCGCATCGACCACTACCTCGGTAAGGAGACGGCGCAGAACATTCTCTTTTTCCGCTTTGCCAACACTATCTTCGAACCGGTGTGGAATCGAAACTACGTCCACCAGGTCCAAATCACCATGGCCGAGAGCGTGGGAGTTGGCCATCGCGGCGCCTACTACGACGAGGCCGGCGTGCTCCGCGACATGTTCCAGAACCACATGCTGCAACTACTCTCCCTGGTGGCCATCGAGCCGCCTGCTTCCTTCGACGCCGACGCGGTGCGCAACGAGAAGGTGAAACTCCTGAGCGCCATCAGGCCCATCGCTCTGAGCGACACGGTGCGCGCGCAATACGAAGGCTACCGCCAGGAGCCCCACGTCGCTCCGGGCTCACAGACGGCCACCTACGCCGCTCTCAAGATCTTCGTGGACAACTGGCGCTGGCAAGGCGTCCCATTCTACCTCCGCTCTGGAAAAAGCCTGGCTCAGAAGGCCACGGAGATACTCATCGAATTCCTGTGTCCTCCACACGTGATGTTTGATCTACCTGAGGATTACCAACTCACATCCAACCTGCTGTCGCTATGCATCCAGCCCGACGAAGGCATCCATCTCCGGTTCGAAAGCAAGGTTCCGGACACAGCGCAGGAGACCCGCTCAGTGGATATGCAGTTCCACTACAGATCCTCCTTTGAAGAGGAGAGGCTGCCCGATGCCTATGAGCGCCTCTTGCTGGACACGCTCCAGGGGGACGCTGCCCTCTTCACGCGGAGCGACGAGATTGAAATGGCCTGGCGTCTCATAGACCCTGTCGTGGAAGGCTGGCAATCGTCCACCGCCCCACCCTTGGTAACCTATCCGGTGGGAACTTGGGGACCCGCGGAGGCGGACGAGATCCTGGCCAAGGACGACCACCTATGGCGGCGGGGATGCGGTGTCGCCGGCCATGACTGATACTCGCCTCAGGACCTACCCAGATTCTGACAGCCTGTCCCAAGCAGCGGCCGACCAGTTTGTCACCTTGGCCGCGCAGGCCATAGGCTCTCAAGGACGCTTCTCCGTCGCACTGTCGGGAGGCTCCACCCCTCGACCCGTGTATGCACGACTCGCGATGGAGGAATCAGTGGCACAGGTCGACTGGTCAAGCGTCCGCGTGTTCTGGGGCGACGAGCGGTGCGTGCCGCCCGATCACCCCGACAGCAACTACGGCACGGCGCGGAAGACGCTGCTCGACTATGTTCCTATCCCAATCCAGAATGTCCACCGGATACACGGTGAGTTGCACCCGCAGGAGGCAGCTCTGGCATACGAGGATACGCTGCGCGGATTCTTCTCGCCAGACGCCC
>CAZNMJ010000070.1:0-14728 GCA_964573815.1 uncultured Anaerolineales bacterium
TGCATTCCGAGCGTGCTGAACCCCCTGCCGCCGGTCCAGGGATGCTGGCTTGGTGAGGGCGAAATCCGTCGCCACCTTCTCTATCATCTCGGCTGGGATGTCTGTGATCGCTTCAGCCCAGCGGGGCGTATACGGGGTGATGTGCTCGTGCAGTTCCTCGAAGCCAGCAGTGTGGGCGGTGACGAAGGTCTTATCATGTAAGTCGTTCTTCACTATGTGGTGGATCATGCTCAGGGCCAAGGCCAGGTCGGTGCCTGCTTTGATCTCCAGATGGGCGTCGGCCTTGGCAGCAATTGGAGTGCGACGTGGATCAACCACCACCAGTTTGGCACCTTCGCTTCGGGCCGCCACGATGTCGGCGCTGATCCCATGATAGCGATGAACATGGGTCACAGGAGGATTGGTGCCCCACAAGATGATGTACTTGGCGTTCTTGAGGTCGCACCAAGGCATGGGGGGGCGGCCAAAGGTGTTGCTATAGGCCAGGATCTTGGACCCCACGCACACCGACCACGTGCCCGTCACATTGGGAGTACCATACAGCGTGGCAAGGCGGCGGAGCACCATCTCGTCTAGGATCTTGGCCGTCGTACCGTGGTAGAAAACGAGGGCCTGCGGGCCGTACCTCTCCTTGATGGCCTTCATCCTCTCGGCGACGAAATCCACAGCGTCGTCCCAGGAGGCTCGCTGGAACCCTCCAGACCTCGACTTCCGAAGGAGGGGATGACGCAACCGATCCTCAGCGTAAAGGATCTGCGGTGCGTTGCGCCCCTTCACGCACAAGCGGCCTCGACTCCACCGATCGTCCGGGTCCCCTTGTACCCTGACCACTTTGCCGTCTTCGAGATGGGCGATCATGCCACATTCGGCGCGGCAAATCTGACAGAACGTACGTGCGGTCTCGTGAGACATGCGATTGCTTGGCACTCCCAAGTCGTGGGTGGAATTATAGGTCGCCTGCTACCGTGGAGCAAGCCATGGGCTTTTTCGAGTGCCGGTGCCCGGTCGCGCTCGGCCAGCTACCTTGCCCTCCCACTTTGGAATAGGCGAGGTGGCGCCGGGGGCACTGTGCAAAGGCGCGGTTCTGGAGAAACGGAGGGGGTTCTCTTGGCCCTGGTCTGTTACTCTGCAGAAAGCTGTGATAGAATGCTGCTGTATGATCGAGTTCTCCATGTCCACTTCCTTCATCAGAGCAGATGTGTCCAGCCTGAGACAACTCATGAGTCTGGGCGACTTCCGCAAGCTGGAGATTGGCTTCTATGACGAGGAGACACTGCCTCTGGTCATGGATTTCGCCACGCAAGAGGGTCTGAGGTACGGTTTCCACGACCCTCTACCTCGCTTGCCGAACGATACCTATCCCTTTCTCACCGATCCAGATGACGAGAAGCGCTGGCGCACTTTGGATTCCATGTACCGTACGCTACAGACGGCTGTCCAGTACGGAGCGGAATACGTCATCGGCCATATCCCCTCTGTCATCTGGGAGCCACAAGCGAGTCTGACCGAAGAGAGAATCATCGAATTGGCCCACAATAGTTGCGACCAGCTGACCCTCTGGAGTGAAGAAGCGGGCATCCCCTTCGCCCTGGAGAATGTGGGTCCCAATCCCTACTTCTTTCAGGTGGACGCCTTTGTGGAGGTGATGGAAGCTCATCCGGACCTGGAATTCTGCCTAGACATTGGCCACCTGCACCTGATGTCCGTATATGCGGGGTTCGACTCACTGGACTTCGTCACCAAACTCGCGCCCTACACAACGATCATTCACGTGTATAACGCCACGCCGGAGATGTATCGCAAGTATCACCATGTCCCTGCTCATCCATCACAGCGGCCTGAGGATGGGTGGGCTGACATCCCTGCCATATTGGAATGTGTCCTGGGACACCAGAAAGCAAGTCTGACTCTGGTGTTCGAGTACTCCCCCCAATATCCAGCGGATGCGGCCTTCACCAAGGAGGGGATCGAGTGGGTGAAAGAGGTGGTTGCAGAGGAATAGGCTATCTTTCCAGGATGATCGTCACGGGACCGTCGTTGTGGATCTCCACGACCATCATCGCGCCAAAGATGCCAGTTTCGACGTGGAGGCCCTCCTGCTCGAGGAACTTCACAAATCTGTCTACCAGAGGAGCTGCTACGTCCGGTGGAGCAGCCTTCGTGAAGCTGGGTCGCCGGCCCTTGCGGGCATCGCCGTAGAGTGTGAATTGTGAGACCACCAACGCTTCGGCGCCCACTTCCAGCGCGGAAATATTGAACTTGCCCTCATCGTCTGTGAAGATACGCAGATTGGCTGTCTTGTCCGCCAGGAACCTTGCCTCTTCCTCCCCATCATCATGAGCAATGCCGAGTAGCACGACCAATCCTCGGCCGATGCTGCCGACGGTTCTTCCTTCTACGGATACTGAAGCTTTGCTCACTCTTTGGACGACCGCGCGCATTTCACACCTTCTCAAGGTGCCTGTCAGAGATTTGCCGAAATCTTCATTATCTGGTATGCTTGAATATGTGGGTAACTAGCGCGAAAAGAGGCTGAGCTGTGATCAAACTGCTTATGACTTGGGACATCAAAGCTGGCAAAGAAGCAGAATACATGGAATTCGTCACCCGCGAGTTCACTCCTGAACTGATGAAGCTAGGTATTCAGCCCACCGAGGCCTGGTACACTGTCGTAGGCAACGGTCCTCAGGTGGTGGCAGGCGGTATCACCAAGGATCGAGACACGATGATCACGATCCTTGAGAGCGAGGAGTGGGAGGGACTTGAGTCGAAGCTCCTCGACTATGTCAGTAACTATAACTACAAGGTAGTTCGCGCCACAGGACAGTTCCAACTCTAACAGGGAGATCACACGCGCCACTATTCTTTCTCGTCTGGCGCGACTTTCTTCTTCTCCTTGGCCTCTCCACCATCGCCCCCTGGTAGCTCTTTGGCGGCTTCCTTGGCAGGCAGTTGACGGTTATCAGTTACGTAGAACCCAGACCCCTTGAAGATGATTCCCACCGGTTGGATGACTCTTTGCACCGGCCCGCCACACTCGGGACATGCTTTCACGGGTTGATCCGAGAAGTGTTGCAGTCGCTCGAAGCTGCGATTGCAGGCCTTACACTCATACTCATAGATCGGCATATAGCGAACCACACCTCCTGATGCAAATCTCGTTTCTTGTTCCCGACCCGGCTTTTCGGTGCACAACCCCACTATTTCGAAACCGGTCTCACGCCAGTCCACGCTGGGCTCACTGGATGGCTTCGCACCAGACCACCGCGGAGGTCGTCACGATACCTGGCAGGCAGGCGCTCAAGAAGCGGTCCCCCACCCGCGGACAAAGGTCAAGCCGGACGCCTCCTGGCGGTCTGATCTCCAGGCCAAGCGAATCCGGCTTCTTTCGTCCGCCTGGTGTCGGTCCGCGAGTCGCCCCCACTACAGCGACAACGCATGTGTATGCTCAGCCTGTGGTGGGCACCGATGCGCCCGAGTTCGGCGCAACGATTGCCTCTTCCACATATTGTACGCCAATGCCCTTGAGGGAGCAAGTCTTGACAAATCCAGCCCCGCTATGGATAATCCCTTGCTATCGAAGCTATCCCGTTGCCAGAGTGAGGTCGATGAGCAGGAACGCCGGTGCTATTGGTGTCTTCGACTCGGGTGTGGGGGGGCTCTCGGTCGTACAGCAAATCGTCAAGGAGCTGCCTCGCGAGGACGTGCTCTTCTTCGCGGACACCTTCCACTGCCCCTATGGAAGGAGGTCGCACAGCGAGATCCAGAGTCTTGCACGGGAAATCGTCGCCTTTCTCCTGTCTTCGGGGGCAAAGGTCATTGTAGTGGCGTGCAACACTGCCTCCGCTGCGGCGCTCCACTATCTGCGCGAAATCTTCGACGTGCCCATAGTGGGTATGGAACCCGCGGTCAAGCCGGCGGCCGACCGGACGGGTAGCAAGGTCGTGGGAGTCATGGCCACCGAGGCGACGTTTCAGGGAGCCCTGTTCGCCAGCTTGGTGGAGCGGTTCGCCGCAGATGTCGAAGTGTTGACTCAAACATGTCCTGGCTTGGTGGAGAGGGTGGAAGCGGGGTTCGTCCAGGATGCCGAAACCATGGAGATGCTGCAACGGTATCTCCAACCGATGATGGACCAAGGAATAGACTCCCTCGTACTGGGCTGCACTCACTACCCCCATCTAAGACCGCTGATCGAGAAGATAACTGGGGATGAGCTGGAGATCATCGATCCCAGCCCAGCGGTGGCACGGCAGACAGCGCGGGTGCTGAAACGAGAAGGATTGCTGAGGGAAGGGGAAGGAGGAAGGCGCACTTTCTGCACGAGCGGAGACCCACAGGTCTTCGCTCGTCTCCTCGGGGAGCTAACCGATCTGGACGGGCCGGTTTATGCAGCGAGGTGGGAAGAAGGCGGGACCATAGCATGCCCGTGGTGAGTTTGGAGCAGCGCAGGTCACGGCGAGGGATGTCGAACCTATTGCCTTGGCACAGGGCAGCCAATGCGGCTACCGGAGTCTGAGCTGGAGTGCAGAGATGAAAGCATTTTCGTTCGAGGGACGGAGGGTTCTGCTCGGTCGGCTTGAGAAGGGACAGGACATCTTGCAGGGGCTGACCGAGTTCTGTGTCAGTGAGGGAGTGACCGCGGGGAGCATCCAGGCGCTGGGCGCGGTGCAGCGCGGCGCCGTGGGTTTCTACGACCAGGATTCTGCCGCCTACCGTGAGATAAGCTTCGACGAGGAGATGGAGATTGCCTCCCTGGCAGGAAACATATCCCGTAGGGAGGGGGAGACCTTCCTGCACTGTCACATCATCTTGGCCAACAGAGATGGCCGCTGCTTTGGTGGACACTTGGTGGAGGGGAACGTAGCCTTTGCCTGCGAGTTCGCCATCACGGCACTGGAAGGTCCGGTCCCCGAGCGAACCCTCGACCAAGCCACTGGCCTAATGCTCTGGTAGCTCCCTTTCGGGAGCGAGTACGTCCTCGGTCTTCTCGTGATATCCGCAGAAAGCAGTCTCATCTCCTTCCAGGTTGGCGAGAACTTTCGCCTACCTGGAGCCCGAAGCAGGATGTGAACAGCGAAGCACCGAAGGGCCTTCACACCTATGACTCGGTCGCCGTTCGCAAGGACCTGCGGCGTGGTGATGGGTGGCCGTGTGGATTGGGGCTCGGGCGCGACAGCGAGAGTGGCGGCCGGGAAGTGTTGCGTTAGACAGAGCCAGAGGCTGGTGCAACTACGACGTGGTCAGCAGGCCCTGTGCAAGCAGGGGCAGGCTCAGGAGGGCAAGGCTGAACCCCAGAAGGGAGAGGAGGGCTACCGGCTTGCCTTGCCAGGCAGTCATGGAACGGGCATGCAGAGCCATGGTCAGGACTAGCCACAGGATGAGCAGCCAGGCCTCTGCGGGACGCCACGTCCAGTAGCTGCCCCACGCCAGTTGCGTCCAGAGGGCACCAGCCACCATGCTGCTGCTCAGCCACGGGAAACCTATCACCAGGGCCCTGCGACAGTAGATAAGAGAGCGTTGTCTGGATACCCGCTCGCCAGCGAATCTGCCACGAACTGATACTCGTGCGCCGAAGTATGCCAGGGCACCCCCGGCCGCGCACGTGTATGCCCCGAAAGCCGCCAGAGCGGTGACCACATAAAGCAGATACCATGGGCTGCGGGCGAAGGGGGAAATCTGCAGGGGCTCAGCAGCCGGGGCCGAGAGGAACATGATACCAGAGGAGTGCATGAGAAAGGCCAGGGTGACGACGAAGGGGCCCGCACCGCCGTCCGGTCCCAGCTTCTGCAGCACGGCACAGACAAGGATGGCAACCTCCACGAGAAGCATGACACTCAGATAGGGGTGTGCGAAGCACCAAGGCCCCAATTGTGCAGCCGACCAGAGCAGAGCGACTCCCTGGCAGCACAGAAACAACAGCGTCGTCCCGCGAAGCAGCCCACCAGCGACCCAGACAGGGCGAAGCAGATGCCCCCAAGTCAGGAGTAGCAGCGCAAACAGAGTGAGGTTGGCCAGAAAATACAGTGCGCTAGCGTCAACCACGATTTGCCTTCTCAATCTGCTCCATCAATGCATCGAACTCTCCGGCGCCACCTCCTTTGTCTTTCTCCCCTAGTCTGGCTAATCGCATTTCCACGACCTCTCCTTCGTCGCTCACAACTGCCCAGATGGAGCGCGGCGGTACGTAAAGGATGGCGATCGCTCCCGCCAGTAGTGACGTAGCCCCAAATAGAGTGAGACTGAAACTCGGATCATTGGCTATGTCCAATACTGCGTAGTGTCCCCATTCAACCATGTACGAGTCGCTCTCCATCTGGAGAGATGCGGAGTCCAATAACGTTTCACTGTGGACAAGGTCGGTCATTCCACCTCGATAGGCTTGCACCAGCAAGGCAGGGATGTCTTCGCCTTCTGAAGGTAGCATCGACTGGAAGACTATTCGCAGGACCAGATTTTGATCGGGGACAGCGACGTATCCTTCGTTCTCTTGCTCGCTGAGTTGCAGTGTCGCTTCCTCCTGCAGTGTCGCGCCGGGTGCGAGAGCCTGCACAGAGATGGGCTGGCCGTCTGTGTCGAGAGCTCGCACGGTGACCAGTGGTCCGTGGGATAGTTGGTAGAAAGATATTCCGCGGTGCCTAAAGGGTGCGTTTGGGACCGTGACTCCTGTCTGGACCTCGTTTCCTTCTTGCAGGAGCGTTAGCCGAGCTAGATAGGCCCGGGGAGTGCCATCGGGATAGAGCTCCGCCTCGAAGTCGTCCAGGCGTACGCTGAAGGAGGGAAGATGCTGGATCTGGTACACCTGACCAGGGCTGAGAGCGATGTTCTGCTCGCGCCACGCGACGCGGCCGCCCAATACCACTCCCGCCATAGCTACGATCAATCCTCCATGCATAACGAAAGATCCCCAGCGCGTGAGGAAGAAGCGATTGGCACTCAGATAGGAGGCTTCGTCCTCTTCCTCAAGCTCGACCCTGTAACGGCGTCCTTCCAGCAACGCGCGCAGACTTGCCACCACGGACTGTCTCTCTCTGGCGAGGACATAGGTCCGAGACTGCGAGGCTCGTCGGAATGCTTGCTCGAATCCTTCTGCTGAGCATTTGGGCAGCCGGAGGCCTGCCTCGAACTGTTCGACGGCGCACACAGAGAGGTTGAGCACCAGAAGGGCGAGAGGCAGCTCTAACCAAAGCGAGTCGAGTACAGAGAACAACCCCAGGCTCGCCAACAGATCCGCCCATTGCAGATAGCGCGCTTGAATCCCCGCATGCCAGTGGTCATACTCGCGGGAACCAATGTCCACGCCAGCGGGCATCTGGGGTAAGATGGCGCCACATGAAACCGCGACGGCGATGACCGCGAGCAGTATGAGGGTTAACTTGCGCGAACCGAAAGCGCGCCACAGAAGATCAGGGATATTCCTGGCTATTACCATCGACTTCGCCGTAGTCTCCCTGGCTTGTGCTTACAAGCTCATGTGGCAACGGTGAGGAGTCTGTGAGTGCTGTCTCTCGAGACAGCTTGTCCAACTATACTATGGCGGTGACCCCATGTCAAACGACGCATCAGCTTCAGGGGTGGGGACAGCTCGCGGTCTGAGGCCAGAGGCACCGGGTTGATCCGCTGGTGGAAGCGGGGGGCGACAGAACAGACCCAGCGAGAGGAGCTGGATGAGGGGATCGGAGAGCCTTTCTGCCAGGCGCATCGGTGTGGCCACTGCGAGAGTGGACCTGCCACGAGCTTGACGTCGTTCGCTTCACGGAGATGGAGACTGCTGGGCGACAAGTTCGGTGCGCTGGATGGAGTCAGATCATCAACCGCTCGTAGAGGGCGTCCAGGCTCAAATCCGGGCAGACGGTGTCGGAGCAAGTCAGGGTGAGAGTGGCTGCGGAGACGCCGAGGCGCACCGCCTCACTCACAGAGAAGCCGTTCACCAGGCCGAACACTACCGCGCTCGTCAGGGCGTCGCCACCCCCAGTAGGCTCAGTGATCTCGATGTCTATAGCCGGAACATGACCGCTTTCCTCTGAGGTGGCGTAGACCAGGCCTTTGTCTGCCAGAGTGACGACGGCGGTGTCGACTCCCGTGGAGACGAGGGACTGGGCAGCGGCTATGGCCTCCAGAGCATCAGAAGCGGAGAGGCCACAGAGCACCTGCGCCTCGTCAGAGTTGGGTACTACTAGGGAAATCTGTTCAAGGTAAGGCTGAACGCGTGGCGCAAGGGCCACAGACACCGGATCCACGCACAACGGGTACGTCCGCCTTGGCAGCAACGGCCAAGGCGGACTTGATCGCGGCAGGGCCCAGGTTGGCATCCAATACCAGCATGCTAGCTTCTCTGATCCACCGACGGTGAGCATAGATATACTTGGGCGTGACGAGCTTCACGACGTCCATGGAGTCAATGGACAGCAAGAGGCTGCCCTTTTCATCGGCGATCGTCAGATAGGTGGCGGATGGGTACTCGTGGCTGATCAGCACTCGGCTCGTGTCAACGCCGCCCGCTTGGGTGACCTCCAGGATGTGTCTTCCCGTGGCATCGTCTCCCACAGCGGACAGTAGAACCGTGGGTACCCCCAGCCGCGCCAGGTTCTCGGAGACATTCCTGGCAACACCGCCGGGGCTAACGCGAATGTACCCCGGATTTGACGTACCCGGAACCAGGGCACTCTGGGGACGCCCCTTCATGTCCAGAGTTGAGCTGCCGATAACGACTACGTTAGGCTGCTTCACTCTCATCCCCCTGTGATACGGACGTGACGGCACTACACTCTCATCGTTCTTCCTGGTAGGTGCGCGCCTCGGAGCTAGTCGGCCCGGCTGGCCGCACTGTGATCAGTGGCCATACTCTGCGTCGTATGTCCGTGGGGGAGCGTTGTCTCAGGCCACACTCTTGCACTGTGGGAGGAATGTTATCGGGGTCCCTCACTGGAGCGGAAGCGGTTGGAGAGAAGGGCTCCCTGCCTTCCCCAGGGTCATTGTTCGCTCTTTCTGAGTACAAAGATGCGCCGTAGCGCGATCGCTCTTGTGAGACCCGGAGGGAGTCTCTGCTCCAAGAACCGGTCCACGGATTTGGAGAACTCTGAGGAAAAGGGTAGGATGATCGTAGAATCCTCTCGCGCGACTTCGAGTCCGCTTTGTCCGAGAAGCGACAGCAGCGTGCTTCTTCTCAGGAATCTGTGAGGGCCTTCGCTGTGGTGAAGGTTCAGAATCGCCGCCAGGGAATGGGCGGGTTCCCACAACACGTTGGGGCAAGTGAGTACTATCCATCCGCTTGCTTTGAGCACACGAGCCAGTTCGCACACAAATGCGGCGCGGTCCCAGATGTGCTCGATCGTCTCGTATGAGAGCACTAGGTCGAAGGTTTCGTCGGGAAAGGGGAGGGGAAAGCTTTTCACCAAGTGGGCCTCGAATTCGATCCCTACCTCAGAGAGCTTTGAAGAAGCAATCGCTAACATGTGCTCCGAGAAGTCGACAAGATCGGCCCTCCGAATGAATCCTCGTTCCGCCCAGAATAGGCTTCCGTTCCCGGTACGAGACTGGATGTCAAGGGCTAGATTGTCACGGCCGATGAGATCTCTTGCCAGTTCAAATGTATCGGCAAAGCGGCGGTAGTACGTGTACGAAGCCTCGTTGATGTCATCATAGTCTGTCACAGAGGACCAGAACTTCCCAACGTCGTCCAGGGACCAAGGAGAGGTCGCGAAGTACTGCCACTCCTGCACTGCGCGCGATACCGATCTTCTCAGGGTGAGTCCGTGCTGGTTGTTCACTGGGGATAGAGCTCCGAGATCAGCCCAACAGCCTCGGCTCACGACCCCGGAGCTCCACAGCTCGATGCACGTGGCTCCTCCGCGTTCGGCAGAAAGGTGGTCGAGAGCCGCGCCGCGTCACAATCTCCCTACAGGGACATGGCAGCCGTGACGGAAAAACGAAGAGACAGCTCCTGAAATGTGAGACGGGCAAGTTCCAACGCCAGGTGCCCCCAATTCCGTTATTGCTGTGCCAGTCCAGACACCAGTGCGCGGCGTGATTGTAGCGCGCTTTGCGCCCCTTGTCAAGCCATCACAATCTCATGTTCGCAGGTTTCCCCATTGGTGATACGAAAGGCTCGAACCTGTGGGTCGCCTGGGTCCACCAGCGATATCACAAAGTAGATCGCTTCCGGATAGTAGGCCCGTTCGAGGTCTATGCTTGAAGGAGCAGCTGGCGACGAGGGATGCGAGTGATAGATGCCCACAATGTCCAATCCCTTGTCCTCTATGTCTACGAAGATCCTGTACTGCTCTTCTGGGTCCAGTCGATACGAAGTCGGGCTGTGATCGGCATTCCTGGCGCGATACACCTCCACCACACGACCTTCCTTTCCCGCAAGAATGCCACAAGCCTCCACCGGCGCTTCCTCCCGTGCATGATCGATCATCTCCACGAGATGCTGTTGTTTCACGTACAGCGCAGCCATTGGTTTTCTTGGCATGAAACCACTGCTTTTGCCGGAAGAAGGTCCTTGGAGGTCTATTCTGGGTCGGTTGAAGGAGGGACTCTAGGAAGCATCCCTCTCGCTATCAGAGCCACGCGGAGGCAGCAATGCTTGCGTGAAGGCCGTTGGCAGTAGATCGGCCACGAGATGTACTTCGCGCCGCTCTCCCAGATCTGCGACTATTACCTGAGTATCCAGGCCAAATTCCGCCAGCACTTGACGACAGGCTCCACAGGGGGGAGCAAGGGTTTCGCTAACCACGGCCAAAGCTTCGAATTCGCACTCCCCCGCGCACACTGCGTTGAACACGGCCACCCGCTCCGCACAGATGGTGAGGCCATACAAGGCATTCTCCACGTTGGCGCCGGTGTAGACTCGGCCTGATTTAGTTCGCAATGCTGCGCCAACTTTGAATCCAGAGTACGGCGCGTACGCCTTCTCGCGAGCTTCTCTTCCTAGGGTGACTAGTTCTGTGGAGGGGTCCATGCTATTCCTCCTTGACCACTCTTACCTTGTGGATTCGACGGCCCGACAAAGACAACACTGTTATCTTGACACCGTCCAGTACTACTTCGTCGCCGACCTTGGGTACTCCGCCCAGTAGGGAGTAGATCAACCCTCCGAGGGTATCGCTGTCCTCTGTCGGTAGATGTGTATCCATCATCCGGTTGACATCGTCCAGATCCATGCGCGCGTTGAAAATCGCCTCGTGGTCGCCGATCCTCTCAAAGAAGGCCTCTGCTGTGTCGTATTCGTCCTCAATCTCGCCCACAATCTCTTCCAGAGCGTCCTCAACGGTCACCAAGCCCGCGGTCCCACCGTACTCATCGACCACAATGGCCATCTGAATGCGTTCGCGCTGCAACTCTTCCAAGACCTCTCCCACCTTGTTCGTCTCTGGCACGAAATGGGCCGGGCGCAGGAGGTCCCGCAGTTCTCCGGTTGGGTCCTTATTGTCCCTGAAGTGAGCGAGAAGATCCTTGGCGTTCAGAACGCCCACGATGTTCTCTATCGCTCCTTCGTAGATGGGGATGCGCGAGTAGCCCGTCTCGACAATGACGTTTAGTGCCTCGTCGACTGACGTCTCGACCTCCAACGCTATCATATCGATGCGCGGCACCATGATCTCCCGGACCAGCGTTTCGTCGAACTCGAAGATGCTGGCTATCATCTCCCTCTCATCTTCCTCGATGTAGCCTTCTTCTTCGCCAGCGTCTATGAACAGGCGTAGCTCAGCCTCCAGGGCGGCGGCGTCCTTGGGGGCCTCTTGCGCCTCGGCGTCTCCAATCAAGAGGTCAGTCGTCCCTCGGAAGACACGGACAAAAGGATATAGGACTAGCCCCAGCCACCTTGTGGGCTTGGATAGGAACAGTGCCACTCTTTCTGGATCTCGTGAGGCCCAGGCCCGCGGCACCAGCCGACAGAGGAATAGTACGAACAGCACCAGGCAGACGATAGCTATCACAATGCCCCACCGTGGAGCGTAGCTGAGTGCCAGAATCGTGGTCAGACAGGCGGCCACGATAACGGCTGCGTTCTTCAAGATTAGAAGAGCTGACAGGTACCACTCTTCGCGTTCAAGTATGGACTCGAGCAGATCAGCTCGCGGCACTCCCTCCCGTGACATCCTCTTGACACGAAAGGGATTGGCCGAAGTCAGAGCTGCCTCAGCCGCGCACGCGAATGCGGTCGCGAGTAGCGACAGACCTATCAAAGCCAGTTCTATGGACGCTTCGGTATCCAGTTTACGCCCCCCCTTCTCACCACTTATGTATCGCCCGCGGTGCCTTTGCGGAGCGCGCTCATCTTTCCCTCTTTGGCTTCCGCTGAGACGGTGATTTCGTTCTTTGTTGTAACATAGGGAGCAGGGCCCATTATCATGCTGTCTGCGGCGAGATCATCCTGCAGGACGACGCCGGGACCCACGATACTGTGAGGGCCCACCTTCACACCAGGCATCAAGGTGGCATTGCAGCCGGTCTTACAATCTTCACCCATGATGACGCCGAGCTTGTCAGTGCCCGTGGAAATCCTTTCCTCCTTCACCTTGACCGGGACCTCTCCCTCATCGAAACGGAAGTTGGCGGTGATGGTGCCCGCACCCAAGGAGCAGTTGTCGGAGAGTATCGAGTCTCCGACGTAGGACATGTGAATCCAGCAGTTTTTCCCTATCAGGGAGTGCTTGATTTCCGAAGAAAAGCCCACCACAGAGTCGGGCGCAACGGAGGAGTGGTTCCATATCAGGACATTGTTCCCTATGACACTGTTCCGTCCAATATACGCGGGTCCCCGGATGACAGCATTCTCCAAGACCCTTACCCCTTCCTCGATGACAACGTTGCCCTCAATGACGGCTTTGTCCGAAACTTGAGCCTGCTCGCTCACCCGTGGCTCGGTGATGAGACTCTTCATCAAGTACTCGTTGATCGTGAGTGGATCCCAGGGATGCTTGAAGGACTCGAACACGCCGTCGTAGGGCACAAATTCCACATTTCCCTCGTCTATCAGTTGTTGATAGGCTGCTTCCAGTTGGTAGTTGGATAGGGGAGTGCGGGCAATGTAGTCGAAGATCAACCTGGAGAAGAAATACACCCCCACCACCACGACGTTACTGGGCTCCTCCCCCATCGGGGGTTTCTCCACGACAGCTGTCACCTTGCCGTCCTCGAACTTGAAGACGCCGAACTTCCATGGGCTCTCCATCTCCCGCCCCACGAGGACCATGTCTCCCCCCGTCTGCCGGGCCTTGCTGATGACATCGCGCAGCAGGTGAGACTCGAAGATGTCGTTGCCGTTGAGCATGAGGAAACGGTCTTCCAAGAGGTGCTCTGCCGCCTGCAGGGCGTTGGCCATCCCCAGAGGATTCTCCTGAGTGGCATACCGTATCTTGGTGCCGAACCCTTCTCCTGCGCCGAAGTGGGCTCTTATCTCCTGGGCTTCGGGGCCGGTGACGATGATCAAATCGTCGATACCCACCTCGCGCAAGTTCTCTATGACATACTGGAGCAATGGCTTGCCCAGGAATTCGAACATTGGCTTGGGCTTTCTGGTACAGAGGGGAAAGGCCCTCTCTCCCGCTCCTCCGGACAGAATCACCGCTTGAATAGTCAATGGCACCTCCACAAGACAAAAAAGGCCAAGACCACCTCGCGTACCGCAGAGGCAAGCTGTGGTCCCGGCCTAGGGCCGCCCCAAGGCGGCGGTTTGTCACTCTCTTTACTGGATGGTTCGTCGTCCATCACTGCTCGCTACTACGAGCACCTCGTAGTAGGGGCCCTGTGCTTCCCAGGTCAAGCTGGGGCGGAAGGATTCGAACCTCCGAATGGCGGCTCCAAAGGCCGCTGCCTTACCACTTGGCGACGCCCCAGCGCTCGTTCTACACGTATTCTAGCACATGGCGCGCTATGCTGCAACCTGGCAGTACGGTCCCTTCCCGTCGTCCGCCCTCTCTCGAACAAGCAGTCAAGCAGGCTGCAGCCTATCTTCTCAGGTAGCGCGGGTCCACCGCGTCCAGATAGCGGAATTCGCGGCGCCTCCGCTGTCTGAGGAAGGGAGTAAGGATGAGACCCGCTACGAAGCCTCCGATGTGTGCCCACCAGGCCACACCGCCCATCATCGCTTCGCTTGACATCGCAATCGTCGCCGCACCGTTGAGAAGCTGAAAGACGAACCAGAAACCCAACACGATCACCGCTGGCAGCGCGATTACCTGCATGTGGATGAGGAGAGGGATGCCCACGAAGACGCGAGCTCGGGGGAAGCAGAGGAGATAGGCAGCTAGTACCCCCGCAATGGCGCCGCTGGCTCCGACACCTGGGAGCACTGACGTGGGGGCCATCAGCACTTGGGCCAGACTGGCGGTGACGCCGCAGCCCAGGTAGAAGGCAAGGTATCGCTTGTGGCCCATGATCCCTTCCACATTGTCGCCGAAGATGGCCAGGTAGAGCATGTTGCCGATGAGATGGAACCAACCGCCGTGCAAGAATACCGAGGTGACGAGCGTGATCAGTACCCATGGATGTTGGCGCCACTGGACGAGAACCGCAGGCACTGTGCCCCAGGAATAGATGAGATCCTCTGCGGTGGGGCCCAACACCAACTCAAAGAAGAAGACAATCACGTTGAGCGCAATCAGCGCATAGTTAACGAAGGGGGTGCGCTCGGATGGTACGCTGTCTCCCAGCGGGATCATCCTCGCTCTCCTCTATCCCCATCCTTTCCCTCCGGGGGCTGCCAAGGTGTGGGGATGTACTG
>CAZNMJ010000071.1:0-14482 GCA_964573815.1 uncultured Anaerolineales bacterium
CCGCCGGTCTGAGAGGTGTAGATATCCACCATAGACCTGTATTCGGCCACCGCCACCTCGGTTACCTCGACGTAGTCGAAGTTGATCACAGGAAGGAAGTTCAAGCGCAGGCGATAGGTGGCCGTCACACCCCACTGCATGTACTCAGCGCTGGGGAGACGAGCGGTCTCAAACCTCGGCATGAACTCACTGTCGCTGGCATCGTACCCGTTGGCCAGCAAGAACTGCGTGGTGCGGTCGGCTGCCGCAGCCTCGTTGGGGAGTTCCACGACCCCCGCCAGCGCAGCAGCGTCCACGGCGCGCTTGAGCCTGCTTTGCCCGGCGTAGATGGTGGCAGCATCGAGCGCCAGCCCTGCGAACAGCATGAGCGCGACTATGGCAAAGGCTATGATGACGATAGCCTGGCCCTGCTCATCCTGCACAGTGAGGAGCTCTCTGCACCGCTCGAGTCTTCTCTTCACCGTTGCGCCTCCTCAGGTGATCCGTAATCTGATCCTGCAGCCTCCGGCCGGGCAAAGCCGCATGTGCCTATTCGATACAGCCGGTCGAATCGTAGCGTACGAACTCGATCTTGATCCTGTTGCCTTCTCCGCCGCTGCTGGGCAGGTGATAGTCCTTTAGCTTCACGATGGCGAATTTCTCTGCATGGTAAGCGCCGTTCGCACCACCTTGATCGTAGGTGTGCTCATCGAAAACCACGATGCGGATCCATCCCTTGGCCATCAGATTGTCGAGGGCCGTTCGTACTTTGATGTCGTTGCTCACACCTGTGTTGGAGCAGATCCAATCATTCACACTGAGGTGGGTGTCGTCCGGTTCGTTCTCCACGTCGCAGTTCTGGAACTCAGATGTCATCGGCCGGGTCAGGGCCTCCGCCAACCGTTCGGCGCTGCCGCCACTGGTATCCCATGGCCAGCGAAGCCAGCCGAAGTTCCCATCGCCGGTGCCGTTGAGGATGTCATCTGTGACCTCCCCGTTGTTCGGTTTCATGCCGGCCAACACGGATCGGTGGACGGCAATGGGGTAGGCGTTGCAGATACCGGACAACGGGCGTGGGGGCTCCTCCCTCATCACGGTGAAGCTCCTCATGAGCACTGCTTCGCTCAACTGCTTCACCAGTGGCAGGCCCAGCAGAGATGGAGAACGATAGTGGAGATCCACGCCCACTACTTCCAGGTCGCAATCCGCCACGCCGGCGGAGCCGAGTCGGTCTAGTATCTCCGTCTGTGAAACGCAACTGGTGTTCACTAACGGGTTGTCCCAGACCAGGTTGCAGCTGAAAGTGTCCGAGATCACGCTACAGTTGGGGGCTGTGCCGCCCAATTCTGCCCGGACGACGTACAGGTCCGCATTCTCCTCACTGTAGCTCAGCAGGTAGGCGGGGGCACCCTGAACGATGGAGCTGATGGCCGAGTCGGAGCCACCCATCGAGCCGAACCGTGCGCCCTCTCGCGAAGCGTTGATGGTCTGGTTGTAGGCGTTCAGGGCGAAACCGAGTTCAACGATGCCGATTGCCAGGAGCAGCAGGATGGGCAACGCGATAGCGGCCTCGACAACACTCTGCCCCTTTTCCCGAGTTCCCAGAATTCTCTCTCTCATGTTCGACCTCCCTTTTTGCGTCTGCAGAGGATCCTTCCCACACCCCATCTAGGGCGCTGCGCTCTTTACTTGACCGTTGGTAGGGTCTACCTGCACAGTGTGAGTGCTCTTGTTGCCGCTGGAGATCCCAAAGGCCAGCCATACCAAGGGTTCGCCGCTCTCCCCGGGACCCAGACGCAGGCTCACAGTGGCATCAGGGTTCTGGCTCAAGAAATCCCGGCCCCCATGATCGAGAAACAGACGGAGCACCTGGGGGCTGTCCACCTGCCACAGCTCGACGTCAGCCACCCTGGTGCGGGGAGTGACGTCGATGCTCTCTACCGCTTCAGCGGTGTCAGGAGTCACCGAGAGAATCCTTATCTGTCGCGCCAGCGGCGAAAAGAAGGTGAAAGCCCAGGCCACCTCTGCCTCCAGCACTTCCTCCGGCCCAAGATCTCTCCAACTGGCGTTGGCGCTGACGAGCTGCGCGTCAGCTTGCCAGGCCTGAGCTGCCTTCAGGGCACTGGGATATGCTTCCTTGGCCGTGAAGCCCGGCTGGCCGGCGCCTCGACCTGGCGAGAGCCTCACCAGCAGGATGGCGAAGACGCCGTAGACAACCACGATCAGCAAGCTGAGCCCGATAATCAAGTATCTTAACTTCAAATTATCCTCACGAATAGTCCTTCAGCGCAAGCGGAAGGAGACTGGAAATGGGAAGGCTATGGGAGTAGTAGATATCGCTGTCAGGGACTATGCCTTTCTGTTGCCAGGCAACGTGGACCAGAGTCCCGTCCGTAGCCATGGTTGGATAACCATCCGGCCACGCGTCGTCCCGCGAGATAGCCATGGGCTGGGACCACGATTCCCCTTGATCGTCAGACAGCACGTGGTAGATGCGATCATAGGCGTCGCCGCTCCTGACGCCGTTCCACGCCACGTGGACGTTATCTGCGCTGTCGAGTGCTATCGAAGGACACGCGTACGTGGGCAGCTCCTGTGATATGCGAGACCTGCTCTTTGGGATGACGGTGGGTGAGATGTTTTCCGTGTTACTCACGGGGAAACTAACGTGGTAGACGTCTTGCGTTTCTTCTAGCCCCTCTACGTCCACTGCGAAGACTATGTGCACGACGGAATGGACGTCGACGTGGATGGCAGGGGTAGTGGCGTTCTGGGCAAGGGCAGCGGATAAAGTAATGGGGGTAGACCACGTGGTCTGGGTCCCCACCGTACCGGAGACGTACATGATTTCGTAAGGCAAGGTGTACTCTTGCCATACGACGTGGAGGTTATCGGTCGTATCCACGGCCATTCTCGCATAGAGGGACATGGGGGCAGTGTCCGCTATGACGGTGGCATCAGACCATGCGCCACCGCTTGTGGGCTTTCGACTATAATAGAGCGATGGACCGTCGTAGGATGGCTTGTTGGACCAAACCACGTGTAGGTCGCTGGCGGCCTCCGCAATCGCGGGGTAAGAGATCTCGCTCTCTGTGGTGATCATCACCGGAGCCGGCAGGCTCCAGCCGCTGGCCGTTCTTTGAGCATGGAGCAGATTGTATTCATCCTTGCTCTGTTCCCACCAGCAGGCGTGAATCGTGCCGCTGCTGCCAAGGGCGAGGGAACCATCTTTGGACTGGAGGGTCGTCGTCACGTATTCGCCCTTGGACCAAATGATGCCCTGGTCAGTGGACTTGACGTAGTACAGATCTGCCTGGCCAGGTGTGTCGTCCATCCAGATGAGGTGAATGTGACCGCTGCCATCTACCGCCGTCTGAGGGGCCATGGATCGAGCATTGCCACTTTGTGACACCTCCAGCGGGATCATCCAACCCACCCTCAATGGACTGCTGGCCTGGGCCACAAACGCCGCGAATAGCATCACGGCGCAGCTAGCCAGAGTCGCCAGGCTCAAGTATAGGAACCGTCGCAATGAGCCCCTCCTCTGAGGCGCCTACTACAAGAAGTGGAGGGTGAGGTTGACATTGCTGGTCTCCTGTCCAGGCAGTACTTCGATCCCGGTCGCAACCCCCAGATACAATGTGCCTCCTATCTCCACCATGCCCCTCACCGTGTAACCCGTCCCCGCGGGCACACAGTCAAAGTGATATAGTCCGTTCAGATCTGTCTGTGTAGTATCGATCAACTGGCTGCCAAGGTACAGGGTCATGTGCACCCTCGCACCGGGCGGATCGACGGGGCCATCGACGAAATCCACCAACACTTGCCCGCTTATGCTCCCGCAATTGGGGTCTGGCGTGGCCGTGAAGGTGGCAGTGGGCGTCGCCCCATCGTAGTACACAGACACCGACAGGGGCTGACTGACGTTGTTGTTCTCGTTTAGCTCATCGACGAACTCGAAGCTGTCTGCTTGCGTGTACAGGTAGTATACGCCGCTGCTGGTGAAAGTGTGGGTGAAGGTGATTGTGGTGCCCGAGTAGGGCCCCAGACCGCTCAGCCCCTGCCAGGCCACACCCCCCTTGCTGGGCGGCGGAACTGTCATGGCACCTGATTGGTACAGGTCCGTCCAGAAGAACTCGTTGCAGGGTCCCGTGGAATCATTATAGACGTCGGTGGTGATCGCCACGGGGGTCCAGGCGGGGAACGCCCACTCAGGCTCGGGCACGGTCTGGTTCTCAGGGTCCGGCACTGTCTGATAAACAGGGTCCATCCCCGGCGCGCCCCATATCGTCAGGTCCGGAGGCACTGCCGGCGTGAAGGTGGGCGTGACAGTGGGGCCCGGCGTGTCGGTAGCGGTGGGCGTCGGCGTTGGCGTGGGGAGGTACGCTGTGAAAGACACGCCGATGCCGCTGATGATGGCGTCTTCGAGCTGTGGCGCCAGGTCGATGTTCAGCTGACCGTCGGTAACGGTCACGTCGAATGACTGCGAATAGGCGTTGCACTTTCCGGCCTGGCTATACAGATCCAGGTCATCAATTACCAACTCACCCTCGATGGACACATCGAAGATGCGCCTAAGTGGCAACGAGTAACTCGGCTCCACGAAAAGTAGCGTTATGTGATAGTCGCCATTAACAGCTTCGTCGAAGATGTAGCCCATGAACGGGCCGTAGGCATAGGAGTTGTAAAGGTCCTGGTCCGCAGTTCCCCCAACCGTGGCGCATGCCCCACGATCCCGCGGCCGCGTAGTCACCAAACCGATGTGTCCCCAGCTCCCTGAGGAGTAGACCTGGTCAGCTTCCCAGAGATTGCCCTCTGTGTCCGTATAGTCCAGGTCGTCGCCGCAAGTCACCCGGATGTTGTAGGGCATCGGCGTCGCGGTGGGAGTGGGGGTAATAGTAGGAGTGTCGGTAGCGGTGCCGGTGGGGGTGGGGCTGCCGGTCGCCGTGCTGGTGGCGGTGTTGGTGGGAGTGCCCGTCTCTGTTGGCGTGGGGGTGTCAGCACCCACTATAGCATCATCATAGGTATAGGTGCCTATGGCCCGAATGGTGTGACCTCCGACCAGGGGCGGACTTACGCTGATGCGAAAAGTTCCGTCAGGTTGCACATAGCCACTGCCGATGATCTGGCGCTCGGTCCAATCCCAGATCTCGATCAACGTCTCGTAGTCTGGGTCTGCGTAGCCGGTCACCACCCTGTCTCCGGGTCGCAACGGCTCGTTGATGGCGACCGGGCCCGGAGTGGCTGTCGGCGTAGGAGTATAGGTGGGTGTGAAGGTCGGGGGAGCATCCAGAGCAGGTGGCACTACGCCTACTTGGGTCGAGCCGGTGGGCCCAAAGGGCTCGTTGATCATCTCCACTCGACCGGTTAGCCCGACGTAGGGGGCAATTGCGGAGAGGATGGGCGTCACGACGCGAACGTTATAGGTTACTTGTACTTGTACCCTCTCGCCTGGCAGACCCGCGTTGTCGTACCCTCCTCTCGACCAGACGACGATGCAGTAGTACTCAGGCATCCAGTCGTTGTCGCAGCAGTAATCGTCGCAGCCAGGATCCTGTATCAAGGGCAAGCCGGCGGCCAGCGCGGACTTGGCGGTTTCCTTGATATTGGTGACTCGCTCTGAGCCACCTTGCCCGGTGACAGCGTACCGGGCACCTTCCCGGGCGGCGCTCTGAACGGTGACGTATGCCTGGAAGAGCCTACCCGTCTCGATGATCAGGAACATTGCCACCAGTACCGTGGGCAGGATAATCGCAAACTCCGTCAAGGCCTGGCCTCTTGACCGTTTCCTCAGCATGGGCCTCTCTCCTGAAGGTTCACCCGGCATGGTCTCTTGGTGTGCATCATCCAGTGATATGCGATCTCGCTCGAGTTCTCGGTCTGCGACCAAGGGGTCACGGGCTATGCTCCCGAGCGACTCAGTCTCCCGTCTGATGCCTGAGTCGAGTCCTTGGCGCTGCAAGCACGCTCACGCCTTCAAGTGCTGACACCATCGTCGCACTACTGTCGGCCGCCTGGCACCAGCGTGGGGCACACAGAAGTGTCCCCCAGTCTTGCTCGATCGCCCACTCCGCAATGGTATCTCAGTCCTCCTTCCAGCTCGATTGCCGGCGTGGAAGCCTATGTGAGCGTTCTCACCGCACCAATACGACCCTCGCTGCATAGCCTGGATAGGGGTGCAACTCGCATTGCACTCCACTCACCTACACATAGACATCGGGGGCAGGAAGCTCCGTGTGCTCGTTTGGGGGGTAGGGACTTCTAGAGGTAGCCCATGCTCCCGATGCTCAAATAAATAGTACAGTATCACTACTGAAATCGCAATAGGAAGATAGTACCACGGAGCGAGCGCGCACCAACGCTGAGCGTCAGCGAAGGCGCGTGCGTGCCTTGAGTGTCGGGATTGGCGCTGTTAATGGGCCCCTGGTGGAAAGAGACGGGCAAGTTATGAGGAGAGCCCTACTCAGGTAGGGCTCTCTTGTAACACGGCTGGTATGATCCGGATCTTAGTACGGGTTCAGAGCGCTGGTGATCCGGCTGAAGATGTTGCCGATCTGCGGACCAAGGAGCAGCAGGATCGCAATGACGACGATGGCCACCAGGACTAGAATCAACGCATACTCGACCATACCCTGCCCTTCTTCTTGCGGCAAGTACAGCATCCTTTCTCACCTCCCTTCTACTTGTGACGCCATAGTACAAGTGACAAACAACCACCTGCTGGCTCCATTATATCGACAAACCCATTGGAAGGCAATAGCCTTTTGGTACTATTGGGACTCTATCCATTCTACATTTGCCCCAAAGCGCACACCTGAGCGCTAGGCGCTGGGGATCCGCACGGTGACCTTGGTGCCCCTGCCCAGGCTGGTGTCGTATTGCATCTCCCCTCCGAGCATCTCTAGCCTCTGTTGCATGGTGACGATCCCCAAGGTCTTGCGTTCCTTGGCCAAGGACATGGCCTCGTCCAGATCAAAGCCACTCCCATCGTCTTCTACGCTGATTCTGACGGCGGTGCCTTGCAGGTCCATGTTCACCTGCACATGGCTGGCGTGGGCGTGTTGCCACACATTGTGGAGCAGCTCTTGCACCAAGCGGAAGGTCGTGACCTCGACGTAGGGAGCCAGCCTGCGCTCCTCCCCTACCACGTCCAGGGCGACGCTGAGTCCGCTCTTCTCTTGGAAATCCTCTATGTAACGCCGCAGGGTCGGTACCGCCCCGAGGTCGTCTAGCATCATGGGGCTCAACTCGAAGATGAAGTCCATCGTCTTGCGAAATGTCGCCTTCACGGCGTCCTTTAGATTGGCCAGTTCGAGGCGAACCTGGTCCTCATCAACATCGAAGGACTTCTCAACGATCTCAGCTTGCAGGATCAGATTGGTGAGCGACTGTGCAGGTCCGTCATGCATCTGCCTCGCCAGGCGCTGGCGTTCGCCCTCTTGAGCTTCGATGATGCGCATGGCGACGTTGTCTCCACCGATCGGCGCTGTGGCAAACGCTTCTGCGGGTCCTCTTAGTCCTGGGATCTCATCAACGATCTCCAGGAACTTGCGCAGGTGATCGGCCTGGGGTTCCAAGCTCTCTTTCTTGGCCTGCAGCTGCTCTACTTGCGATCTGAGCATCAGGAGACGGAGCTGCGAGGCTACAGAAGCCGAGTACGCCTCCTTGATGTCCTCCCGGGGGTAGCTGTTCAGGTTTGACTCAAGGTGGCGCAGTTTGTTGGTGACCTGCGCAGTACGATGATCAAGTTTCTGAACCTCGCTGCTAGTCTGGCCAATCAGGACCTCGATCTCTTTCAGCTGGTTCTGGATCTCCGTGTAGCTTCTCTTGCTTTCCTCGACCAGGTCAGCCAGGCTTTCGACGGGATCCTGTCTCTCTTCGTTGTCTTCCATGGCTCATTCCAGTGCTATCTGACAGGGAGTGCAGTTATGGCGGGAACAGCTCCTGTGAGGGCCCTATTCGTCTGGTCTGGTATCCTCTAGCCTAATCCAACCGTGACGCACTGCGTACATTGCCGCTTCGGTGCGATCGCTGACATCGAGCTTGCGAAGTATGGAAGAGATGTGATTCTTTACCGTTTGCTGGCTTATCTGCAGGGTGTGCGCAATTTCCTTGTTGCTACTTCCCCTGGCCACATGGCGAAGGATTTCCATCTCCCGTGCCGACAGAGGCACGAAGCCCGTATCACCTGGGAATCCCGGTGGCGCCAACCGCGCGGACTCCTCGATCAGCCAGGCGTCTATCTCACTCGCATCGAGCACTTTGTCATCGATGACGTATTGCCGCTGAGTCACCTGCCTCACTGCAAATATCAGCTTATCAGGCATCACTTCTTTGGGATAGTAGGCCTGAGCCCCAGCGTTGATAGCTCGAAGTATCTGCTCCTCGTCGTGATAGGCAGTGAGGTTTATGACCGCCGTATGTGGCAGGGTGGATGAAATCTCTCGCGTCACCTGAAGGCCATTCATGGACGGCAGATTGATATCCAGCAGTACCACATCAGGCCGGATCTCACGCGCCAGGACGATGGCCTGCTCACCGTCGGCCACCTCCGCCTCCACTTGAAGATCGTCTTCTTCCTCCAGAACGCGGCGCAGACCTTCGCGGAACAGTGGGTGGTCGTCGACGATCATGATTTTGATCTTGTCCGCCATGTGCCTCCACCCCTCGCGAGCATACCATTGCTTACCAGCCACGCCACGCAAGTATACCACCACACGTGTATACGTGCAAGCTCTGCTTAAGCGACTTTGAACAAGCAATTAGAATTCGCCGAGCCACACAGCCCTGAGGGGCCTGCATCACTCGTTCCACGCCGTCTCGTAGACCACGACGTTGTCTCCCCCGGCTTCCACTACCCAGGGCGAGTCAGAGCGGTAGATGGCGCGCAGTTTAGGACTCTCGGACATCTCGGGATACCAGGAAGGGAAGATCACTATGTAGTCCACCTCCTTGTCTTCCAGAAAGGCCAGCATCGTCGCCTCGTCTCTTATGAAGGGCACGACTTCAGGGGTGATGAGGCCCGCTGTGTCGACGAGAACGCGCCCCGAGAAGTATCCGATAGCGCCGATATCGTGCGCGCCGATTACGGCCTGCGGCGGAGTGTTGGCCTTGATCCACTGCCCCGTCTCTCTCAGTTCGCTATCTATGATCCTCACGTCGATGGCGTATTGCTCAGCCCCGCGCACCCAGAAGATGACCAGCAGCACTGGGATAGAGATGAAAAGGACCCGCCTCACGATGCGCGGCAGGCCGGGTAGGTTCTTCGTTCCCCAGACACCATACAGTACGAGGATGGGAATGGCAGGGATCAAGTACCTGCCGTGCTGGTAGGTGACGGGGAGCCTCATCGCGTAGGCGGTCAGGAGAGCGAACCACCACGCCAGAGGCAGCATTGCCTGCCACTGCCTGAGCCTGACGGTCCTGTAGACAGCGTACACGTAGCCAGGGATGAGGAGCACCTGGGCCCCGACTACGGTCACCGCCGCCATCTGCGCCCAGCGGGTCCATAGGGGCACGGCCGCTATTAGATCACGGTATTCGGCCTGCTTGGCGTACAAGGTGTTCGGGAACAGGTTTCCCGTCACCGTCAGGTTTAGGGTAAGGTAGGGTGTGACAAGTACCAGGAACCCTAGCAGCAGAAACCCGGCAGAAGTCACCGCCCGAGCCCAGGTGAGGGTTTCTCTTGTCCGCTTGCGTCTCAACAGGGTGTCCAAGATGAGAAGCGCCAACAGCAAAACGCCTTCCGGTCGCGTGAGGGTGAGCAGACCCGTGACGACGCCGATGAGGAACGGCCGTCCGCCTGCTACGTACCGTTCAATAGCCAGGATAGAGAGAAAGACGAAGAGGACGGTTTCCATACCCGAGAATGCTGCCCACGCCAGGTGCCATTCCAGCACGCAGAACGCGCCAGCCAATATCGGCGCGAGAGAGTCCTCGGGAAACAGCGCACTGGCCAAGCGGTAAGTAATCCAGCCTGTGAGGGCCAGCAGGATGGCGCCCAGGAGATAGGTCCAGAATCTGTACTCGAGGGGGAGAACATAGGCTGGGGTGACGAGCACGCTCCATAGCGGCGAGGTGGAGCCAACGCTCGGCTCCCCAGGGTTGTAGGCGAGTTGGTGATGGAGTGCTAAGTTCCGGGCATAGGTCTGGTGGATCCAGGCGTCGTCGAGTGGGAACCCCACGAACCCGAAACGCAAGGAGTAGCCGACATACAGTAGCGCCCCGAGGATCGCCAAGAGCACCGTGAGAACAAAGGACCGGGGCGGCCGCTTCATCTGCTCGTTATCTCCGTATCCTGTAGATTTGAATGGAGCTGCCACCGTCGGCCTCGAATGCGTTCTGGAGGTCCAGCAGGTGGTGCGTGGCGTCTCCGTGGTACAGTGGGTCCAGAGACGCAACGTGATCGTACTCAAGGACCAGGTAATCGGCGCCGTAGCGATCAGCCACTTCGACGACGACTTCTATGTCATCGTTGGGAATGACGACGGCTGGATGATGAGTGAAGTAGTAGTAGGCGGGAGGGTCCACGACCATCACGGGCGCGTCTCCGGCGCTGTTGTCATCCAGCCAGGCTTGGACCGCCAAGTAGCCTGTATTCGCCCTGTTCCAGCGCGGTTCTATGGCTACGGGATTGAGGGACAGGAATACGGCTCGGGAGTATTCGAACAGGCTAATCGTGACCAGCACCACAGTGAGACCGACGCGGAAAACCTTCCGTGCTGTCCTTGGATGCCACGTACGCCGTCTCACGGCTATCCAGCCCACGGCGGTATCTATGCCTGGGACGGCAGCGACGAAGAGGAAGGGCAACAGGGCTCCTGTGGAATGCAGCATGCTGGCGTGAGTGCTCGGGAAAGTGAAAATCAATGTCATCGCCAGGTATAGCGTGGCCGCATAGACGTAGAAGGGCACATACTCCCTTCGCCGCCGCAGTTGCCACAGACCGATGAGGGCGACTGGGGCCAGGTGGAACTGCAGCGCACCCAGAATGACGGCGAGGTTGTGGACGGCAGCTGAGAACTTGGACCGAAGGATGGCGCCCCAACCCCAGGCCAAGTAGTTCTGGAGACTCAGTTCCTTGGAGTAGCTGAAAATGTCAGCGTAGTCACGCAGGAAGATGGTCTTGGTGCCAGCGCCTGACAGAGGAGCGCCGATCAGCCCCCAGTTGCGATAGAACCAGGGCCCCGTGATGATTAAATAACCGGCCACCGCAAGGAGGAGCCAGAAGAGGCACGTCCTGAACCGAATCGCCTGGTTCGTGAGGGCATCTGCTGGGGGGCGATCATCGGATGTGGTCCGCGTTCGCAGCCAGATGATTACCAGTGTGGCCAAAAGGGCGATCCATAGCAGGATGCCGTCAGCCCGAGCGAGATGGCTCAGACCGAAGAGGAGACCCGTGAAGAGGAAGTATCGAGCTTCTCGCTTGCTCCAGCCGAGGTATATGGTGATGAGGCTCAGTCCCGCTGCCACTGCGAAGGGAGTGAAATTGTCCGGGCATGCCCAGTACCTCAGATAGAACGGTGCGAACGCGGTGAGGATGGCGGAGAGAAATGCATAGTCGCGTCTACCATAGATATGGTAGGACAGATAGTAGGCCAAGACCGGCAGCAGGGCGGAGAGCAGGACAAAGGGTATCTGGGCGGCCCGGTAGGAAGCTCCCAGAATGGCGAGGAAGGGCCAGGCGATGATGGACGTCAAGGGCATCCAGTACAGGTTGCTGGCGTGGGTGACCGTGTCAGGTGACTGCAGATAGTTCCAGATGAAATCCACGACGAAGCCACGATCCAAGGACAGGTTCTCTGCGACGTTGTAGTAGTAGTACGCATCGAAGTAGTGCGGCTGCTGTTGGGGCAGCGCGGTCAGGATGCGCACACTCAGCGACAGCAAAAGCACAACAAGCAGGTCAAGCGTCGTGCTTGCTGGGTCTACGTCGGCAGTGTTACGCGGCGGGTTCATGGGCTCCTGTGACCTCTGCTGAGGCTCGAGTAGTCGACCCAGCGGCCTCCAGGGACAGCAGAAGGATTCCCATGGTGATCGGCAGGAGAGCGTAGGGAATCTCGGTTCGACAACTGAGGGCCCAGTAAGAGAGAGAGTGGGGTAGCACCACCAGCCACCCCAGCAGTATTGCCAGCCACGACCATCTGACGCGCCTCCTGATCTCCACTGGCCGTGAGACCCTGTACAGGCAATACAGGAGGGGCAGTAGCAGCATGGTATGATCGTAGCTCCATGCTTTGGGAGTGACTATCAGCGTTACTACGACCGTCGCCGCTGCCAGCAAAGGCAGATAAGCCTCGAAGTTCTTGAGCCGCCACCACAAGTATGCCAGTGTGGTCAGCAACATAAGAGACAGGGTCGAAGCTACGAGCACCCAATGTGACGGGCTTAGGGTGTAGGCTATGCCCCAGAGGCTGGGTACCATGAAGGTTCGAGACCGTAGTTGATGTTCAGCGATCAATAGCAGCCAATCATCGACCCAGCCCGGCAGGAATGCCTGAGCTACGGCCACCATGGCAAGCGTCGTCAATAGGAAGCTGACCACAGCGCTCCACCGCCGCTGCACAACTGCCCAGGCCAGTAGTCCCGGAAGAATCAGGAACACAAGTTGCGGCTTGAGCGCGCTCATCGCCAAGCAGAATCCGGCCAGGACATTCCGCTCCATGAGCAGAGCGAAGACACTCAGGCCGACGAAGAACAGAGTGATAAACACGTATTGCCCGTGAAGGATAGATGCCAGCGACGGTCTGAAGATCAAGGCTAGCACGGCCAACAGACCAAAGGTCTTGAGATTCAGTTGCCACTTCAGACCCCTTACAGTCGCTGTCAGGAGGCCCATAGCCGCACATTCGCTCACCAGGGTCCAACTGGCCATAGCGACCGGCAATGGCAACCAGGCGAAAGGTAGGCTTAGGACGAGCGTCCAGAGAGGATACCTCAGGAAATGAGGGGCTTGGTAGGGGTTCTGTCCTTGCATCAGCGCTCTGCCCGGTCGCCAGGCATTGTAGTAGAAATCGTTGCGGAGTTCTGCCTCCCTGAATATGACGTAGTTGGCCAGAAGGGCCACGATCACCATCGCCACCGCTAGCAAGGAGTTGAGGGCATGCCTTTTCATGGTTCGTGACCTGTAGCGCGATAGATGGTCACTGCGCCGTTGGCAAAGAGGGGCGACAGGTAGGACGCGGTGGCGGGATCGAAGGCGCCCAATAACCTTTCCCGTGGACCGTAGAATACATAGGCTATGTTATGTTGCTCGAGCAACTCTGTCCGCCAAGAGTCCTGGGTCTCTGGCTGAAAGAAGCGATCGACCATGGCGATCTTGGCCGCGCACTGGGCCGTCTCCGCCCAATATCCCACGAATACCCGATGGTTGATGCGGGAAGGGATGTAGCTTCCCGTCCCATAGGCGGTGAGGATGGTATCTGTAGGCTCTGTCTCCCTCTCGAGCCACTCTATGGCCTCGTTCTCCGACCGTTCGTGGAAGAACGGGTGGGGGTGTAAGTAGGCTGTGAGCCCGAGGCTGGCCAGGATGTAGAGATTGGAGGGGATGGTGAAGGCCAGCACTAGAAAGATGATGAATCTTCGCATTCTCCGAGGGGAGTAGCGTCTATGGCGGAGGGTCACCAACCTCCTGAGAGTCCGTGATCTCTCCCAACGGGGAAGATAGTAGCCGAAGAGGCCGACCGTGGCCAGGACACTCAGGGGAATGTGTACGCCCTCTACCATGCGCCGCTGTTGCTTCAAAGGAGCATAGATGAGTATGGCCACGATGAGTACCCATAGGAACGGCAAGGTCCGTTTTCTGTCCGTTCTCCGGGCTATTGGAACCATAGCCGGCACGGCCAGTAAGAGAAGGGGGCCATATCCGATCAGGTAGTGGAGGGGATGGGGGGAGCGACTGCCAGATTGGGCTGCCCAGGCGCTGAAGGCCGGATTGGTGGAGAAAACGTAGAGATAGTAGACGAAAGGAGGAAGTGCCATCAGTCCCATCAGGATCGTGCCCAGAGCTTCGTAGGCAGGGAAGCGTCGGTCATCCCAGAGCCTTACCAGCAACCAGCCACCCAGCGTGCCAGCCACAATTAGCATGTTGTAGGGGTGGACGATTCCCATCATGAAGCTTGCTAAGCCAGCCAGCACGGCGTATCTGAACCGTCGCGTCTCGTAGAAGAGCAGTGCGAGCATGAAAATAACTAGCAGCAGGGTGGCTCCCAGGGCAAAGTGGGGGAAGGTGAGGATGGTGAAGAAGACGTGCGCTTCAGGCATCTTGAAGTCTATGAGGTCGAAGCCGAGGATGGAGAATCGGCCAGTGAGAAGGATTATCCAGCCAAACCCTGCCGAGAAACAGACCAGCAGGAAGCATACCAGTCGTTGGGTCCGAGGCCTGAGGAACAGGGCTATGAAGAGATAGGATGTCAGCAGCAGCAGGGAGCCGAAGATGATCCTGGACAAGTGCCACATCCACATCACCGGCAGACCGGTGAGGGCGCATATCCAGCCCAACGTC
>CAZNMJ010000072.1:0-14339 GCA_964573815.1 uncultured Anaerolineales bacterium
CCAACAGCATCGGGCCCTTCCCTTGGAATGTGGCCCTGGATCCTGGCGACCCGACGAAAGAGCAGATGCTGGCCCCCGCAGACAGAGGGCTGTGGGTGACTCGTTTCCACTACGTCAGACCTGCCCATCGCCTCAAGATCATCGTCACCGGTATGACGCGTGCTGGGACGTTGCTCATCGAGGACGGTGAACTCGTGGGGCCGGTCAAGAACCTGCGCTGCACGCAGAGCATCCTGGAAGCCCTATCCGACGCGGAGATGATCGGTCAGGAGACCAAGATCGGTCGGGAGGGCTTCATGGAGAACTTCATCGGGGGTGTTCGCGTGCCGGCCCTGAAGATCGGGAGTTTCACCTTCACCAGCGCGACTGAATTCTAGTCAGTCCGCTCCCCGTTCCCCCAAGCGTTCCTCGGAGATCCCGAAATGGTGGGCCAGCTCGTGCAGGACCACCTGAAGCACCTTGCGACGAACGTCCTGCGCCGTGGGGCAGCAAGCTTCAATAGGCCCCTGATAGACGGTGATCTTGTCTGGCAGAACCAACCCGTAATGACTGGTGCGGTCGGTCAAGGGCACACCCTCGTACAGACCAAAAAGAGTCTCACCTCGAGGAAGGCCCGCTCGCCTCAACTCTTCAGGCGTAGGCCAATCTTCGATCACCAGATCTACGTTCTGCATCTTCTCTCGAAACTCCGAGGGCAAGCTGTCCAGAGCTTGGGCAACTAGTCCTTCAAACCGTGATCTCTCCACGCCTCAACCGCCGATCATGCTTCCTGGCTGGCAGGTACGGCAGAAATTCGTGAGTCTATTCCTGGCTCGGATCTCAGAGATCGTAGTACTGCAGCGAGGGCACGGGGTTCCACCTTTACCGTGGACCTCCAGGAAATCCCTCAGCTCCACTTCTACGTCATCTCCCACGCGTTCCCTGAGGATGACTATGGCTTCAAAGAGGACGGACCGCATTGCGCCGTAGAGGCGCTCAATCTCCTCCGACGAAAGACTGGGTCGCTTGCGGAAAGGATAGATTCCTGCCTCAAAGAGGATCTCATCGGCATACGCGTTGCCGATGCCGGCCACGACGGTCTGTCTGGTCAGGATGCCCTTGATCTCGCCTCGTCGCCGTCGCAACCTATCGCGGAAGACTTCCAACGTCACTTCGGGATCCAGGGCTTCGGGCCCCTGGGAGGCGAACCCAGGAATGAGGTTCGGGTCTCTAGTCAGGTACACCTTCCCCATGGATTTGGCGTCTAGGTAGCGCAACTCCCTGCCGCCCGACAGCCGCAGGATCAAGAACGTCCTCTTCTGTCGACGCTCACTGGGCTCACAGTACTGCAGCCGGCCTGCCAGCATGGGGTTGATCACCAGCTTCTCGCCAGTCTCAAGGTCCAGTAGCAGGAACTTGCCTCGCCTACGCACGGCACTGATCTCATTTCCCGTGACTGTGTCGACGAAATCCTCTGAGATCAGGTTGCGCACGACGAGAGGACGCAGTACTTCGACTGCCTCGACGCGCTCTCCCGGCAGCACACCTTGGAGATACTCTTTGATGACCTCCAGATCAGGCAATTCAGGCATTCTTCTCCCCGCCGGTCGAGAAGGCGTCGATGAGTTCCTGGGGGAGTCGCCGCACCCTTCCTTCCCGGCCCATGCACAGGTGCTTCGTGTGCCCGGTGACCAGGAGTTGGCCCGTATCTTTCATCAGTATCTCATAGTAGAGAGTGACGCTTCGGCTGCGAACTTCCTCAACCGAAGTCCTAACCACGACCTCGTCGTCGTAGCGGGCCGGCGCGATGAATCTGGCATCCACCTCAATCACGGGAAGATATACACCTTGGTCCTCGCATCCGCGGTAGGTCCCCCCTCTCTGCCTCATGTACTCGCCACGACCCACCTCGAACCAGACGATGTAGTTGGTGTGGTACACAATGCCCATCGCGTCGGTCTCAGCATAGCGAACGCGCAGCGTGGTCTCCACCACATCGGTCTGGCTCATGACTCCCTCCTTGCTCTGCACCCATCAGGAATGCGACAACTGCTTGCTCTATCGCCTCGTACCCATCGTCTCCCACGTCAAACCAGACAATCGTCTCATCGTCCAGGCGAAACCACTTGTACTGCTGCCTGACGAAACGATGGGTCTCGCTCTTGATCTTGGTTATAGCCGTGGCCAGATCCGCCTCTCCTCGCAGATACGTCCCCAGTTGCTGATAGCCCAACCCTGACATGGCAGGAAGGTTGTAATCGTACCCTTCCGCAACCAAACCCTGCATCTCGGCCAATAGCCCCCCGCTCATCATGCTATCCACTCGCTCGTCAATGCGACGGTACAACTCGTCCCGGTCCATGGTCAGGCCGATCTTCAGCACACGGTAAGGTGGAGGCTCCCTGTCCTGTAGACCCGAGATGGGGCGTCCAAGTGCTTCGTAAACCTCCAGCGCCCTGATTACGCGTCGGACGTTGCGAGGATCGATATTCGCCGCCGCTTGGGGATCCACCTCCTCAAGACGAGCATGAACGGCTTTGTGCCCCTCCCTCTCCGCAAACTGCAGTAGTTCCTCCCGCAGTCGCGGGTTGGGCTGGACACGAGGGATAGTGAATCCCTCCAGCACGGCTCGCACGTAGAGTCCCGTGCCTCCAACCAGGAAGGGTACCTTGTCCCTACCGAGAACATCCTCGATAGCCTGGTAGGCCAACTCCTGGTACTGAGCCAGGGTGAATTCTTGGTCCGGAGACACGATGTCCACCAGATGGTGCGGTACGAGCTTTCTTTCCTCGGCCGTGGCTTTGTCGGTCCCAATATCCATGCCCCTGTAGATCTGCCGCGAGTCAGCAGAGATGATCTCGCCGCGCACCTTGAGGCATAGGGCCACGGCGACCCTTGTCTTGCCCACGCCTGTAGGGCCCACTATGGCCACCAACGGGGAAGACAGATCTTCCTCCGATGTCTCACCCCTCGACGGCATTCTTGATCAACTCCAATCGCTCCAGTCTTCCCTGGCGCGACAGCTGGACAGACACCACGTCGATCCTCCAATCAAGGGGCAGCGATTCACGCTCCTGCAGGTACGTTTGAGCCACTTCAATCAGCTTCTGCTTCTTGGCAGCGCTGATCGACTCCTCCGGAGACCCGAACCTCTTGCTCTTTCGCGTGCGGACCTCCACGAAGGCCAGGTACTCGCCATCGAGAGCCACGATGTCGATCTCGCCCACAGTGCAGCGGTAGTTCCTCTCGCAGATGACGTACCCCTGCTCTTCCAGATGCTGTGCAGCCAGTTGCTCACCCAGCTGGCCGAGCCTCCTGGTGCCGCGTCGCATGCTGTCCTTCTCCCTTCCCGGCTTGTTGTGCTGAATCATGAATCTCATGGGAGCGTAGGAAAGGCGATGTATGGCACAGGGACCCAGGCGGGATAGCGCTTCTCGATGCTGAGGTGTGCCATACCCCTTGTGCCGATCGAATACGTACCCTGGGAAGACTCTGCTGAGGGTTACCATGATCTCATCCCGCACGACCTTGGCCACGATGGAGGCCGCAGCTATGGAGAAACAAAGATCATCGCCGCCTACAACGCCCTCATGAGGGAGACCACGGTATTCGAGGGGAAAGCCGTCGACGAGAAGATAGTCGGGAGGAGTGGCCAGGTTGCCGAGCGCCCTCCTCATGGCCAGTTTGGTCGCCGAGACTACTCCCATCTCATCCAATGCGGCGGGACCCACTATTCCCACTCCCAGAGCAGCGGCCGTGCGGACGATCCTGTCGTAGAAGAAGGCGCGGCGCCGCGGAGTGAGCCGCTTGGAGTCACGGATGCCAAGCAACTCATCTGAGAGAGTCACCGAATCCAGGGGCAGGGTCGCCGCACCCGCCACCACGGGCCCGGCCCAGGCACCACGCCCCGCTTCATCGACGCCGGCGATGGCGCGGTAGCCTTGGCTCTGGAGTGCCGATTCGTGCTGGAGAGTAGGTCCGCTCCCCATAGAGCATACCGCTATACAACAAGAGCCCCGCAGCCGAGGTAATCGCGCAGTCTGCGGGGAAGTAAGGTTGAGATCCTGATCCTTGCCAGGACGGGGTAAAGAAGGCCAGAGGCTAGGCTGGAGCCTTATCCTCGATGCGCTTCTCTTTCAGCCTGGCCGCCTTGCCCTTGCGATCACGGAGGTAGTAGAGTTGCGCCCTACGGACGTAGGAGTGCCGCAGTACTTCGATCTTGACGATGCGTGGCGAATGGAGACGGAACGTCCTCTCCACGCCCACGCCATGGGCCGCGATACGTCGCACCGTGAAGTTAGCGTTGGAACCCCCTTTGCGAAGGCGCATCACCGTCCCTTGGAAGATCTGAACTCGCTCGCGTCCTCCTTCGAAGATGCGAGTGTGAACCCTAACCAAGTCTCCCGGCCGTAACTGCGGCAGCTCATCTTCGCCCTTCAGTTGCTGCTGCTCCACAGATGCTACCAAATCCACCATGATAATACACCATCCTGACTGTTTACATCCTTATTATTGTACCATCAATCGTCGCTCCACGCAAACATGGCACGAGTTTGACTTCTCTCATCTCGCCGCGCCCGCGGTGCGCTGAGATATTATCCACTGAGATTGACCGAGCAAACGCAAACGATGATCGGCGGCTCCGCCCTAGTCTTCGGTGACATTCAAGCGCAGGTGCAATTCCTTCAGCTGCTCGTCGGACACCGGGGACGGAGCATCGAAAGTCAAGTCGACGGCGGTAGTGGTCTTAGGAAAGGCGATGACTTCTCGGATGCTGTGCTCCCCAGCCAGCACCATCACCAGCCGGTCGATACCTGGAGCGATGCCGCCATGGGGCGGGGTGCCATACTCGAAGGCCTCCAGAAGATGACCAAACTGGGATTGCGTCTCCTCCAGGGACAGACCCAAGATGCTGAAGACCTTCTCCTGGATGTCCCGGCGATGGATTCGGATGCTCCCACCACCGATCTCCCAATCGTTGCAGACGATATCGTATGCCTGAGCACGCACGGCCCCCGGGTCGGTGTCCAGCAGCGGCAGATCCTCCTCGACAGGGGAGGTGAAAGGATGATGCATAGCATCCCACTCATTCTCCTGTTCCTTCCATTCAAAGAGGGGCATGTCAACGATCCACACGAAGGCCAGCACATCATCGTCGCGCAGTCCGAGGCGATTTCCCATCTCCAGCCGCACCTGGCCCAGGGACTCTGCTACCACGTGCGATTCGCCGGCCACAATGAGGATCAGGTCGCCCGTTTCCGCACCCATCCTGGCAACGATGCCCTCCAAGTCGGCAGAGGAAAGGTACTTGGCAACGGTGGAGCGAACGCCCTCCTCCGTCAAGGCAACAGCGATCAAGCCCTGGGCCCCATATCGTTTCGCGAACTCACCCAACTCATCCAACTGCTTTCGGCTGTAGCCAGCGCATCCGGGCACTCTTATTCCCTTCACCTGACCACCTTGGGCCACAGTGGACGAGAAAACGCGGAACTCGCTGTCGGCGACCAAGTCAGAGAGATCAGTCAGTAGCATGTCGAACCGCATGTCCGGCTTGTCGCTTCCATACCTGTCCATCGCCTCCTCGTAGCTGAGCCTCGGGAAGGGCTTCGACAGAATACGTTTGGACGACACCTCCTCCACCAGCTCCGTAAACAACTCCTCAGTGAGCTGTAGAACATCATCCTGGTCGACAAAGGACATCTCCAGGTCGAGCTGGGTGAATTCCGGCTGCCGGTCCGCCCGTTGGTCCTCGTCACGGAAGCAACGCGCGATCTGGTAGTACCTGTCAAGACCGGCCACCATCAGCAACTGCTTGAGCTGCTGGGGCGACTGAGGCAAAGCATAGAAGTGACCAGGATGTATCCGACTGGGGACCAGGTAGTCTCGCGCGCCTTCGGGCGTCCTCTTGATCAGGATAGGCGTCTCTATCTCCACGAATCCCCGAGTGTCGAGGAACTGGCGAATGAAGCTGACGATGCGATGGCGGAGCATGAGCTTGCGCTGCATCTCCGGCCTGCGTAGATCCAGGTAGCGATACCGCATCCGCAACGCTTCGTCGCCGGGCGCTTCATCTTCGATGTAGAAAGGGGGGGTCCGCGCTTCGTTGAGGACGTCGAGTGCGCGCACCAACACCTCGATCTCCCCGGTAGCCATCGCCGGGTTCTCCTGCCCCTCTGGACGCCGCACCACCTCCCCTTCGACCTGGATCACGTATTCACTGCGTAGCTGAGAGGCCATCTGATGAGCCTCTTGAGACACAGACGGGTCGAAGACCACCTGCACGGTGCCCTGTCGATCCCGTAGGATCACGAATATGAGCCCTCCATGGTCACGGCGCCGATGAACCCAACCGGCGAGTCTCACAGTCTGGCCGCCATCCTCTGCCCTCAATTCGCCACATGTGTGAGTTCTAAGCACTGCTCAATCTCCTGATGATGGTTATGTAAAGCTCGATCTCCTGCGCCATCACGCCTACAAGTTCTGCTGAATCTCTCCATGTGTGGCCGGGGTGGCTACGCGCACGCTCACTCCGTCATGACTGCAGGTACCCACCAGGTGCTACAGGTACACAATCCTACCCGAGATCGTCTTCCCACTCACATCCAAAATCCCGACGGTGGGCCTGAGCCCCCGGGACGGAGCCACTGCGCCCGGGTTGAACAGAAGCACCCGACCCCACATCTTCACGTACGGCCGATGGGAATGCCCAAAAACCACACAGTCCACACCCTCGAACTGGTCCAGTACATACTTGCAGAGCTCTTCTTGAGAAAAGCCCAAGAGCAGCCTGCTCGCCAAAGCCCGCCACCCGGAGCGCGATTCCTCCTGATGACCATGAATCATCCCGATACTGCTCTGCCCAAAGGTCACAACCTTCTTCTCCTCCAGGTACCGCTTGGTCTCCTCTTCGTCCTTTTCCCCAGCCACAGCCATGGTGATCGTCAACTCGTTCTCCAGCTGGTGAAGGGTCTCCACAGTGCAGATATCCCCCAGGTGCAGGATTATGTCTAGTCCCCGGAATACCTCCTCGACCCGAGGCGGGAGGGAAGGAAGGAGGTCAGGTATGTGAGTGTCAGCGATGACCCCAATCTTCAATTCCTCACAGGCCTTTCCAAGCAGATGATCCCTTTGTCAATAGGATATCGCAACCCACAACTCTGACAGCTGAGCGCGGCTCGCACTGCTATCAAGGAAGGCTCCAAGCAGCGCGGACAGCATAGCATGTCCTGCGGGTCGGCGTTCCCCTCCCTCGGGGACAGCTGGCCACCTTTCCTCGCCCATACCAGGTCATAGTACGTTTGCCAGGTCTTGATCTCCACAGAGGTGAGGCCCAACGACGAGACAAGGCGTCGAAGCTGTCCATCGGAGAACGTGCGCCCTGGCATCAGCAACGCGTCGAGACCTATACGATTTGTAGCCAGCAATGTACCGCCCGGCCGCAAGACCCGGGCCATTTCCTCCACCACAACGCGCGGATCAGCCATGAACTCCAGGGCCTCCACACAGCTCACGACGTCGAAGCTGTTGTCCGGAAAAGGAAGGGCAAGCGCGTCCTTCCACAGCAACATCACCTGATCTTCATGCCCAGCTGTCTTGCGCCTCGCCTCCTTCAGCATCTTCAAGGACAGGTCCAGGCCAACGATACGACCTTCAAAGTCTAAGTCACGCAACAAGGCCAATGGCACTCGGCCCGTGCCCGTCCCCACATCGAGGATCAGGGGCCTCCTCACACCATCGAGCGCCCTCTTCAGAGGTAGGGCCAGATCCCACGCGTCGTCTACGGCGTCGAATCCCTTCACGTGATCGTAACTGCCGGCTCCCCTATCATAGAGGAAGGCCACTGCTCTCGGACCGAGGTAGGCCCCTTCGGTCGTCACCAGGAGCCAATAGAAGAACCCCGCCATGAGGACAAGGAAAAGCAGCAGCAAGACTGCGACTGTCATACTGCGGTCGCCAGCGCCGTCACCATCGTGGCAACCATCGTGGGAGCTTGCACCTGCCTCAGGTAGCCCAACCCATCTCCTGTGGTGAGTAGGGCGGGCTGCAACAACAGCTGCGGCAAGAAGAGCAAAGCAACACCCCCTGCCAGTATGGGTTGTTTCACGACGACCAGCATGGCAGCCGCCGTCACGTGCGCAAGGTTCAGCAAGGCGGCGCCGCTGGATAGGCCCTCGGTGCTCAATACCTGGTACGAGTGATAAGCGAGCGCGTAGATGGCAGCCATCGCCAGTGCCTCCACGGTCACGCCCAGTTCACTGCCCACCGAGCCGAGATCTCGAAAGGTTGCATATCCCAACAGCCAAGGGAGCCCGGCGAGGAAGCAACTCCCCAGGGCGAGACTGACGCCTTCCCGTGAACGTCGAAGGACGAGACGATACCCAGCGAGCGCCAAAGCGATGGCCGTCAGCAGCAGAGCCCCGCCACCCAGGAGTGCTGAAACCAGCAACGCCAACAACGAGTTGAAGGCGAGACCCAGCACCAGGTTTCCCTTCTGTGGCCACACTGTGGAGCGCCACCAGGCGGTCCTTTTGCCCAGAAACTCGAAGAATCGAGCACTGGCGGAACCAGGCAAGGTGTACGGAAGCGGAGGGGCCGGTGTCTTACTTCCCGGGTTACCGGTCGGTGCACCCCCTGCCACCCGCAGGTCAGAATCAACCACAGGCCAGATCGAGCCCAGCAGCGAGTCTGCCAACAGCACGGCCAGCAGCAGGGCCACAATGGTATGCCAATCCAGTTCCAGACCACCTGAAGCCACCGCCCCGCAGAGGACGGCCCAGGCTGGGCCCAACCAGGTCCGCGACCTGGCCGATCTCACCTCGAGAGTAAAAACACGTCCTTGCGCGAAATCGCTGCTTGGTTTGTCCACCGCTACGACTACCCTTGGTCGAATCGCTTTACAGAATCATTATAACACAAAGGACGGGACATCCCAACGTGACTCGACCTCTTGCGCACACAAGTCGGCAGTGCTAGAATGCGGAGCAGCCTCGACCTGCATTGAAGAGGAGCCAGAATGCGTCTCCCTCGCCCGAGCAGATCCATCTCCTACCGGGCCACGCCCCGGACGGACAAGGTTGCGGTGCCTCGCCAGGGCTCAAGCGCGAAAAGCAGTCTGGCTGTCGCGGCCCGGGGGGTGGTGCCTCTGCTCACCCCCGTGCTGTTGTTCCTCTTGGCCTTCATCCTGAGGGCCTGGGGAGCTCGCTTTGGCCTGCCCGAAGCCTTCTACCACCCCGACGAACACGCCATCGTGGAGAGGGCCTCGGCCATCTTGCGCACAGGGGACTACAGTCCCCACTGGTTCAACTACCCCTCAGCCTACATCTACATCCAGGCCTTGACCTACATCCCCTACTTTCTCATCTCCGCGGCACGCGGCTTCGGCAACACCATCCCCAGCACAGCGCCCTACGGCTTCTATTTCGCGGGGCGATTGATGACCGCGCTCACGGGTGCCCTTACGGTGCCTCTGGTGTACGTTCTGGCGAAGCGTATGTTTGGCCGCAGAGCAGGGATGATCTCAGCAGTGCTCTTGACCTTCTCGCTCTTGCATGTTGTTCATTCCCACTACGTGACCACCGACGTGCCGCTGGCGTTCTTCATCACCCTATCCCTTCTATTCAGCTACCTGGCCCTGGAGAAAGGCGAGCCGAGGTACACTGTCCTCGCGGGACTCTTCGCCGGCCTGGCCACCTCGACCAAGTACCCGGGTATCATCGCCATCCTTCCCGTTCTGCTGGTCCAGTTCTTCACTGTGGAGAAGAGAAACTGGGGGCTCCTGGGCCAGCGCCTGGGGCTGACCGTAGGAGCCTTCCTGGCCGGCTTCTTCCTGGGTACCCCGTACGCCTTCCTGGAATTGAACACCTTCCTCAGCAGCCTGGGGTCAGTGCTCGGTCACTACAGCGCCACGCAGCCTGGCTTCGAGGGTCCCTGGACGGGGATATGGTACCTCAGTCAGATGCTGTCCAGTGCCGACGTCTTGGTGGTCGCCATCTCACTAGGCGGCATTGCTTGGGCCCTGTTCAAGCACACGCGGAAGGACCTCCTCCTGTTCTCCTTTCTCATCCCATACTACTTGCTTGTCTCGGTGTGGCGCATCAGGTTCGAGCGCAACCTTGTAGCCCTGCTCCCTTTCCTGGCCATCCTGGGGGCCCGCTTCTTGGTTGAGGGAGTCTCAGCGCTGGCAGAGAAGTGGGCCGCGATGCGCAAGTGGGAGACTGTCATTCTGTCAGGCCTGGTGGCGCTAGCGGTGGCGATGCCCGCCTGGGCGATTGTGGGATTCGATAACGCGATCTCTCAAAGAGACCATCGTACGATCGCGGCGGAGTGGGTCAATGCCAACATCCCCGCGGGGTCAAAGGTCGTCACCGAGGCGTTCTCCATCCCGCTGGACGAGGACCGTTTCGAGGTGGTCGAACTGGTCAGGATAGACAGCGAAGAGCTCGAATGGTATCGGAGAGAGGACATTGAGTACGTCATCGTCAGCGATGGTCACTGGAGCGTGCTCTTTCGCCAGCCCGAGAGGTACGCGAGGGAGATAGGAACCTACAATGACATCGTAGCTCACGCTACCGCGCTGCAGCAGTTTAGCCGCGACGTTGCCGCGCCGCTTAGGCAGACCTACCCGACCATCACCACCTACCACTTCCCCCAAGTACTGATTCTGAAGCTGGGTTGACCCTGAACTGTCAAGGCGAGCCATTCATCCGATGATCCTGTATTGATACTTGGCTCACTTTCGTGTAACATAATGCCAGGACAGGAGCGCTACACTAACGCGGCAGCAGATGGGGCGGTAATCGCAGCTCTAGGTCCGCGGAAGAAACGAAGACGCAACACTCGAATGGCTGGAAGCACAAATGGATACTGACAGCACCGAGTCTCAACAGGCTCTTCAGAGAGACATCAGCGTGGCCGTGCGGATACTCAAAGAGGCTGGATGTACCGGCGTTTTCCTATTCGGTTCCGCCGCACAGGGACACGTAGGACACGGGTCGGATATCGACTTGGCCATCCAAGGCTGCCCGAAGGGGCGCTTCTTCCACCTGCTGGGCAAGCTCCTCCTAGAACTTGACCACTCCGTTGACCTTGTGAACCTGGATAGCCAGGATGCCTTCGCCCAGTATCTCCAAGAGGAAGGAGAACTTGTCGAGATCGGCTGAGAAAGTCGCCTCTCAGGTTAGATTCGAAATGGAGCAGATCGACCGGCTCTTCGAGGCCTACGCCGATCTGCTGCGACACTCCCGCGAGAGCACGCCTGACCTGATAGAGATCACAGCTCTCGCGTCTGTTCTGCACTCGTTCTACAACGGGCTGGAGAACATCTTTCTGTCCATTGCCAAGGGGATAGATGAACACGTACCGACAAGTTCTCGATGGCATCGAGAACTCTTGATACAGATGACAGAACAGACCGATACGAGAGGGCTGGCAATCTCGACGGAGGTGGCGCAGACGTTGGCCCACTACCTGGCATTCAGACATGTCTATCGGCACTCGTACTCTTTCTTCTTCGACTGGCACGAGTTTGAGACCTTGGCGACAGCGGTACAGGAGGTCTGGGCACAAGTGAAGGAGGAGCTTCAGCTGTTCCTGGACACCTTGACCTGTCATTGAAGCCAAAGCGCATAGCCTCCGACTGAAGGTTACCGCTGCTGGTTTCCCCTCGCCTCGTTGGTGTACTCGCGGCCTAGCGAAATCTCGTCATCCTCATCTGCTACTTCCCCGACGCGCTGGTCCTAAGCCATGAATAGTCTCGGGATGCCCAGCCACTTGGCAAGCGGCCCCTAGGCAGATAGCTTCACCCTTCGCAAACGCAGACTGTTGCTGACCACAAAGATGGAGCTGAAGGCCATGGCTGCGGCCGCCATCCACGGCACGAGTATCCCCAAGGCGGCGATGGGGATGCCCGCCGTGTTATAGGCGAAGGCCCAGAAGAGATTGCCTTTGATGGTCCCCATGGTCTTTCTGCTCAGCTCAATCGCCTCGGGCACGCTGCGCAAGTCACCGCGTATGAGCACGATGTCTCCCACCTCCATGGCTACGTCGGTGCCCGTGCCAATGGCGATACCGATGTCTGCCTGAGCCAATGCCGGGGCGTCGTTGATGCCGTCGCCGACCATGGCCACCACGTGCCCTTCCTCTTGTTGCTTTCTCACCTGGGCTGCCTTGTCCTCGGGAAGAACTTCGGCCAGTACCCGGTCGATCCCCATCTGATCAGCGATGGCCTGTGCTGTTCGCTGGTTGTCCCCGCTGATCATCACTACCTCAAGTCCCATGGCCTTGAGCCGGGACACTGCTTCCTTTGAGCCTTCCTTCGCCGTGTCGGCCACGGCGATAACCCCCTCCACCGTGCTGTCGACGGCCAGCATCATCGCGGTCTTACCTTGAGCTTGCAGCCGCTCGACATCGGCCTCGGACTGGCCGAGCTCGACCTCGTTCTCCTCCATCAACCTCAGATTGCCGACGAGAACCCTCCGCCCGTTGAGAGACGCCTTGATCCCCTGCCCGGCAACGGCTTCGAACTCACGAGGCTCTTCAAGATGCAGACCTCTTTCCTCCGCTGCCTCCACGATGGCTTCTCCTAGCGGGTGCTCGGAAACCCTCTCTGCGCTGGCGGCCAGGCGCAGCACCTCGTCCTCCCCGAGATCGCCATTGGTGACTATGTCTGTCACCTTGGGCTGTCCCTCCGTGATCGTCCCCGTCTTGTCCAGAACAACAGTATCCAGGGTTCCAGCCTGTTCCAGGCTTTCGCCGCTCTTGATGAGGATTCCCCGCTCCGCACCCTTGCCAGTGCCGACCATTACGGCCGTCGGCGTGGCCAAACCCAGGGCGCATGGGCAAGCGATGACCAGTACCGCCACCATGGTAATCAACGCCTTCTCCAGCCCTGCGTCAGCCACGAAGAACCAAGCCACAAAAGTGAGGAAAGCCACGGTGACGACCGCTGGCACGAAAACACCAGCCACTCTGTCAGCCAGCCTCTGCACTGGTGCCTTGCTCCCTTGGGCCTCCTGCACCAGACGAATGATCTGTGCCAATGCAGTGTCCTTGCCAACCTTGGTGGCCTGGAACTTGAAACTGCCTGTCTTGTTGACGGTGGCCCCTATCACCTCGTCGCCCACATCCTTGCTCACGGGCAAGCTCTCCCCGGTGATCATGGACTCGTCGACGGCGGAGCGGCCTTCCACCACCACGCCGTCAACCGGTATCTTCTCCCCAGGACGGACGATGACGACGTCCCCCACCTGGACCTCCTCGACAGGGACGTCCAACTCCTGCCCATCGCGAATCACCCGCGCAGTTCTGGCTCGCAAGCCCATCAGCCTCTTGATGGCTTCCGAAGTCTGTCCCTTGGCCTTGGCTTCCAGATACTTGCCCAGGATGATGAGGGTGATGATCATGGCCGCCGTCTCATAGTAGACGTGGCCCCCGATGGAGAAGGTCGCTGCCAGACTGTAGAAGTAGGCTGCGGATGAGCCCAGCGCTATGAGAGTATCCATGCCAGCACTCCACTGCTTTAGCGACTTCCAGGCTCCTCGATAGAACTGCCAACCCACATAGAACTGGACCGGGGTCGCCAGAGCCAGCAGGATGTACTTCCTGAGCGGAAAATCGGGCATGAGCCCCAGATCGACGCCCATGGAGAGAAGAAACGTGGGTATGGTGAAGATCAAGCCGATGATCAGCAAACGGCGCTGCTTCCTGATCTCCTCCTCTCGTGCCCGCGCCTCCACGTCTTCGGCCTCTACCTCATCCTCCACGGCGATCACGCCGTATCCCGCGTCCTCTACAGCCTTTGTCAGTGTACGCAAGTTGACGACGGACGGTATGTATTCGACGGTCGCCTTCTCGGTGGCCAGGTTGACATTGGCCTCCAAGACTCCATCCACCTTGCGCAGGGCACGCTCCACGTTCTGTACGCAGTTGGCGCACGTCATGCCCGTGATTGGCAGCTCCACCTTGGCGGTTGCCACATCGTATCCTGCATCCCTGATGGAACTGACAAGGCCGTCGCCTTTCACCAAGTCGGGATCGTAGGTCACCACGGCGTTCTCGCTCGCCAGGTTGACTCTGGCCTGGCTCACGCCCTCGACTTTGCCCAGGCTCCGCTCTATGGTGAGGACGCAGTTGGCGCAAGTGATACCCGTGACGGGCAGTGCAACCTCTTTCTCTGCCATTTGTTCACCTTTCAATGGGACAACGTACGTCCGCCAGCTGAGAGGTGTGGTCCCAGCCGAATCTCACTTCGCTGCTGGATACCCTATCTCCTCCAGCAGGTTCTCCACCTGGGCCAGTACCGTCTCATCGTCGTAGACGACAATCACTTCCTTGGCCTCCAGGACGCCCTTCACCTCCTCCAC
>CAZNMJ010000073.1:0-14220 GCA_964573815.1 uncultured Anaerolineales bacterium
TATCATTGACACGGTACGACATTCCATGTACAATAGCTTAGCGTCTCCCACGCCATGGAGGTCTGCGATGACGCCAGAGACTTTGGCATTTGCAAGAGACTTGGCTCTCATCCTACTCGCTGTCGAGGCCATGGTCCTGTTATCCCCTCTGTTGATCATCCCCATCTACATCATCAGGTACTTGCCTCGTTACACAGCGCCAATTCGGCCCAACCTGCGTAGGATAAGACGCAGAACACAGCAAGTGGAGCAGATGACAAAAGTCATCCTGGCCCTAGCCGTCCAGCCCTTCCTTTGGGCAGCCGGCACCGCTGCAGGATTGAGGAGGGGTTTGAGGTACTTGGCAAGACGGAGGTAGGCTGTGAGTAGGAAGACCTGGAACCCGGCCATCCTGCTGGGAATCGTGCTGGGAGCCTCTCTCGGCGGGATCATTGCACTGATACTGATTCGCCGCTCGAAGCAGAGTACTCCACTCGGTCTTAGGGACATACCTTGGAGAGATCTGATACTGCTGAGCGGTCCCATCATCGCCCTCGTGCGCCGACTCATCCAAATGAGCAGAAGGGAACTTTCGGCACCTGACACGCTATGAGGAAACTCAGCTCAGAGTCATGGGTGATCATCATCGTCGCCCTGGCCGTCCTCAATTTCCTCGTCTTTGGCACTTTCATATTGCTGGTCATATATCAGATACCGCCCAGGTTCGCACTGGCGATGCGCACCCCCGCCCTAGCTGACTTGTCTCCCCCACCAGTCGCGACCCCGTCACCTGAAGCTTCGGCCTCGCCCTCATCACAACTGGGAATTGTGCCCACATTCACGTCCACGCCCACTACTCCCCCGACACCTACGACAGAACCGGAGATTGCGGTTTCGCCCGCCCTGACGGCGGTGCCAACGCAAACTCGAAGTCCAACCAATACACGTACGGCTACTCCCACGGTCACGAAGACCCCTACAGCTACTCCGACACGCACCAAGACCCCCACGGCGACGCGAACTCCCACATCCACACGAACAGCCACACACTCCCCTACGGCGACCTCAACTTCCACTCGTACTAGGACGCCCACTAGTACGCCTACTCGCACGCCGACCAGAACGCCCACGGCTACTGCAACCCGCACGAGCACACTAACCCCTACGCGAACCCCGACGTCCGTAGTCGGAGCTACACCCTGCCACACACCGACGTCGACTCGCACTCACACGAAAACGCCCACCAGTACGCCGACTCAGAGCCCAACCAGAACGCTGACACCCACACACACCGAGACCGCCACGCCCACAGCTACCCACACTGGAACTAGCACTCCGACGGCAACTCGTACGCACACTCGGACTGCCACAGCGACGCCCAGTCTCACCTTTCCCACTGCCACGCCTACCGAGTACGTGAGTCCTGAAGCCGTAGTGACTCCTGCGAAAGGCAGGCCGTCCCCACCCAGAAACCTGTTGAGGAGCAGCGTAGGAGGAGACCAGATTGACCTCAGTTGGGAGGCGTCGGTTGCTGCGCCCGGAAACATCTACCGCCTATACTGGGACATGGGCCTGGGATATAACATGTACTCTTTCAAGACTAGCGTGCGGCTTTCGGAGTACAGCGAGACCGGATTGCATCCTTCAACCACGTACCGTTATCTGATCACCACCTTCGACGGTCAGAAGGAATCTGCTCCAGTAGGGATAACCGTCAGAACGCACTCTTGGCTTCTCCTTCCACTGATCAGACTGGCAGAGGGAACGACATGGGCGATCTCACTCACGGAAAGCACAACGCCTACTCCTCCTTCTCCGACCCCACGGGCCTCCCCTCAGCCCTCTGAGGTAATGCTGGGACTGATGGGCACCAACGATTACCTGGACGATTTGGGCAACCTACATGTGGTGGGTGAGGTTCACAACGATTTGACACACAACGTAGATCAGATCCGCGTGAGGATGACCTTCTACGATGAAGCGGGGAACGTCCTCGAAGAAAGTACAGGCTCCCCACTCCTGGATTTGCTAGTCTCCGGCCAGAGAACCCCCTTTGCCATAACCTGGCGAGAGCCTGGGGAGTGGGAGAGATTCAGTTTGCGCGCGACTGGCCGACTGACTACAGAGCGGCCAACTGAGGGGATGAGGGTGGTGCACAGCTACGCCCGTCTCGATGACTCCGGTCTATACCATGTCGTCGGAACCCTGAGAAACGATGGCACGACAACTGCCTATTATGTCAAGATCGTGGTGTCGCTGTATGACTCGCTGGGCAGGATCTTCAACGCCGGGTTCGCCTACGCGGAACCTTCGCGCATCGCTCCGGGTATGACAGCTTCGTTCGACTGCGTTTTTGACCACTACCCCTATCAAGCGGAGCATCTGGTCCAGATAGCGCAGTAGGAGCGCCCCAGATTGACAAGAGCAGACAGGCGCCATACAATAGCGCCCGGTGTTGCGGAAGTCGTTCAAGCTTCCAACGAGACTCATTGTAGAGGAGGTCAGCTTGGCTAAGAAGAAAAAGAAGATGAAGCCCGACCGGGTGAAGATGAAAATCCAGGATGCGAGCGAGCGCATTCAGAACTTCGACGAGGTCCCGTTGGGCTACACCAAAGAGGAAGCCATCGAAGAGGCGCAACGGTGTTTGGCGTGCAAGAAGGCCGGTTGCGATGAAGCCTGCCCTCTACACTGCTGCCCGGCCGAGTACATAGCTTTCATCGAAGAGGGAGACTTCGACAAAGCCCTGACCCAGATTCTAGAGTACAATCCGTTCCCGTCAACCTGTGGCCGCGTCTGTGTCCACTATTGTGAGGAAAAGTGCACGGTGGCCAAGAAAGGGACCGCTCTGGCGATAGCCTGGCTTAAGAGAGCTGCCGCCGACTATGGGCAGGCCAGCGTGTCTCCAGGCAAACCGACTGGCAAGAAGGTGGCTGTCATAGGTGCAGGGCCTGCGGGCTTTACCGCGGCTTTCGAGTGCGCCAAAGCAGGCCACGGGGTCACCATCTTCGAAGCCCTTTCGTCGCCCGGAGGGATGTTGTGGACAGGAATTCCCGAATACAGGCTGCCGAGCGAGGCTTTGGACAAGGACATCCAGAGGATTCTGGACCTCGGGGTGGAGCTACGCGTCAACTCCCCGATTAACTCTGAACAGCAAGTGCTGGATCTCCTCGATGAGTACGACGCCGTTTTCATCGGCATCGGCGCTCACCAGCCCCGATGGATGGGCCTAGAAGGCGAGGACCTAGAGGGTGTGATTCACGTAGTGGACTTCCTGCGAGATGTCAATCTGGGCAAGGACGTCAAGGTGGGGGAGAAGACGGCAGTCATCGGCGGCGGCAGTTCGGCCATGGACGCCGTACGGACAGCCCGCCGACTGGGGGCTGACGCCTTCATCGTCTACCGCCGAGCGAGAGAACAGATGCCCGCCGACGAGGCCGAAATCGAGGAGGCCGAGGAGGAGGGAATCGTCTTCAACTTCCTCACCAATCCCAAGCGCATCTTGGGCAAGGATGGCAAGATCACAGGCCTGGAATGTCTCCGCATGGAGTTGGGCGAGCCAGATGAGAGTGGGCGCCGCCGGCCCATTCCCGTCGAAGGATCGGAATTCGTCATCGAGTGCGACATGATGATCCAGGCCATCAGCCAGCAGCCCGACATCTCGTGGCTGAACGATGACTCGAAGTTCGAGACCACACGGTGGCGCACCTTCGAGGTTGATCCGGAGACCTTCGAAACCTCGGTTCTAGGCGTTTTCGCGGCTGGAGATGATGTGAGCGGTCCGGCCACGATCGTGGAGGCCATAGCCGGCGCCCGGAAAGCTGCGCAGGCCATTCTCAAGCGCTTGGAAGAGAACTAAAGTCCTGGGCAACTCGTCGCTGCCATCGGGAGGGATAGGGCGTGCGTGCCCTTCCCTCCTTCGTTTGTGCATCTATCGTCGGAAAGTTGGATGTTCACTACACGCTGGAGAGAGATTTGCGCGTACTCCATCAGGGTCGTCGCCCTGATGGTCGTCTTGGTCCTTGCTGGAGCTATACCGAAGCCGATCATCATCATCGGCCCTCCCCATCACGTAAGAACGGTCAATCCCAAGATGGGAGTTCATACGCGCCTCACCGACGAAGTCGAGGAGTGGAAGATACAGCGCACACTGGCATTGGTCCGAGAGATGGGGGCTCCGTGGATCGTGGAGTACTTCCCCTGGGGATACATCGAGCCAGCCAAAGGTCAGTTCGACTGGCAGCACGCTGATGTGGTGGTCGATCATGCCGTGAATCAAGGCCTCACGGTCATCGCCCGACTTGATTTCGTCCCCGAATGGGCTCGCCCCAAGGACACGACCTTCCGGTATCTGGACGAGGAGCAGTATGAAGACTACGGGGACTTCGTGTACGCCTTCGTGGACCACTTCAAAGGTCGGGTGAACTACTTCATCATTTGGAACGAACCCAACCTTAGCTTCGAGTGGGGCTATCGGCCCGTCGACCCCGAGGCGTACACCGAGTTGTTGAAGCTGGCCTACAGTCGTGCCAAGGAGGCCAATCCGGACTGCTACGTCCTCAACGGTGGTCTGGCGCCTACCATAGCCCGAGAAGGCAACGAGTGGGGCTTGAGCGACCTCATATTCCTGCAACGAATGTATGACGCCGGTGCCAGGGACTACTTCGACATCATGGCCATCCACGCTTATGGCTATGTCTTTCCGCCCGATGATCCTCCCGCAGAGAACAAGATCAACTTCGCGCGGGCAGAGTTGATCCATGAAGTCATGGTCCGCAACGGCGACGGGGACAAGAAGATCATGATCACCGAGGGGGGATGGAACGATCACCCTCGCTGGACGAAGGCCGTGAGGCCCTATCAGCGCATTCTCTATACCATCCAGGCCTATGAGAGAGCCAGACAGTGGGATTGGTGTGAAGCCCTGGTGATTTGGTCGTTCAGAACGCCGGTGCCTGAGAAGAACTTCCGCGACTACTATACCTTGGTCACATCAGGCTTCATCGTCAAGCCCATATACCTGGAGATGCAGAGCTACGCCCGTGGCGCAACCGACTGGCTTACAGAACCGGCGCCATAGGTCGACACCCCAATGGATAACAAGCACTTCGACAAACGCCGGAGTCTCGCCCTAGTCGCGACCCTGGCACTGCTCACCGTGCTGGCCGGCATCTGGCTGGTGCTGGCCCCAGGGGAAGAACTGAAAGACGAGACGTGGGAGCGTATCCAGCAGGACGGAGTCATGCGCATAGGCATGGACGCGAGTTACCCTCCTTTCGAGGACATCGACCAGGACGGCAACCTGGTGGGCTTCGACGTTGACCTCGCCCACGAGTTGGGACGGCGTTTTGGCGTCGATGTGGAGTTCGTGATCATCTCCTTCGACGGACTGTATGACGCTCTCCGAGTGGAGAGGGTAGATCTACTGCTGTCGGCCCTACCGTTTGACCTCCGCCTTACCCAAGACGTGGCTTACTCTCATCCGTACTTCAATGCTGGACAGGTTCTCGTCGTGCGTGGAGATGAGGACTCAATCGCTGGCGTAGACGACCTGGCAGGCCGCAGGGTGGGTGTGGAGTGGGGCTCCATGGGCGATGTAGAGGCCCGCCAACTCCTGAGGAGGATGGAGTTCGAGTTGTACCCCTATCCCACTCCAGATGAGACCCTGACTATGCTCAAGGAAGGTGAGATCGACGCCGCGATTGCGGACGTGGTTTCAACCTATCAGTTCGTGAGGGAACATGGAGGGGTGAAGATCATCGGGCCACCTGTGACCGACGATCCGTATGTCATCGCCGCCCGCCTCAACAGCCCCATTCTCCACCAGCGGATCAACGAGGCTATTCTGGAAGTCAGCGGCAGTGGATACCTAGACGAGTTGCGTATGGAATGGTTCTAGCTGCCGGCGCTGAACAGTTCCTGGATCTTCGTCCCAGCTCCGGGCTCGCCCAAAGCGACCATCAACTTGATGCGCGCTTTCTGTCCGTTGAGGCCCTCGGCGAAGATCACCCCGGCGCGCTCCAGATCGCGGTAGGCACCTGCGTAGCCGTACGCATCATAGACCCGCCCTGACGGGCAACGAGACGCGATGACAACCGCCATCCCCTTCTCAACCGCCTCGGTGATGCTGGGCATCCACCAAGGCGGCACCCGTCCACCGCCTAGAGCCTCGATCACTACGCCTGCGGCGTCCTGTTCCACCAACTGGCGCAAGAACCGCTCATCCATACTCACTGCAAGCTTGATCAAGTGGACGTCCGGCTTGAGCGAGGTGCATGGAGCATAATGACGAGCGACCCGCCCCTCGACCACCACCCTGTCTCCATCAACTCTGCCCAAGGGCCCAAAAGGCAGAGACTTGAAGGTGTCGATGCTCTGGGTGTCGACCTTGGTCACGTGGCGGGCCGCGTGAATCTCCTGGTTCATGACCACCAGCGCTCCCAGACCCTTGCACGCATCGGAAGCGCCAACTCGGACAGCAGCCAGTAGGTTTGCCGCGCCGTCATAGCCCACGTCCGAAGCAGTGCGCATGGCTCCGGTTAGGACGATCGGCTTGTCGGTGTCGACGGTCAAGTCCAGCAAGTAGGCTGTCTCCTCCATGGCGTCGGTGCCGTGAGTCACAACTATGGCCTGCACACCATCCTGGGCTGCCAGTTCGGCGACTCGGGTCCGAATGCCCCAGACTGTATCCAGTGTGAAATGAGCACTCGGGAGATTGCAGTACTCCTCGACTTCTAGCGCACCGATCTCCCCAGGCAGAAGAGCGACTAGGTCTCGGCCCGCCACGGCCGGTATCGCTCCTCCTGCCCCATCGTCATGTTTCATGGCGATGGTTCCGCCAGTGCTGATTACGTGGATCCTAGCCATTCTCATTTGGCGTCGATTGTGTGGCGCCGCCCCGCACTTCGGGCGCCCTCGCGAGTGTAGAACTCACTCCACTAGGAGGCTCTCTCCTCAACCTCCTCCAACCTCAAGGAGAGGACTCTGGAGGCGCTGTCTCCACCCATGGTGATACCATAGATGGAATCTGCGATCTCCAGCGTTCCCCGGTTGTGGGTGATGACGATGACCTGAGTGTTCTCGGCAAGCTCCTGCAGTGCCTGACGAAAGCGACCGATATTCACTTCGTCCAGTCGTGAGTCCACCTCGTCCAACAGGCAAAACGGCGTCTCACAAGACTTCAGGATGGCGAAGGTCAGTGCCACGCCAGTCAATGCCTTTTCCCCTCCAGAGAGCACGGCGACGCTGCCACGCCGTCGCCCGGGGGGCTGCGCCACGATCTCGACGGCGCTGGCCAATGGATTCTCAGGGTCGGTCAACAAGATCTCGCCACTCCCGCCGTTGAACAATCGTGTGAAGTACGTCTCGAATTCCTTCGCCACCTTGTTGAACGTCGCCAAGAACTTGTCTTCCATCAGCCGATCCAGCTCGGCTATGACCTTACGCAGCGACTCCCCGGCCTTCTCCAGATCCTCCACCTGGGCCACGAGGAAGCTGTGCCTCTCCAGCACCTCTTGATACTCAGTCACAGCCTCTGGATCCACCGGACCCAGCTGGCGCACACGTTTGCGCAGCGCCTTGATTCTCGACTCCAACCCCCGCGGGATCTTGGTCACGACAGGCAAGGATCTCAGACGGGCATCCATGTCTAGCGGCAGTTGCGTAGGCCAATCAGTCGACATGGCAACAGCCTCCAGATCCGCCTCTATGCGCTCCCGCAGATTCCGCAACTCGTCCTCGCGGCGCTGCCGCTTCAGCACCGACTGGCTGTACGCTGATTCGTGGTCCTGCAGCCTTCTTCTTGTCTTCTCCTCCTCCTTCTCGAGACGACGTTGCTCTTGTTCGAGATCGGACAGCTCCTGCTCGGCTGGTCCGATGAGAGCAGACAGGTTGCCTGCCTGATCCGACAACTCCTCTATCTGGCTTGTCAACGCTGCTACGTCTAGCTCTAGCTCCTCTGCCTCGCCAGCCAACTCTGCAGTCCGAAACTCCTTGGCTGCCAACTGCGCTTCCAGCTGCTCAAGTCCACCCCTATGGCCTTCCAAGGCCGTCTGCTGACTCTCTCTGCTCCGCTCCAACACGGCGATGGCCGTCCTCAACCCGCCCAATTTGTCTTGTAGAGGAGCAAGATCCAGAGACGCCAACTGCTCCTGCAATGAATCCAAGGCCTGAGTGGCCTCTCGCTCCTTCCCTTCAGCAGTCTCGATCTCCCGCTTTAGGTCCTTTTCCCTCTCGTCCAGGGTATCTGTCTCCTCCTGGAGCCTGTTCACCGTGATGGTGTGCCATTCGATTTCTTGACTTACTCTCTCCTCACGCAGGCGCCATGAGGCTATCTCCTCGTCCATGGATTTGATGGCCTCCTCGAGTTCCGAGTATTCGTCCCTCAAAGCGGCGGCCTCATCTTGCAGAGCTTGATGAACGTGTTCCGTTTCGCCTGCTTCCCTCTCCAGAGCCTCCACATCGACCCGCAGAGCCTCTATCCGTCCCGGCAGCTCTCGCCGCTCTCGCTCATGGGCCAGCAAAGTGCCCGCAGCCTCTGCCGAACCCCCGTGTAGAAGTCCGCTCCTGGAAAGCAGCTCACCCCTGACAGTGACCAAATGCAGGCCGCTGTGGTCTCGATGAAGCCGGCGCGCCGCATCCAAGTCTTCAACAACCAGCGTCGTGCCAAGAAGGGCACGGGCTACACCCTTCAGACCCTCGCGAATTTCCACCAAGTCAGAGGCCAACCCCACCACACCCTTGCCCGCTGGCATGCGTTGGGCAGGTGCCACCCTCAGGGAGTCCACGGGAAGGAAAGTCGCCCGTCCGCCGTCAGTCGCCTGTAAGGACTCCAGAGCGGAACATGCGTCATCCCAAGTCTCTGTCACCACTGCCTGTAGCCTGTTGCCCAGGGCACCCCCTATGGCTAGGTCCAGATCAGCAGGCACCTCCAGCAGCTCCGCTACGGTCCCGATCAAGCCTCGCAACTCGTTTCTACGGCTCAGCACGGTCTTGACGCCACGAGAATACCCGGTCAGATCTTGTTGAGCTGCACTCAGGATTTCATTGCGAGTCTCGAACCCGCTCAGTTGTTGCCGGACTTCTTCCAGACGAGCTGACAGCTTGGCCTTCTTGTCGACGGCAGACTGGGCAGCAGCTTCCTTCTTCGCCTCTTTGGCCTTCAATTCCTCGACCTTGGCGAGGATAGCCTCACGCTCGCCATCAAGGGCACCGATTTGCTGAGCTATCTCCTCCAACTGACTCTGCAGGTCGTCGACCACTTGTGCATGTTCCGCCCTCTCTCGGGAGAGCTCCTCCTTGCGCTCCCGCAGCTGACTCAGTCGGTTTCGTCGCTCAGCCAACCCCGTGGCAAGCTCGAACGCATTATCCTGGGCAGCAGTGAGCTGACTCTCCAGGGTGCGGCGCTCGTCCTGGAGGTCAGTCATCTCCCTCTGGACATCCTCTTTCTCAGCGTCGAGCCTTGCTCGCTCCTGCGCAAGTCGCTCCAGCTCAGCCTCCAACTCCTGTATTCTCTCCAGTCGACCGTCTCGACTTGCGACTAGAGGAGAGAGCTCCTGCCCAATCTCGTCGCTTCGCTGGATGAGGAGTCGCTGTCTCTCCCGCTTCACAGCCAGTTCCCTCTGCAACTCTTCCAGCTGGCCGTGAAGCCGCCCGCTCTCGCTGTGCCACCGACCCAGGTCACCACGCAACTCCGCCTGTCGTTTCCGCAGCAGGTCTATCTGGCGGGAAATGTCCTCCAACCCACGTTTCTGCTCGTTCAGAGCTTGCTGGCGCGCCTTCTCATCTGCTTGAGTGCGTTCTAGCTGCTCGTGAGCTCGCCTCCACCCATAGCCATGCCAGGTCTCCAAGAGTTCCTCGAGTTCTCGAGACAGCTCCTGGTATTCCCTGGCTCGTTCCGCCTGACTGCTGAGCCTATCAAGGCGAGGGGTAATCTCGTTGATGATGTCGTTGACCCGGAGGACGTTGTTCCGCGTATCTTCCAGTTTGGCCAAGGACTGATCGCGCTTGGCTTGGTGGATGGCGATGCCAGCCGCCTCCTCGAAGATAGCCCTCCTTTCCTCAGGACGCATACCCAAGCTCGCATCGACCTCCATCTGGGCAATGATGGTATACGTGTTGCTGCTCACACCCCCCTTGGCCAGGAGTTCCACTATGTCCTTCCGCCGTACACGACTACCGTTGAGGAGGTACTGATTCTCCCCCGAGCGGAAGGCGCGTCGCTGCACGGTCACTTCAGCATAGTCGATGGGTAGCCAACCGTTGGAGTTGTCCACGGTGAGGGAGACATCCGCCATGCCCACACGCGTCCGGTCTTGGCTGCCAGCGAATATCATGTCCGCGCTTCGCTTTGCTCGCAGCGCCCCATACCGCTGTTCACCCAGTACCCAACGCAGGGCGTCGGCGATGTTGCTCTTGCCACTTCCGTTTGGACCGACGATGGCCGTTATCCCGGCATCGAACTCGAATTCAGTCCTCGAGGCAAAAGTCTTGTAGCCCTGTATCTCCAAACGCTTGATGTACATTCTCAATCACACGCAACAAGCCAACGGATGCTCACTCCGTCGGCTACTCCAGACCCCCTGCTCCGAAGGCCTCAACCTGCTCGCAACCACTAAATGTGGCTATTGGGAGGCTCCCCACACTATATCTAGTGGTAACGGTGCTCTGCATCCCTCCCAGTATATCGTTTTTGTCGAAGGCTGTCAAACGTCGTCCTTCGCTAACTCTTCCAAGGCGTGCTGTGCCGCGCGCTGCTGCGCAGCCTGCTTGCTCCGGCCTTCGCCTACACCGTACGCTCTGTCCCCAACCCAAACCTCCACAGTGAACTCCTTGGCGTGATCCGGGCCGCGCTCCTTGATGGTGCGGTACACTGGCGTCACTCGAAGCTCGCTCTGAGTCCACTCCTGCAACCGGCTCTTGTGGTCCCTTTCCAGGCCACGCTCCACGACCCTGGCCGCCTCGGGTTCCATGAATGGCATGAGGAAGTTCTCCACCGCCTCCAGGCCACTGTCGAGATAGATGGCTGCCACCAATGCTTCGAAGGCATCTGAAAGAAGTCCCGCCCTGGCGCGACCCCCTCGCTCATCCTCTCCGCGCGACAGGCGCATGTAGTCTCCAAGCTCCATGCTCCTGGCGAACTTGGCCAAGGTCTTGGCGTTGATCAAAGCCGCTCGCAGCTTGGTGAGTTCGCCTTCGTCCATCTCCGGGAAGCTTCGATACAGGTGCTCCCCCACGATGAAATCAAGCAGTGCATCACCCAAGAACTCCAATCGCTCATTGGAGGGTAGATCGTAGTCAGGGTTCTCGTTGAGGAAGGAACTGTGGACCAACGCCCTGTGAAGCAGGGTTTGGTCATTGAAGCGTAGTCCAATGGCGTCCTGTAGCCGATCTAGATCCCCGAGCATGAGCTTCTCACGACAGTATGTGAATCGGGCCATCCAACTGGCCCAATGCCGCCTCCCGCACGGCCTCGGGCAGTGTAGGATGGGCATGAATGGTTCTCACGATGTCCTCCGCTCGAGCGCCCGACTGAATTGCCAGCGCTCCTTCAGCGATCATGTCGGTGGCGTGAGGCCCCATGATAAACAACCCGAGTATCTGACCGCTGTCCTCTTCGCAAATCATCTTCACCAGGCCTGTGGGCTGCCCCATGGCCAAGGCGCGGCCGCTGGCATTGAAGGGAAATCTGCTCTTCTTGTAAGAGATGCCTCGCTCCTTGACCTCTTGCTCGGTCAATCCTACGCCAGCTATCTCGGGGAGGGTGAAGACGCAGTTGGGGACAGCGCGGTAGTCCATGACGCTTTCTCTTCCCAGTGCGTGCTCCACGGCTACCTCGCCTTCGCGGCTCGCCACGTGAGCCAGCATCCACCCTCCAGTCACGTCGCCAATGGCGTACACTCCAGGCACGCTGGTGGACATGTGTTCGTCCACCACGACGGCTCCCCTCTCCGTGCTCACGCCGATCTCTTCCAGATTCAGCCCTTCGGTGTATGGGACCCTCCCGGTGGAAATGAGGACCATGTCGGCGTTGACCACACCTTCTCCCTTAGGTCCTTCATACACTACCTCGAGCAGCCCGTCCTCTTTCCTGATCTCCTTGAGGGGTGAACGCAGCTGGACCTCCACTCCCTGCCGGCGAACCAGCTGCAGATACCGGCGCGCCAGTTCCTCGTCCACCGGAGGCAATAGCGCGGGCAGCATCTCGATGACGGTCACCTTCGTACCAAGAGCGTTGAAGATGCTCGCGAACTCCATCCCTACGACCCCGCCACCTACGACCACCAGGTCCCCTGGCGGCTCCTGAAGCGAGACCATCTCTTTGCTGGTGACAACACCTGGCAAGTCGAGCCCTGGCACGGTCGGCATCGCTGGTATGGACCCCGTGGCGACGATGATCTTCGCCACCTCCACATCCCGAGGAGACTCACCCGTTACCTTGATTTCGGTGGGCGACACCAGTACGGCACGCCCATGGATGACCTGCACCTTGTGAGCTTCCACCAGGCTCTCAACGCCAGAGACCAGTCGCTCGACCACCTCGTCCTTGCGCCTCATCATGGTGGGAAAATCAAAGTCTGGTTCACTGACCACGACTCCGAACTCTTCTGCCCGCTCTATTTCCATGAGCAGCTCAATGCTGCTGGCCATGGCCTTCGTGGGGATGCAGCCCCAATTCAAACACACTCCACCAAGGCGCTCTTTCTCTATCAGGGCCACCTTGGCGCCCAGTTGTGCCGCCCGGATCGCAGCCACGTAGCCCCCAGGCCCAGCCCCAATGATACCGATGTCGAACTTCTCGTCCATCTCAGGCCCTTCTCTTCAACCTCACAGCGCAGCACTCCTCTCGGCGGTCTACCTTCAGCCCCACCTCCTGCGCAAGGGCGACCGCAGTCCTGGCCGGGCTAACGATCACGTTGACACCTGCCTTCACCGCCAGCGGATCGAGTTGATCTCTATACTCCCCGTGGGGTCTCATACACCCCAGTTGTATGGGTATCGTGGGAAAACGCAGGCGAGCTTCGACGAGAAGGTCCACCACCTCTTGCAGTCGAGCCGGCTCCCTGTCCTCATAGCGAGTACCGGCAGTGGGTGTGAACACAATGAAGGTTATCGCCTCCACTCCCAGATCCTCCAAGATATCGAGGGCTTCGTACTCCCCTGCTATAGAACCACCCCTGAGCCCGACTGTGATGTGGGGCACAGTCGTGGCATGGCGGCGGAGCAATTCATAGGCAGCGACGTAGTCCTGGACACCGACATCGAGGCCGTACACCTCCCTGATGGTGTCGTCGTCCCCCACGAAATCGAAGGAGATGACGTCAACATAGGGAGCGATGATCTCGGCCTCGGCCTCGCCTATCAGCCCCACATGCCAGTTCATGATCCTTCCCGACCGCATGCCCCTCACGATGTCCAGATGCTCGGTCACTGGCACCCGCCCGCTTCCGTCACACCCTCCTGATATCAGGCAACTAGTTGCACCTTCGGGATCGGCGCGCCACACGGGGACCATGGACTCCAGATAGTGGCCACCGCAGTGCGCACAGTCCAGCTGGCATCGGGTCCCGGTGAGGCTGACCACCAGAGTGCGGAGGGGGTAGTCAAAGCCGATCACCGGAGGGAAGCCAGCTTGGCGCACACGCCACGCCTCTTGCAGTCTGTCATCCATCCCCTTGCGTCATCCTCCAATGCTGTCGCGAATCGGCAGCCTTACCTCCCCCACCTCCTTCGTACGAAAGCGGATCACGATGTCGTGAGGCCCAGGAGCCAGGTTCTCGCCTCGCACGGTGACGACAACCCGGCACCCTAGGCCCAATGGAAGGGGTGCTTGCGATGAAATCTCAGTCGCCTCGATCGTACCCAGTCTATCCACCGACAGAGACACCTGCTCCAGCGGGTACCCCACACCATCAACATCAAGTCCCAAGAACGCCGTGGCGCTACCGGGAGCCAGAACGTTCTTCATCGTCAGCGCAAATCCTCCAGCGCAGTTGCACAGACTGCCTTTCACGTATAGCTTGGCCAACAGCAGGGAAGGTATTCGCACTCTCACTCACCCTGGCACCCCGAACACGGGTTTGAACCACCGCCGGGGGAGCATCGCCGAGGCACAAATGCGTTGCACGCTGCCTTGCTCACGGGACATGCACTGCTAAGCCCAGTATAGCCGAACTCAAACGCAGCTACAACCCTTCCTTGGCCAAGGCCATCCAGCAGTCTCCGCGGCACGGTGCTGGTTCATCC
>CAZNMJ010000074.1:0-14144 GCA_964573815.1 uncultured Anaerolineales bacterium
CGGCCAGCGCGGGGTAACCTATGCGGGGGGGCGGGGTTATCCTAGTGTGGGGCGCGTGACAGACAAGAGCCAGTCCCGGCAACGAGGGACTGGCTCACAGTGTGGACGATGAATCAGTCAATCAGAGAGACACCCGACCTGGAGCAGGCCTCTTCTCCAAGGTGCGCAGACACCTGGTGCAGATGCGAACACTTCGCTTACTCTTGCCATCGCTTATCGTTTTGCGATGCAGATTCGGCTGCCAGTTGCGCTTGGTGCGATTGTGAGCATGGCTGACGCTATGCCCGAATTGAGGGCCTTTGCCGCAGATATCACATTCTCTTGCCATTATTCCATACCTCAGATCAGCACTACTGTGGATAAGCGTACCACAAGTCGACGGCATAGTCAAATCCTGAACGCAAGCTTGATGTGCGCGCCCTCGCAGCACCAGCATGGAACCTCTTGAGGTGGAGTCCGATGGTTGAAGAGCGGAGATTGGGAAGCATAGAGATTTCTCCCGCAGCTATCGCCAGCATCGCCAGCCAGGCAGTGCTGGAGTGCTACGGAGTCGTGGGTATGGGTCCACGCACGGTGCGCGACGGACTGGCAGATATGCTCCATCCCGCGGACACGCCTCGAAAAGGGGTGGACGTAGAACTCGTGGATGATAAGATAACCATCGACCTTTACGTGATCATGGAATACGGTGTGAGAGTTTCCGAGGTGGCCCAGAACATCATGCAGAGCGTTAAGTTCAACGTAGAAAAAGCCCTGGGCGTTCCCGTGGCCGAAGTCAACGTTCACGTCCAAGGTCTACGGATAAGCGACCTTGATTGATGAGAACCGAAGCCTAGGCAGGTTGGAGGTTCCCCGGATTGACAGCAGAGAAGACTCAAAAAGCGCCACCGATGGCTCCGATGCTGGACTCGTGCAATGGTCGAGAACTCGAGCTTCTCCTACAGGCGGGTACCGCCTGGCTGGAGAAACATGCTTCCCACATCAATGCGCTGAACGTCTTCCCTGTGCCCGATGGTGACACGGGCACGAATATGGTGCTCACTATGCAGGCCGCTTTGGAGGAGATCCGCAACTCTCCGGATGAATCCGCCCCGGCAGTAGCCCAGGCGACGGCGCACGGCGCTCTCATGGGCGCGCGAGGCAACTCGGGAGTAATCCTGTCCCAATTGCTGAGGGGGATAGCTAGTGGTCTGAACGACAAGAACAAGTTCGACGGTGCGGATTTCGCGGCAGCGCTCGCCGAGGGATCCGCTACCGCGTACAAAGGCGTGATCAAGCCAGTGGAGGGAACGATCCTCACCGTCGGCCGCGAGGCGGCTGACGCGGCACAGGCGGCTGTGGACGAAGGAGTCAGCGACTTGCTGCCGGTCATGGAGCGCGTCGTGGAGGGCGCGAAGGACTCTGTAGCCAGGACACCCTCTCTGCTGAGTGTGCTGCGCGAGGCTGGCGTTGTGGATGCAGGAGGCCAAGGCCTGTTCGTCATCCTCGAAGGGGCGCTGAAATACATGAGGGGAGAACCAATGGAGAAAGTCGATGTTACTGAACCAGTTCCCGCCGCAGTGGAAGCCGCTCCCGCTGGAGGGGAGATGGAATGGGGCTACTGCACCGAGTTCATCTTGCAGGGAGAGGATCTCGATCTGAACGAGATCCAGGAGCGCGTCACCGGTTGGGGCGACTCGGTTCTTGTCGTGGGGGATGAGAACACGATCAAGGTGCACGTCCACACGTTCAGACCCGGAGAGGTGATCGGTTTTGCCTCCAGCAAGGGCGCCCTCCACAACATCAAGATAGACAACATGCAGGATCAGCACCGCGAGTACCTGGTCATGGGAGAGGAAGCAGCGGCGGAGGAGACGAACGGTATCGCCATCGTGGCTGTGGTATCAGGCCAAGGTCTTCAGCGTGTGTTTACCAGTCTGGGTGTCCGCACCATCGTCCCCGGTGGACAGACGATGAACCCCAGCACTCAGGAGCTGCTCGAGGCCATCGAATCCACAAGGCAAGAGGACGTCATAGTTCTGCCCAACAATGACAACGTGCTGCTGGCCGCTCAGAAGGCCGAGGAACTCTCGCAGAAGAACGTCGCTGTGGTGCCGAGCGAAACCATTCCCCAGGGCATCAGCGCTCTCCTGTCCTTCAACTATCAGGCAGACCTGGAGAAGAATGCGGAAGCCATGGAGAAAGCAACACAGGCGGTCCAGACGGCCGAGATCACGAAAGCCATTCGCTCGGTGAAGTACAACTCGCTGGAAGTCGAAGAAGGAGAGATCATTGGCCTGCTGAATGGAGACCTGACTGCAGCGGGCCAGACTGTGGAGGAAGTTGTGTCCACGATGCTCGAGCAGATGAGCGCCGCGGAGCACGAGATCATCACGGTGTATTTCGGCGAGGACGTGACCCAGCCTCAAGCAGAGGATTTGGTCAAGAAGATGCAGGAAAGCTATTCGGATCAGGAGTGGGAGGTCATCGACGGCGGACAACCCCATTACTACTACATTATCTCCGGCGAATAGGAGACAGTCCGGTTTGCCACCGCCAAGACGAATCCATTCAGATACAAGGGCAGCACATGGGAAGAGTCAGAATAGTCACCGATAGCACGGCAGAGTTGTCCTACGAGATGGCCGAGGACTTGGGAATCACAGTCATCCCCTTGAACATCCATCTAGGACGTGAAAGGTTTCGAGACGGTATAGATATCAACCACGACGAGTTCTTCGAGAAGCTTGAGAACTCCGAGTCCCTCCCCTCTACTACTGCTCCGCCATTGGAGCTCTTCGAAGACACCTATCGAACTCTTGGTAGCGAGACCGATGACATAATATCCATACATATCTCCGCCAAGCTCAGCGGGACCGTAGCATTGGCCAGACAAGCGGCTACGTCCCTCATCGGGCAACGTCGTATTGCGGTGGTGGACTCCCTGACCACTTCTCTGGCTCTGAGGTCCCTGGTGCTCACCGCCAGCACGATTTCCAGAAAAGGGGCCAGCCTGGGTGAAGTCGTCAGGATGGTGAGGGCCATGATCCCGCATGTCTATCTGGTGTTCTTTGTCGAGGACCTCGAATACCTAGAAAGAGGAGAACGCATTGGCAAAGCTGAGGCGCTTCTGGGCACCATGCTGAGCATCAAGCCCTTGCTGATCATCGAGGATGGAGAAATCCTGCCTTTGGAAAAGGTGCGGACCAGAAGTGGCGGCGTAGACAAACTGTATGAGTTCGTCACGGAGTTTCCCCACCTGGAGAAGATAGCCATTCTCAAAGGTGCCAATGCTGCGGCCCCCACTGACCTGCTGGATAGGCTACGAGTCGCGTACCCTGCGCAGGACATAGACGTCATCACCTATGGTCCCGTCCTGGCCACTCACCTGGGACCCGAAGCGATCGGCGTCTTCGTGTACGAGGGTCTGTGATTGTGAACTTCATCCCGCTTGGAGCACCATGAACTCCACGTTGCCGCCATTCGACAAGCTGGAAAAGGTCCTCGTTCTGGAAAAAGACCTGGGTTACACCGACAGAGCTGTCATCGGTGGCCTCGGGAAGTTTGCCGCGTTCTGGCGCGAGGAGGCCAAGCAGAGCACCGACGATCCTTTCCTGATTCGGCTCATCGACGAGACGGCCCATCTGTTGGTGCAGTACTCAGACGAGAGTCTCGAGAGACGCCGGCAGATTGTGGAAGAGATCCTGCGTGAGTGGGGAGCGGCAGAAGCTGAGACGAGGCCCGAGAGGAGCGTGCCAGCAGAGGAAGCAGCTGCCCAACCCCCTACTGAGACTGAACCGTCAGAGACCAGAACAACGCTTGCTTCCTCTGTTCGTGAGCTGCACGGCGTCAGCGACGCTTACGCCAGACGGTTGAGCCGCCTCGGCGTCACCACTATTCGGGATCTTCTCTACCTCTTCCCTAACCGGTATGACGATTTCAGCTCCCTCAAGACTATAGACAAGCTCCACTACGGGGAAGAGGTGACCATAGTCGGCACCGTCCGAGAAACACGCGAACGCACAAGCAGGCGTGGTCAGAGCGTTGTCTCCAGTACAATCTCGGACGGCACAGCAACAGTGCAGGCCACCTGGTTCAATCAACCCTATCTAGTCAAGAGGCTAACGCCGGGTAAGCAAATCGTCATCAGTGGCAAGGTTGACCAGTACTTGGGCCGTCTTACCTTCTCATCACCGACGTGGGAGCCTTTGGACAAGGAGTTGATTCACACAGGGCGGATAGTCCCCGTGTATCCCCTCACCAAAGGCATTACTGGCCGGTGGCTGCGTCGGCTGATGAAGCGGACGACAGAGTACTGGTCCCTACGCTTGCCCGATCATCTGCCCTTGCCCATACGCGAGAAGAGAAACCTCCTCGATTTGGAGAACGCGATCCGGCAGATTCACTTCCCTGACGACTCGGAGGTGCTCGAACAGGCACGCCGCCGCCTGGCTTTTGACGAACTACTGATGATTCAACTGGGGGTCTTGAAACAAAGACATGAGTGGAGGCGAAGGTCTGGGCAACCTGTTCGGATAGACAGCTCCATCCTGCGAACCTTCGTCGACTCCCTACCCTTCCCTCTGACTTCAGCTCAAGAGAGGTCCCTCTCTGAGATACTTGACGATCTCCAAAGACCTGAACCCATGAGCCGCCTCCTGCAGGGCGACGTGGGTTCTGGCAAGACCGTTGTGGCTGCCGCTGCCATGCTCATGACCGCAGCCAACAACATCCAGACTGTCCTCATGGCGCCTACGGAGATCCTGGCCGAGCAGCATTATGTCAGCCTTGGCAGACTGTGGGGCGAATTGTGGCTGCCGGGGCTGACCAAAGCGACCTCCCACCTGCGCTTGCTGACTGGCAGTGCCAAGCAGTCGGAGAAGGAGAGAATCTACGACGAAATCGCCTCGGGAGAGGCCAAGATAATCGTTGGCACGCATGCCCTGATTCAGGAGGGTTTGGAGTTCGACAATCTGGGACTGGTCGTCATTGATGAGCAGCACCGATTCGGTGTGACCCAGAGAGCAATTCTGCGACAGAAGGGTCATAACCCCCACGTCCTGGTCATGAGTGCGACACCCATTCCGCGGACCCTGGCTCTCACCATCTACGGTGACCTGGACATATCGACCATCGATGAACTCCCACCCGGTCGCAAGGAGATCATCACCCGCTGGATGAAGCCGCGGGAGAGAGAGCGGGCCTACAACTTCCTACACAGCCGCGTAGAGGAATCCGAGCAAGCTTTCATCATCTGCCCCTTGATCCAGGAAAGCGAAAAGATAGAGGCCAAGGCTGCCGTGGAGGAACACCGTCGGCTGCGGGATGAGGTGTTCCCCGACCTGCGCCTGGGCCTTCTCCACGGTCGCATGACGTCAGAGGAAAAGGAAGCCGCGATGAGGGACTTCTATCGAGGCGAGTTGGACATCCTCGTCTGTACGCCAGTAGTCGAGGTGGGAATCGACGTGCCCAACGCGACGGTGATGCTCATTGAAGGAGCAGACCGCTTTGGTTTGGCCCAACTGCACCAATTCCGCGGCAGGGTGGGCCGCGGGGAACGGCAGTCGTACTGCCTTCTCGTGGCAGATTCGCCGACTGATACGGGTGAACAACGTCTACAGATCATCGAAAGCACACAAGATGGATTCAAACTGGCCGACGAAGACTTGGCCATGCGAGGGCCCGGCGAGTTCTTTGGAACTCGACAGAGCGGTCTGCCAGACCTAAAGGTGGCCCGTTTGAGTGATGTGAGCGTCCTCGAGGAAGCGCGCGCTGTAGCCAAGGAGATCTGGGAAGAGGACCCAGACTTGGAGTCGCCCCAGAACCGACTGCTGGCACGCCGAGTCGGTGAGTTCTGGCAGAGGGAAGAGGGTGACCTAAGTTGACGACAGGGGTTCGGGTTTTCCACACCGTGGATAATATGTTATAATAGCAGGGATGCATGCCAATCTCTGCATAGTGGAGGTACTGCGTGAATGAGCACGGCCATCTTTCCTGGCACATTTGATCCCATTACCAATGGGCATGTCGACATCGCTCGGAGAGCGGCTACTCTTTTCGATCACCTCGTCGTGGCCGTCTACGCCCATCCTATCAAGACTCTGCTGTTCTCAACGGGAGAGCGGCTAGAAATGGCCAACAGGGTGTTTGAGGGATGGCCCAACGTTAGCGTTGAGAGCTACGACGGACTCACAGTGGACTTCGCGCGAGGGAAGGGTGCCAGGGCGATAGTACGAGGGTTGAGAGTCGTCGGCGACTTCGAGTTCGAATTCCAGATGGCTTTGATGAACCGGACGCTGGCCCCAGAAATCGAATCTGTGTGCCTGCTGACGAGCAAGGAGTACTACTTCCTCAGCTCCAGCATTGTCAAAGAAGTGGCAAAGCTGGACGGAGACATCAGCGAATTGGTTCCGCCGCACGTGGTCACTGCTCTGAGGAGCAAGATCGAGGAACTCGGCGACGAGGTGACCGACAGGATCAAGATCACGACCATGCGTGACTGACGGCCAGTTGCCGACTTAGAGGATCCAGAGGCGGCGCGCTGTCAGCGCCGATACAACCGGGTCCTCAAGGGGGTGGTCAAGATTGACATCTCATTCCTGATCGATCGACTGGAGAACCTCTTGAACAAGAGCAGACGCATGCCTTTGAGCTCCGCGGTCATTGTGAACAGGGATGAGTGCCTGGAGATCATTGACCAGATGCGCGTGACCATCCCCCAACAGATTGCCGAGGCCAGCCGCATCCAAGACGAGAGAGAGGAGATTCTCGCCCTGGCGGGCGAGGAGGCTCAGAGGCTGATGCGGAGGGCGGGAGAAGAGGCACAGCAAGTTCTGAACGAGCGTGGACTCCTCGAAGAGGCCCAAAAGCGATCGGAGGCCATCATCGAGGAAAGCCGTCGGCAGGCGGAGGAGACGATGAGAGGGGCCGACAACTACGCGATCACCGTGCTGGGGCAGCTGGAAGACCAATTGATCGCCTTGCAGACCACCATCCGTAACGGCCTTGAGATCCTCCAGCAGGACGTACCAGCGACACGTCCGCCCGTTGACGTCAGTCCAGAGGCTTTCGACCCGGCAGCACACACCGACATTTCGGGAGAGACTGAGCCAGACTCCTAGCGCGACATCGATGAGCAACCATACAGCAAGAATGGCACAACGAGAGAAACCTTCCATAAGGACAAATGTTGCCCAGCTGCTCAAGGCACCGACAGGTGCAGTAAGGCGAAGGGACGTATCAGAGGATATCACGGGGCTAGATGACGAACTAAGGATCAAGTCCGCGCTCACCGGCCGCCTCAAGATGATTCGCAGCTCAGACAGCATATTGGTTACCGCCTCCCTGCAGACGGTTGTAGAATTGGAGTGCTGCCGGTGCTTGGAGCCCTGCACCACTCCACTCAACCTGGAGATCGAAGAGGAGTTCTATCCCAGCGTTGACGTGCACACGGGCGCACAACTCCCAGTGACCCAGGCGGAGGAGGAGGCCACCATCATCGACGAGCAACATGTCTTGGATCTCACGGAGGTAGTCCGACAAGCCATCTTTCTGGCACTGCCCATGCATCCCCTGTGCGCACAGAACTGTGCAGGTCTGTGCTCGCAGTGCGGTCAGAATCTCAAGGAGGGTGCCTGCCAGTGTGCCACTGACGTAGTGGACCCACGCCTTGAGGTTCTAAAACAGCTGCTATGATCGCGCGTCCCGCGTTCATGTGACCCAGAATTCAAAACGATCGGAGAATACGACATGGGTGCTGTACCGAAAACTAGAATATCGAAGGCGCGTAGGGGTGGTCGCCGCAGCCACGCGGCCCTGATGTCACCCCATCTGATCGTCTGCCCTCAGTGCCGTGAACCTCGCCTCCCCCATCATGTGTGTCCGTCATGCGGGCACTACAAGGGCGTGGAGGTTGTGAAGCCGTCAGCCAAGTCGGAGTGACCTCTTTTTCTCTCCCACAACCCCGCCCGAAGTACTCCTGGGCCAGTTATGATTCTTTCGGTGAGGACGGATAGGTGTGTAGCTATGTAGAGGGAGTGAGATACCTCAGATGTCGAACACGTTGGCCATGATATTTCCCGGCCAGGGTTCGCAATACTTGGGCATGGGGCACGATCTGTATCAGCGATACACCGAAGCGCGAGCCGCTTTTGAGGAAGCCGACGAGATCCTCAGCCTCAAACTGTCAAGACTGTGCTTCGAGGGGCCTGAGACAGAGCTACACGACACCATCAACACCCAACCAGCACTCCTGACCATGAGCCTGGCTGCGCTACGGGCACTCAGAGCCAGGCACGATCTTGGAGAGATCGGCTTTGCCGCGGGGCACAGCTTGGGAGAGTACACCGCTCTTGTTGCCAGTGGTCAACTCACCTTTGCCGACGGGGTGCGTTTGGTCCGGGAGCGAGGTCGCTTGATGAAGGAAGCTGGTGAGCGCCGCCCCGGAGGGATGGCCGCGGTGTTGGGCTTGGCAGCAGAACCGGTCGGCGAGGCCTGTCGCCAGGCTCGCGAAGAAACAGGTTCCGTCGTGCATGTGGCCAATCACAATTCTCCAAAGCAGATCGTGATCTCGGGGGAGCACCGAGCGCTCGAGAAGGCCATCGAGCTGGTCAAGCAGAAAGGAGCCCGCCGAGTCATCACTCTCCAGGTGAGCATCGCAAGCCATTCGCCGCTGATGGAGGCCGCAGCCCAGGGGCTTCGACAGGCTCTGTCCGACATAGCCCTCCAAGAGGAGGCTGCCTTTCCGGTAGTGGGTAACGTCACTGGGAAACCTCTGGGAGATGTGGACGACATCCGCCGTGAGCTTGTCAGACAGCTGGTCTCGCCCGTCCTGTGGGTGGATTCGGTGCGCTACATGCTGGATCATGGGACGACAACCTTTGTGGAGATAGGTCCCAAGGACGTACTCAGCAAGCTCGTCAAGCGGATTGACGAGCGCCCCGCGAGGGTTACCGTGGGTGACGTGGCTGGCATCGAGGCATGGCACCATGAGTGGGGCGCGGAGCGCGAGCATGCCACTGGAGGATAGCGCTGAGGAGGCACAACATGCTGGACCTGACTGACCGCGTGGCCGTGGTCACCGGCAGTTCCCGCGGCATAGGACGGGCCATCGCCCTCAAGCTGGCCAGTCTGGGGGCCAAGGTCGTGGTGAACTACTACGCTAGCGAAGATGCAGCCCAAGAAGTTGTCGAAGAAATCAAGTCTGGAGGCGGGGAAGCCATCGCAGTTCAGGCTGATGTCAAAGATGCGGAGCGGGCCAAGGAGCTCATCGGCGCGGCCTTGGAGGCGTTTGGGCGCCTCGACATCTTGGTCAACAACGTGGGGATCACACGCGATACACTGCTCATGCGGATGAAAGAGGACGATTGGGATATCGTCATGAACACTAACCTCAAGGGAACTTTCAACTGCACGAAGGCGGCCCAACGTACCATGATAAGGCAGCGCTACGGGCGAATCATCAATATCACGTCGGTCTCTGGAATCGCGGGGCAGGTAGGGCAGGCAAACTACTCAGCCTCTAAGGCTGGCGTGATCGGTTTCACCAAGGCCGTGGCCAGAGAACTCGGGACACGTAACATCACGGTCAACGCCGTGGCCCCGGGCTACGTGCCCACCGACCAGACGGCGGATCTACCTCAGGAACTGATCGACTACATATTGGAATTGACACCTCTGAAAAGACCTGGTACTGCAGAGGAGATAGCCAACGCGGTTGCCTTCCTGGCCTCCGAGGAGGCAAGCTACGTCAGCGGTCAAGTGCTGGGCGTTGACGGAGGAATGATGTCCATGATGCTGTGAGCACAGGGGTTGGCGCATGGAAGAGAAACTGGGTAGGGTCACAATCGCACCTCAGGTGCTGCTCACTATAGCCAGGCTGACCGCCCTCTCGATACCGGGAGTTGCGTCGATGGCTCACACGTTTGCCGGCAATGTGGGTCGCTTGCTGCGGCGGCAACGCCTTAGTGAGGGCATAGGGATGCGCGTGGAAGATGATGTGGTCTTCCTGGATCTCCACATCATTGTAGAGCCCAACGTGAATCTCCTGGAGTTGGGCCGGCAAATTCAACATGATATCGCGCGCGCTATAAACGACATGTTGGGGATGCACGTCGGAGAAGTGAACGTCCACATTGAAGATGTGGTCGCTCCGCCTGCCGAGAAGGAAGCAGAATAGTGAAGGCCCGGCGCCGCGCCAGAGCGGTGGCGCTTCAAACCCTTTTTGAGGTTGATGTAGCTGCCCATGGCCCGTCTCTGGTATTGAGGCAGCGCCTGGCAGACTGCGAGCTCGACCAAGAGAACGCGCAGTTTGCAGGCCATCTGGTCAAGGGAGTATTGGAGAACCTGTCCCAGATCGATCCCACCATAGCGGAGATAGCTCCCGAATGGCCCCTCGATCAAATGTCGCCCATTGACAGGAATATCTTGCGGATCGCCATTTTTGAGATGACCTTTGATCCCGACATCCCCATTAAGGTAGCCATCAACGAAGCTGTGGAACTGGCCAAGCTCTTCGGCAGCGAGAGTTCTCGGCGCTTCGTCAATGGTGCCCTGGGCACCCTGGCCAGCCGTCAGGTGCCCGAGGAAACTCAGAGTGAGGGCAAATGAACTTCGCAGGGGTAGGACCCGCTGAACTCCTATTCATCCTCATCATCGCTCTTCTGGTATTCGGGCCCAAGAAACTTCCGGAGATTGCCAGAGACCTTGGCAAGAGTATCGCAAAATGGAGACAGGCCTTGGAGGAGATACAGACAGTAACCGATGTCTCCCCCGAAAAGCTGCTCACCCCGCCCACAAAGGAGCAGGAGTTGCAGGCTTCCGTCCAGAAAGTTGTGAGACGCAAGGACGAGAAAGAAGTCCCCCGTGGCGAGGAAGTTGGCCCTCGTGAGGAGGAAGCGGAAGAAGCGAAGGTGAACACCCAATGACAGACATACTCTGGTTCGTCCTCCTCATCTTTGCAGCCCTGGTCGTTCTCGGCCCCCAGAGGCTGCCCGAAGGTGCCGAAGCCCTATGGCTGACTCTGTTGAATCTGCGGAGGACTCAACAGAATCTTGAACCTATGGATCTCGACACTGCTAGAGACAGGTGGCGTCGCGAGAAGAGCCCGATGTATGGGGTCATTCAGTTCCTGTACGGCGTCACAGAGCACCTAATCGAGCTGCGACGGCGTGCCATAAAAGCAGGTCTGGCCCTGGCAGCCGCCACAGCCGTCAGTGTGCTGTTCACCAGCAGAATCATGACCCTCCTCGTCCGCCCAGCAGGGGGCCTCAAGCCCATCTTCCTGCGCCCCACCGAGCTATTCTTCACTTATTTCAAGGTGGCATTGGTCGCCGGCCTGATTCTGGCCTTACCCTACGTCATATTCCAGATCCTCGCCTTCATCGCGCCAGCCATGGAAAACCCCAAAGAGAAATCGTACTTCAGAAACCTCGTATTCTTTGGGGCCATTCCCGGCACCTTCTTCTTCATAGCGGGCGTTGGCTTCTGCTATTTCGTGATGCTCCCCTTTGCCTTGGGATACTTGAGGAGCTTTGGGAGCGATATTGCGGAGCCGCAGTGGACTATTGCAGCCTACATCTCCTTCGTGCTGACATTCCTCGTCGGGGTAGGGCTGGTCTTCGAAACCCCCCTTGTCATGTTCGTCGTCGCCAGATTGGGGCTCATGAGCGCCCACAAGTACCTGTCCTACTGGCGCCACGCGCTTGTACTCATATTCGTGGTCGCGGCAGTCGTCACCCCCACGCCCGACCCCCTTAACATGGCCCTGGTGGCCACGCCACTGATACTGTTGTACGGACTTGGAATCCTGCTTTCCAGGTTCGCATGAGACGATGTATCGTTCACTCCCCCTAAGAAACTCGTGCGGGCTTGCGCACTGATTCAGGAGAATTGAGGATGCCCAGAGACAAAGTGATTGTCATGGGGGCGGCGGGCCGTGACTTCCATAACTTCAATGTCTATTTCCGAAACAACAACGCTTATGAAGTTGTGGCCTTCACCGCCGCTCAAATCCCCGACATCGCCGGTAGAGTCTATCCGCCGGAACTGGCCGGCAAGGGCTACCCCCAAGGCATCCCTATCTATGCTGAGACAGAACTGGCAAGGCTCATCAGGGAACTGGAAGCGTCCCAGGTCGTTTTCGCCTACAGTGATGTGTCACATGAATACGTCATGCATAAGGCGTCGGAAATCATGGCCGCAGGAGCCGACCTCAGACTGCTAGGGCCGAACGCCACCATGCTGGAATCCAAGCTCCCAGTCGTCAGCGTGTGCGCCGTCCGGACAGGGGCCGGCAAGAGCCAAACCTCCCGCCGCGTATACGACATTCTGCAAGAGATGGGCAAGAGAGTGGTGACAGTCCGCCATCCCATGCCTTATGGAACGCTGGCTGAGCAAATCTGCCAGCGTTTCTCATCCTACGACGACCTGGATCGCTACGATACGACCATAGAAGAGCGAGAAGAATACGAGCCCCACATTGACAGGGGTGGCGTAGTGTATGCTGGCGTGGACTATGAGATGATCCTCCGCACAGCGGAGGAGGAAGCGGAGATCATACTGTGGGACGGAGGGAACAACGACCTGCCTTTCTACAAACCCACTCTTCACATCGTGGTGGCTGATCCCCACCGGGCCGGGCACGAAATGACCTACTACCCTGGAGAGGCCAACGCTCGCATGGCGGACGTGGTGGTCATCAATAAGGTCGATACCGCCAGTTTTGAAGATGTCAACACGGTCCGTCGCAACGTGGAGAGCCTCAACTCGCGAGCGGTCATCATCGAAGCGGCCTCGCCGATCTCCGTTGAGGACCCTGCTGCGATTCGAGGCAAGAGCGTCCTCGTGGTGGAGGACGGTCCAACGCTCACCCACGGCGGGATGGCCTACGGGGCCGGAACTGTGGCGGCCAAGAGGCTGGGCGCGGCTGAAATCGTTGATCCGCGTCCCTACACTGTCGGCTCCGTCCTAGATACCTTCACTAAGTACCCCACCATAGGCTCTGTCTTGCCCGCTATGGGCTACACCCAAGAGCAGATCAAAGAACTGGAGAAGACCATCAGCGCTACTCCGTGTGAGTTGGTCGTCATTGCCACTCCGATCGACCTGCGACGAGTCGTGAGTATCGACAAACCGTGCCAGCGGGTCCGGTATGAACTCCAAGAGATCGGCCAGCCAACCCTTGCCGACGTCCTAAGAGAGGCATTCACATAGGCACCAAGCAGCGAGGCGGATGCCGATTGGCCTGGGGAAGTTCACTGTTCGTGTCACTGGGCTGAGTCGTGGAACGTGAGACCTGCCTGGAACAGCAAGGCTAGGGGATTCAGTGTGCGTGCATCGGTCTTAGAGCGAAGCTGAGGAGGGTTGTCACATGGAAGAAGTGGCCATCGTAGGTGTAGGATACTCTGGCTTCCGATCCATCACTCCTGATTTGTCATACAAGGAGCTGATGTACGAAGCGGCAGCCAAGGCTTACGAGGACGCTGGGGTCGATCCTCGAAGTGATGTGGAGAGCTTTGTCAGCGTGGCTGAGGACTTCAATGAGGGGACGAGCATCTTTGATGAGTACGTCCCTGACCAGATTGGCGCAGTCTTGAAGCCAGTGCACACCATCTCGGGGGACGGCATTCACGGCCTGATCGCCGCGTATATGCAGGTACTGACCGGAGCCATGGACATCGTGATGGTTGAGGCCCACAGCAAAGCGTCAAACGTCCTCACGCTGTCCAATGTCGTTGCTTATGCGATGGAGCCCATCTACAACCGGCCTCTGGGAGCCAACCCGCTTTTCATCGCCGGCATGGAGATGAAGCGGTACCTATATGCCACCCGGACCACCGAGGAACAGTGTGCTCAAGTCGTGGTCAAGAACCGGGGCAACGGTTTCCTCAACCCTTCGGCAGCATACGGCGCCAGGCTGAGCCTGGATACGATCCTGGACTCCGAACCTGTCTCCTACCCTCTGAAGACGCTGGAGGTCAGTTCCCATGCCGATGGCGCCATCGTGATGGTGCTCGCCTCAGCCGATGTGGCGGAGAAGCTGACTAGTCTACCCCTCTGGATCAGGGGAGTCGGCTGGTGCAACGAAACCCCATCACTGGAGACGAGAGACTGGGAAGGCGCCACGTACGCCCGCAAGTCAGCGGAGATGGCCTATCGCGTAGCGG
>CAZNMJ010000075.1:0-1956 GCA_964573815.1 uncultured Anaerolineales bacterium
CCTCCGACCTCACGGACCCGAACCGTGCGCGCTAACCGGACTGCGCTACGCCCCGATCAAAATCAATTATACCCACACCACTGACACTTTACAAGGCACGAAAAATGACCTATAATGGGGCACCAGTCGTGCCCCTATAGCTCAGTTAGGATAGAGCAGCGGTTTCCTAAACCGTGTGTCGCAGGTTCGAATCCTGCTAGGGGTACTGGCCTCAAAACAACGAGCCCGACAGTTGTCGGGCTCAACTTCTTCACAGTGGGCATCACCCCATCATATGAAGGCAAAGTTGATCAAGCACTCCCATGTGGAGTGCCGAACCAGCCGATCCCAGAGGAGGATCAGCTCTCTTTCTGCTCTTCTTCCTCTTTCTCCTCGGTGCTCGTCTCCTCGGTCTCCAGACCCTGCGAAGCGGACCGGAACTCCCTGATCCCCTTGCCCAAGGCTCCACCGATCTCCGGCAGCTTTCCCACGCCGAAGATGATGATGATGATCACCAGGACGATCAGCAATTCCGGCAATCCTATGGAAGGTAAACCAGGCATGATATCCTCCTTCAGTACCTGCAATCATTTACATTATAGCACAAGTCCGACCGCAAGACAACAAACCGTTCAGAGGGTGTGCCCTAGGACCCAGGACCCTCATGCTGCCACCGTAGACGCAATCCAGCGGGTTCGAGACACCTCTTTCGGCATCCTAGCCGCACTCTTGATCACTTTTCCAACCAGTCCCTTATCGCCTCGATGACCTGGAAAGGATCAGTGGACACGACGCTGGAAGCATACAACTCCATCGCCGCCATGTCTACGGTCCTGTTCATGGGGTCTCCCCGGTCCAGGATGCGCACCAGCACGGGAAACCCGCCCCAATCCTCGCTGGTGGGTCCCCGAGGAGGCATGCAGATGGCGACGTTGAAGCTACGCACTCCCAGGCCTCGAACGTAGCAGTCGAGGACCTTGTAGACGCAGCTCTTGAGGTGGTCACTCAACGTCTCAGAGATCAAGAGTATCTCCTTCTCTTTGAGGGGACTCAAATACGACAGAACACGGATCCCCTCTGCCTCCAACGCCAGGCCCAGACTCCTGTGCACGAGGTACAGGTCGTCGAAGTAGTTGCGCCCTATCGACTGACCGTATTCCAGTGCCACCCGCCTCAAATGTTCCACCTTGGAGTAGTGCATGCCCCGCGCCACCATCACCTGTGCATGCCCGTGGATGATGGATGCCCCAGCCCGCCACAGGCAGTTCCACAAGAAGAATGGGTACTTGGCTTCCGCATCGACCTCATGCGCCCGCCGGGCCCACTCCATAGCCGTTTCGATATAATCCGCTATCCACTCCTCCGTGAAGACCAACGGGTTGTGCTCATCGAAGATGACCACCCCGCTCCAACCGTCGAACTTGGCGATATTGCTGGCGGTGACGGAATGCCTTCCCTGGATCCTGCCAAAGACGTCCTCAGGTGTGCTCTCCAGTGGCCGGCAGAAAGGGCCGCCAGCGTCGGCCGCGATGAGCTTATCCACCTCCTCTGGCTTCTCCGTGACCACGGGGCGCTGGGAGCGAAGCTCATTGAACATCGCGCCCTCCATGGTGACCAGATTTGTGATCCGCGCCACTCGCTGCTCCACCACGGCGTCCAGGGATCCGAAGTGGCCCTCGATGAACTCGTGCATGGAAGCCGGAGGGTTCACCCTCCCTATCGAGCAACTCACGTGGAAGATGCCCTCGAATCGCTCCCGCTCCTCGGCGGGTAGCCCCGCCACCATGCCGGCAAGATCCGTGATGCTTCTCTGTGCTGCCATGTCGTGCCCGCTCTCACTCCCCCTTTTCGCCTCAAACCATCAGGCTGTCGAGACCCCAGCTCACAGGAGCGCGCCCTCACTGCAACCGTGACTGGCAAATGCTGGCCGGCCATCGTGGGCTGATGCCTCAGTGCCAGCAGCAATCTATCACATGA
>CAZNMJ010000075.1:2056-3268 GCA_964573815.1 uncultured Anaerolineales bacterium
CGCCGACTTGGGGCAGATTTTTTTGTCCCTCCAGGAGGAGCTATGATATAATGCCCAGCTGGGATATGGCTCAGAGCACGGGAGGAATGCGATGACGGCAGTACTGACCTACCACGGACACGCTTGCTTCAGCGTAGAAGGCGCCGGCAAGACCATCTGGCTTGACCCTTTCCTCACCGGCAATCCACAGGCTGAGATTCACGCCGACGACGTGAAGTACGCGGACTACATCCTGGTGTCCCACGGTCATGGAGATCACCTGGGGGACGCGGTACCCATGGCCCAGACGACCGGAGCCACGATCATCTCCAATCATGAGATAGCATCCTACTGTCAAGAGCAGGGAGCCGCAGCTCATGGCCTGCACATCGGAGGCGGCTACCAGTTCCCCTTTGGCCGGGTGAAGATGACCATCGCCCATCACGGTTGCAGCTTGCCTGACGGCAGCTACGGAGGCAATCCCGGCGGATTCCTCTTCGACGTCGAGGACAAGAGGATCTACTTTGCCGCCGACACCGCACTCTTCTACGACATGAAGCTGTTGGGAGAGGAAAAGCCCATCGACGTCGCTCTGCTGCCCATAGGCGATAACTACACCATGGGACCGGATGATGCTTTGAAGGCGGTCCAACTCCTGACGCCCGGGCTGGTCATACCCATGCACTACAACACCTTCGACGTCATTGAGCAAGATCCGCACGCTTTTGCAGATCGGGTGAAGGCAAGTACGCCAGCGGACTGTCTCGTCTTGAGCCCAGGGGAAAGCATCAGCTTCTGAAAGTGAAAGGAGGGCCAGGATCTTGCGACCCGGGCCCCCCTTCTCGAAAGGAGGAGGAAGATCTCTTACACTCATATTATACCTGTACTTTCTCCCGTGGTTCAGTAATCATCCCTACATTTCCGCCCCTGCTTCTTTGTTGTGCCTAGCTCGGAAGAATGGGTTCAGCTATAATCGGGAACGCTTGATTTGAGCGAGCGAGACCACATGCAGAAGATCGGACTTCTCTACCACCCCAAGATTGACGAATCACGCCGCCTGGCCCACAGTCTGGAAGAGCTACTGAAGTCGAAAGGGCTTTTCACCTGGGTAGGTTCCGCATGGGAGGATGAAGAAGCCAGGAAGCACATCCCCGACCTGGATTTGATAGTGACTTTCGGAGGAGACGGAACCATTCTCAGAGCGGCCAGGATGGCCGTGCCCCAAGGCACACC
>CAZNMJ010000075.1:3368-7335 GCA_964573815.1 uncultured Anaerolineales bacterium
TATGTAGATGGTGAGCACGTTGCCGAGTATGTAGCCGACGGACTCATCGTCGCCACCCCGACTGGCTCGACGGCCTATTCCCTGGCCGCTGGGGGACCCATCTTGCACCCTCGGCTGAACGACATCTTGCTCACGCCAATCGCCGCCCACCGCGCCCTGGAGCGCTCCATCGTGTTTCCTGCGGAGTGTGCCATAGAGGTTGGTGTCTCCACGGAATATCCGGCCGTCTTGACGATAGATGGCCAGATTGATACTCAACTCGTGGACGGAGACAGAGTACTGGTCACGGTCAGTCCTCACCGCTGCAATTTGGTCAGGACGCAACCCAGGAACTACTTCGGCCGCAACTTGCTGGAGAGATTGAAGCAATAACCATGTCCACGCCCATGCACTGTATCAACCATCCAGATCGAGAGACCCTGCTGCGCTGCGGCAGATGCGGCCAGCCCATCTGCACTGAGTGTGCCATACGGCATCCAGTGGGGCTGCGCTGTCCGCAATGCGCAAGCCTCAAGAGGGTCCCGACCTACGACGTGCCAGCATCCTACTACCTGCGCGCCCTGGGCGGCGGGCTGGCTACCTCGGTGATGTGCGGTGTCGCTGTCGAAATCCTTCGTCTCTTCATCCCCATATTCTTTCTGTCATTCTTCGCGGCACTGGCGGCCGGGGCCATCATTGCCGAGGCTATCGGCAGAGTGACCGGGCAAAAGAGAGGCAGGGGCCTGCAGATCGTGGCCGGCGTATCCGTTATCGTGGGATACATACTGGGGACCCTCTTGGTCGCAACGTTTAGCGTTGGACCGGGAGCCTGGCTCCTGATGCCGGCTTTTCTGCTCAACCCCTTCTACTGGATCTATCCCATCGTGGCCGTGGGAGTAGCTGTGACTCGTCTCCGATAGCCGTATGCCATCGATCACAGGAGGCATATTTGCTTACCTACCTGACCATCCGCAACTTCGCCATCATAGAGCATCTGGAGCTCCAACCATCTGCCGGTTTCAATGCCCTGACCGGAGAAACCGGCGCTGGCAAGTCCATCATCATCGACGCCGTCAGCCTTCTCCTGGGTGGAAGGGCTGACACAGACCACATCCGCTCCGGTTCTGACCAAGCCATCATCGAAGGCGTGTTCTCCCTGCCGGAGACCCAGCAACAACAGATCATCCTCCCCCTGCTACAGGAACATGGGCTGGAGGATGAAGGGGAGGGTCAGCTCATACTGACCAGGGAGATCAACCTCAAGGGGCGGAACCTCTGCCGGGTCAACGGCCGTCTAGCCACGCTTGGCGTTCTGCGCCAGATCGGCCAGAAACTGGTTGATATACACAACCAAGGGGAGCATCTCTCACTCCTGCGCGTCAGACAGCATGTAGATTTCCTGGACAGGTATGGGGGGCTGTTGACCTTGCGGGACGAAGTGGGGCGTCTGGTCCGGACACTGCACAGCACGCGCGCCGAGCTCAGCAGGCTGCTGCAGGATGAGCGGGAATTGGCGCGTAGAATGGACTTACTGCAATACCAGATCGAGGAAATCGCGGCAGCAAGGCTAGAGCCAGGCGAAGAGGAAGACCTGAACCAGGAACGAGTACTCTTGAGCAACGCCGAGAGGCTCCTGAGCCAATCGGACAGCCTGTACAGAACTCTTCACGAAGGCGAAGGCGCTGAGAGGTCCATCCTGGACCTCCTCGGCGAGGTGAGCGAGGGCCTCGCCAAACTGGCGGAGTTGGACGGAAGGCTGGCGGGCCAGCAAAAGGCCCTGGAGGAGACCACCTACCAACTGCAGGAGGTGGCAGCAGCCCTGCGTTCGTACGGAGAGGGGATAGAGTACGATCCGCAGCGCCTTCTTCAGGTCGAGGAGCGCCTCGATCTCATCTACGACTTGAAACGCAAATACGGCGATTCCATCGCGGAGATTCTTGCCTTCGGAGAATCGGCGGCGAAAGAGCTGGCTACCCTGTCGCACAGTGAGGAGCGGATCGAGGAACTGAGAAGTCAAGAACAGGAACTCTTGGCCCAGATCGGCCACCTGGCGGGCGAACTTTCGATGGCCCGTCAAGAGGCCTCGAAGATGCTGGCCGAGGCCATGGAAGCGGAACTGAAAGACCTGGGCATGGAAAAGGCCCGCTTCGGCGTGGCCATAGAGCAGCGACCAGCAGAGGAGGGCGTGCAGATAGAAAATAAGCGGTTGGCCTTCGATCACACGGGGATTGACCAGGTAGAGTTCATGATCTCTCCCAACGTTGGCGAACCCCTCAAGCCGCTGTCGAAGATAGCTTCCGGAGGAGAGACGGCACGGTTGATGATGGCGATGAAGACCGTCCTCTCAGCCGCCGACGAGGTCCCGGTTCTCATCTTCGACGAGATAGATGCGGGTCTGGGCGGTCGTGGCGGTGCCGTGGTGGGGCGCAGACTCTGGGCATTGGGCCGGGGGCACCAAGTACTGTGCGTCACCCATCTGCCTCAGATTGCCGCCTTCGGCGATGCTCACTACAAAGTGGCCAAGAGCGTGGTGGAAGGCCGCACCATGACCTCAGTCGCGGACCTGGTGGCAGGCAGTCGAACTGACGAGCTGGCCGAGATGCTGGGCACCGCCAGCGACGCAACACACGTCAGCGCACTGGAGATGCGTCAAGAAGTGGAGAAGTGGAAGGCAGCTCAAAGCAGCTGACTCCATGCTCCATGGTGGCCCAAGTCCCGTTTTGTCAAGAGAGCATCTGGGGCGGGAACCAAGTGCCCGCCCCTTTGTTGCGGATAGAATGTATCTGGGTTCTGTTCGTCAGCCTGGATCTGCTGCTGAGGTCGGTCCCTAGTAGATGACCCTGGGAGGCAAGGTCTTGGCCTGCTCAACCCAGTTCGCTACCATCTTCCGGGTAGGAAGCCTTCTCACCAGCCGCTTAGCCTCGTTGACCTCCACGATGGCCTGGTAGAGGTGTTCAGGAACACGGTGGCGCAACTCCCTGACTGTGTCTACCCCGGCTTCCTCCAGCAGGTCTGAATACTCTTCGCCCACACCCTTGATGCGCATCAAATCGGCCAAGTTGACCCATTCCAGGATCAGGGCGTGGTAGATTCCCGTCTTCTCCTCCATCTGCTGCCGGCCTGCCGGGCTGGCACCAGCCTCCAACAGGGCCTCGATGGTGCGAATCCCCTTCTCTCTCAGCTTCTCAGCGTATACGGGTCCAATCCCCTCTATGATCTCCAGCTTTGCCATTCTTCCCCCCTTTCACAATCTATGTCAATCAACATCGCTGGTTGGCGCATCCATAGCTACCGACAATAGCTGCGTCAGTTTCTCCACCGTTTCCACGCCACTGAGATCGTAACGGTCATCAACGAGGTCGTTGACCATCTTCATCAAACGCCGTACCTTGCCCACACCTTGAGCAATGTATCCCTCCGCCTCCTCGTCCGCCATCTCCCCGCTGGAAAGAGCCACGCTTTCGGCCTGCGAGAGTGCCCAGTTCAGCACCACCTCGGCCTCATCATAATCCAGGGCTGAGGTTACAATGTCGCTTTCCAGAATCATCTGTGCCGCTCGCTGCCTGCGCTCTTCCAAGTCTCCCTTGTGAACCATGACCCCCATCCCTTTTCGTGCTGGCCTTGCTGATTATAGCAGACTGCAAAAGAGAGAGTCAAACGCGATTCGGGAAAGGTGTGGCATAATGACGTCTGCATAGGCGACGCGCCGGACTGAAGTCCTGCGCTACGAACTGGGAAACCGGCCAAGGCCGGTTACGAAACATGCTTCCAGCATGTTTCCCTTCACTGGTAGCGTCCGGTTTCCAACGCGACGCGCTGCTACCGCAGTTTCTCCACCCCCTGTACCCCGGAAAGTGTGGAAAGCGCTCTGGAGACACAGCTGCCCCCCTGGATGCGTGGGGGTCGGCTCACGGTCGCCAGCGAAAGGAGCAGGCGTGTCAGCCTCCCTGAGCCTCCTTCGATGAACCCAGGACAGGCCCTCCGCCAA
>CAZNMJ010000075.1:7435-14038 GCA_964573815.1 uncultured Anaerolineales bacterium
CCTCCGCCAATCCATCGTGCGGCCTGGATTGGGACTCAGATCTACCTCCGAGAAGGATGTTGTTTACCGCCCGAGTTGAGAGTTGGGTGCCGTGGTGCTATGATAAGAGACGCGGATCGAGACCCTCCGCCAACGTGCCAGGAAGGGAGTAGCTGACCATGATTCCTCTGAAGCTGGAGATGCGAAACTTCATGTGCTACGGCGAGCAGGCGACGTCGCTTGATTTCACCGGGATTCACCTGGCGTGTCTCGCAGGTGACAACGGTCACGGCAAGTCGGCCATCATGGACGCTATGACCTGGGCTCTGTGGGGCAAGGCACGAACTCAGCGTGACGACGATTTGATTCACCTGGGCGCGACGGACATGGAGGTCACCTTCGAATTCCTCATGACCGGGAACCGCTACCGCATCGTTCGTCAGCGACAGAAGAACGGGTCCAGGGGGCGCTCGACCTTGGACTTCCAGATCGCCGACAACGGCCAATTTCGTTCCCTCACCGGCAATACGCTGCGTCAGACCCAGGCCGCCATCAGCGAGACTCTGCGCATGGACTACGAAACCTTCACCAACTCCGCCTTCCTGCTGCAAGGTCGGGCCGACGAGTTCACCGCAAATCCCCCCGCCGAGCGCAAACGCATACTGGGTGACATACTGGGTCTGGCCCATTATGACAGACTCGAGGAGAGGGCCAAGAACCGGGCGAGGGACAAGGACATCGAGCTGAGGGAAATCGCGGCCGCGTTGACTGAGATGGAGAAGGAACTGGCCCGCAAACCCGGCCACGAGGCAGAGTTGCTGGAAGCGGAGAAGGCCTCGTCGGAGCTCAGGGAAAGGCTGCGAACTGAAGAGAAGAAGCTGCGAGGACTCCAGGAACAGAGAAAGGAACTGGGTCTGAAACATGACCAGCTGAGGGAACTCCTTGCCGAGCTGGGCAAGCGAGAGGAGGAACTCAGGGATACGAGCGAACAGATAGACGAAATAGAAAACCGCATTACCGGTTACCAAACCCTGCTGGATCAGGCTGAGAGCATCGAACAGGGGTACGCAGCTCTGGTCGCCGCGCGCCAGTCCCACGAGGAACTGTCTCGCAAGCTGACCGAACAAGCCAGGCTCAACGAGGAAAGGGCCACGATACAGCGCACCATAGACGAGGCGAGGAACCAGCTGCTCATGGAGCGGGAGTTGCACGCCACCAGAGCCCAGGATTTGCAGGGCAAGGTGGAGCAGCAGCAAGTATTGCAGGAGAAGCTTCAGCAGGCTCGCGCCAGACTGCAGGAACTCACCGAGAAGGCAGAAGACAGAGAGGCTCTCCTTCGCGAGGAGCACAGCCTGTCGGAGCGCATGGAGACACTAAGCTCACAGAACGATCAGTTGAAAGCAGACATGGATCTGCTCAGGGAGAAGCTCGACCTGCTGGAGGAAGCGGAGGCCACATGTCCCTTGTGTGGTGCAGAACTGGACGTCGCTAGACGAGAGCAGATCAAAGGGAACTACGCGTCAGAGGGCAAAGGGAAGGGAGACCTGTTTCGTGAGAATGTGGCTTCCATCGAGGGGCTCAAGCAGTCACTGAAGGCGACAGGCGAGGCCAGGCAAGCCATCAAGACACAACTGGTGGCTCGGCCCTCATTGCAAGGCGAGGAGGCCACTCTGTCCCAGGCGTTGGACGAGGCGCATGAAGCAAAGAGGGTCCTGGAGGACGTGAGCGCCCAACTCGGGGCCCTTGATCTGCGGCTCAGCAAGGGTGATTTTGCCACGCAAGAGCACGGGCAGCTGGCCCAACTGGACGAGCAATCGCAGCAACTGGGGTATGATCCTCAGAAGCACGAAGAGGTACGCCAAGAGCTCTCGGACAAAGCTGGCTTCGACGAAGCCAAGAGGCAACTGGATGCGGCGCGCCAAGGCCTGGACACTGAAACGGAGAGGCTGGAGGAGCGGAGGAAGTATCAGATCCGTCTTCAGCAGGTGCTGGACGACGGTGCGGCGAGAAAGAAAGACCTCGCCCTGGAGATAAGCGAGCTGGAGACTGCGACTGAGGAGCTGGACGACCAAACCCAGCTGGTGGACCAGCTACAGGTGAGCGAGGGCCGTGCTCGGGTCCGCCTGGGAGCAGCCCAGCAGAAGTTGGACCACTGTCTCTACCTCGAAAAGGAGAAAGAGAAGAAGAATCGGCAAGAACGCGAGACACGGGAGGAGAAGGGGATCTACGACGAACTGCGCCTGGCCTTCGGCAAGAGAGGCGTCCAGGCGATGATCATCGAGGGCGCCATCCCGGAGATCGAGCAGGAGGCCAACCGCTTGCTCAGTCGCATGACCGATGGCAGACTGAATGTCCGCTTGAAGAGCCAGCGTGAAACCCTCAAGGGCAAGATGGTCGAAACGCTGGATATCGAGGTCGCTGACGAGCTTGGACCCAGGAGTTACGACCTCTTCTCAGGTGGGGAGGCGTTCCGCATCGACTTCGCCATCCGCATCGCCCTATCCAAGCTCCTGGCCCGGAGAGCTGGTGCCAGACTCCAGACCCTGATCATAGACGAAGGCTTCGGTACTCAAGACGCCCAGGGCAGGGAACGGCTGGTGGAGGCCATCAATTCGGTCCACGAAGACTTCGAGCGTATCCTGGTCATCACCCACATCGAAGAACTGAAGGACTCCTTCCCCGTGCGCATCGACGTCTTCAAGACGCCCCAGGGCTCGCAGCTCAGCGTTAGGTGACAGGTACTCGCAGAGGACTTGTCTCCACCTGTCAGAGGAGTTCTCCCTCGGCGTCCCGATTGCTCACGCGCCAGCGCACCACGGCTTCATCTATTTGTCGCCGCAGGGCCCTGTGGTCTTCAACCAGCAAGACCAACCCTTTCTTGAGGATCATGCGGCTGTCCATCCACAGCCGTAACCGCCGGCGGGGCTGCGGCAGGTACTCAAGGTCTACAACCACCGCTGTGAGCTGCCACAGCGGTTCCAAGAAGCCACGGGAAGAGAAGGGCTGCTTGGGAGGGGGAAAGAGTTGGTGGATGGTGACTGAGCGTGTCTCTACGATGGAGTCATAGGGCACGCGAAGGCGATATAAGGGTAGCTGCACGTGTAGGTACTGCTGTCCGCAACGGACGAAGGCCAACCTGCTCATGAGGAAAGTCAGCAAGAGCAAGGCGGCCGACAAGACGAAAGTCAGCGCTAAGACCGAGCGCAAGTCCTGCAACTCAGAGGGATCCCACGCGAGCAGACCAGCGGACACCAGCAGGAGGAGGATCAGGGGCCCTCGATAATATGCTGCCAACCTTCGATACAGCAGCAGCGGATGCCTCTTCCTCATTTCCCGTCCCCTTCTCTCGATCTTCCTCTATGCAGATAGTCACAGTGCGGAGCTAGCACGCAGATTTCACATCTTGGTTCCCTCGAATTGCAGACACGCCGGCCGTGCGACACCATGTTGACGTGGAAGTCATACACCGCCCCATCGGGCACCATCTCGCCAAGGACCTGATGGGCTTTCTCCATTGAGGTCCGCGATTCGATCAGGCCTACGCGCCTGCTCACCCGAAGGACATGGGTGTCCACAGGGAGTACCGGCCGGCCCAGAGAGAACAGGAGTACGCAGGCCGCGGTCTTGGGTCCGACACCCTCCAGCGATTCCAGCCAAGCCTTCGCTTCACTCACCTCCAGACCCCTGAGGAACTCCAGATCGAACTCTCCACGTCCCTCCTTGACGGCTTCGAGGGCCGCCTTGATGCGAGGTGCCTTGATTCGGGCCAGACCGCCAGGCCTGATGGCCTCCTCAATGGCCTTCACATCTGCCTGTCGAACCTGCTCCCAAGAGGGAAACCTCTCTTGCAGACGGGCGAAGGCCCTGGTGCTGTTGACGTCCGACGTGTTCTGAGAAAGAATCGTGCGCACCAACTCGCTCAGGGGATCACGATGGGTTTTCCATTGATGGTGACCGTACTCAGTCAGGAGAAGCGTATGGACCACCATGACCTTCTCAAGGTCATTCATTCCGCTGGCCTATCTCGTGAGAACACCATCTTCACCCTTGCCTCGTCCCGCAGCTGGAATCCTAGACTCACCACCCCGGGCGCCACGTGCTTGACGCCTCGGCGTCTCCCGTTCAGGTAGGTCTCCTCAACCACATACGGTGCGGGCACGGTGAACAGCAGTTCACCCGCTTGGGAACCTGGCTTGGCTAGCTCCACCACCATCTCTTCGACCCCCTCGTCTCGCTCCTCCCTGGTCAGGGCGCGAATCTCTACCGCACCCTGGGTTACGTGAAAGGTAGAGCTCAGGAACTCGGGTCTGTCCGATACCGGCTTGAACAGAAGGAGGGCCGTCTCGTGGGGTCTGTGCCGTTGAATGATCATTGTTTGTCGTGCTTGGCCCAGATACCGACGATGCCAGAAATCGTAGATATGATACCATCGATCCAGCTGCAATCCTAGTTGACCAAGTTCGACCACTGTGCGTTCGGTGCGGTCCTCCCAGTTGATGAAGGCCGCCACGACCCAGCTGCCATGAGAGTCCTCCACAGTGAGAGCCAGTGTTCGCGGGAGTTCGTGGTCGAAGAGGTCCAATGGAATGGCCGGTTCCCCGTAGGGTGGTAGTATGGACTTCAGATACCTGAGTCGCGAGGGAGACACCGACGCCAGATCGTCGCCCGACATCACCAGGCCGCCAGAAAGGCCGACGATCGTCGCCAAGGTCCGCATCTCATTGAGTGTGAGGTCCGAGTCCTCCGCTCGCGACCGCACCAAGACGCAGTCTGGGTCATTGAGCCACAGGCTGCGATGCGTGAAGAAGCGAGCCACCGTGTTTCTCAACGCATTCTCCACGGCAGGGGCGGAGAGGTCCCTCTGGTAGTGCCTCCAATAAGGGGCGACATCGGGTCCGATGCGCATCGCATCAACGAGACCCACTGCCGGGCCCAATGGACATCCGCAACCCAGCAAGAACCTGTCCCCCACTACCTCCCTGATGATCTCCAGCCCCCGTCGCAGGGCCTGAGCTCTAGTCATCTGGGGGTTGTGCCTTTGCCCGTCTAGGGCCCCAGCATACAGGAAGTCGAGTTTGAAGAACCGGTAGCCCCAATCCTCGCTCAAGACGAGGAATAGCTCTCGCAGCCAGGCCTGCATCTCGGGATTGCTCACGTCCAGGGCGTACACAGGCACCGCCCAGTGGTGCCAGGCCAAGACCGGCTCTCCTGACTCACCCCGGAGCACCCACTCCGGATGTTCTGCGTAAAGGCGCGACCGAGAACTGACGGCGAAAGGAGCCACCCACAGCCCCGGGCGATACCCAGCGTCGGAAATCTTCTGCGCCAGCCACTTCATGCCCTGGGGGAACCTGTTTTCATCCACCTCCAGCCAGTCGCCGATATGCCGCTGGTAGCCATCGTCGATGAGCACTACTTCCAGTGGCAATTCGTGCGCCTGGGCCGCCTCAAGGTTCTCCAGCACATCCTGTGCAGTATTCTCCCCGAAGAAGTAATACCAGGAACACCAGCCGCTCGGCGCGCCCCTTCGCTGCAAAGCACCCATGGCCTTTCCCAGGGAATCGGCGTACAGCTTCAGCAGGCTGATTGGATCGTCGCTGGCCGCGATCAGCAACCGCTCCGAACTGAGCGTCTCGCCTGGAGAGAGCATCACCCCATCTGTGTGGCAGACAGCCGCCAGATGTTCGAAGCCACCAGCGTCGGCTTGCAGCCGTATCTCAGCTAGCTGGTCCTGGGCGGTCGTGAACCCCAAGAGAAGAGAGGTTCGTGACTGCCGATTGCAGAGGACGGTGAAAGAGTGACTCACTAGCGTACCTGGAAGTGAAGGCACTTCGTAGGGATGATGCTTGATGAGGTACTCCTCGTCGTGAGGAATGGAAAACAGCTCTCCGTCCAGCTGCCGAACTGAGGCGGGGGACCAAGACTGCCAACCATTCTGAAACACGGTCCAGGTCTCTGGGGAGGATCCCAGATGGAGATAGCTCCCGTCCTGACTGGAGACCACAAAGGGGCGCATCTGCAGAACCGTCAGAGGTTCGGACCCTACGTTGGTGACCTGCAGCCCTGTCTCTATACCCTCAGCTGCCGCCGAGGCTTGCCAGGTGAGCTCGATGCTCTCCGTGCGGGCGCTCAAACTCACCCGGTCCTCCATCAGACCGTAGGCGATGTCGCCACCCAGCGTGGATCTTCTTTCGTCCCGGCCGATGCGATACCAGACCTCGCCCGTGGCGCGAGTCACTAATTCTGACCCGCAATGATACACAGTCAGCGTGCCGTCAACCGGGTCGACCGCCAGCTTTCCAGCGATCTCGATCCGATCTCGCTCTCTTGTCACCGCTCTCCCAGGCTATGCTCCACGGGCCCACTTCAGTAGATGCAGCTACCGAAGGGCTCCTACAATACAAGAGGAAGAGGCGGGACACATCGTAGCCCGCCTCTTCGAATGTTACTAGATATTGCAGTGTCAAGCAATCATAGACCGGCGCTTCGGGGTCAGCCTAACGAGAGTCTACCGGCGTTGACGAGCCAACTTGGGATCCAGAATGTCCCGGAAGGCATCGCCAATCAGATTCCAACCCAAGCAGAACAGCAGGATGGCTACTCCGGGATAGACGATGATGTACC
>CAZNMJ010000076.1:0-14010 GCA_964573815.1 uncultured Anaerolineales bacterium
TGGCGTGGGAGACGCTAAGCTATTGTACATGGAATGTCGTACCGTGTCAATGATAGCGATGTTGCCAAGAGTGGGGTATTCGGGTATAATGCTGCTGTTCGACGCATCGAAGCCAATTCGGGAGAAGCTTATTGTGAAGTGTCCGAACTGTGGCGCAAGCTTCAGGGGCGGCCGAGGGAGGTGCCCAGCTTGTGGCTACAGGGTGCAAGTGAAGACGCTGGTAAGACGTTGCCCCGAGTGCACGGCCAGAGTTGCTGAGGCAGCGAAAACTTGCCTCATGTGCGGGGCCACCTTGGAGGGGGGAAGAGGCTTCCTTCCTAGAGTATCCCTATCTATGGTTCCTCCTGCTCCTCTGCTAGGAGGTGTTCTGGGTGTAGTGTTGGTGATCGCCGTGTGGTTCATCAAGCCTTGGAGACTGGTACAACTCGGGACCTACCATACACCCACACCCACATCGACACTAACCATCACGCGTACCACCACCGGCACTCCTACAGCCACTCCTACTGCTCCTCCGACAGGTACGCCTACACCGGAGGTCACAACCTACATCGTTCGCCCCGCCGACACGCTGAGCACCATCGCTGCCCAGTTCGAGGTGACTGTGGAGGCCATCATGGAGGCCAATGCGCTCACCAATCACATGATCCAAGTCGGTCAAGAACTGGTCATCCCTGTAGAGGGCGGGGGTCCGAGCAGCAGCCCCGAGGTGGGAGAGACTCCTGGATCCGAGGCGACCACTCAGCCCGAAACCGTGACCTATGTGGTACAGGCAGGGGACAGCTTGTCGGAGATCGCTCAGCGTTTCAACGTGACGATAGAGGCCGTGATGGAGGCCAACGGCATTACAGATCCGGATTCGATTCGCGAGGGGCAGGAGTTGCTGATACCTGGCGGAGTCAGCTTGTCGGAGACTCCTGGGATAGGAGGAGCTCCTACGCCCACCGTGGAGTCGTTGCTCGTCTATCCCGCGCCCGTTCTCCTCGGACCTCCGGACCGTCGGGAGTTCCGCGAGGAGCAGGCGGAATTGCCTATTCTGCTGAACTGGCTGTCCGTGGGCCTCCTGGCCGAGGACGAGTGGTACTCAGTCATCCTGCGGTACGTTGACCCCGAAGAGGGGAAGGAGCGAGAAACAGTCGAGTTCACGAAGGCCAACTCTTGCCATGTGTCGGCTGACCTCCGGCCACCGCTTGAGGCTGAATCACATCTCTTCGAATGGCAAATGAGGGTTGTACGTCTCATAGAGACCGAGATCGAGGGAAGCCCGGAGATCGTGCCCGTGGGTCGCGTCAGCGACACTCGCACGTTTCTGTGGTACTGAGCTCGGCCAGGGGCCCCTCGGTACCGCGTTGGCATCTGGCTCATTTCGACCCGCTGGACACCGTATCCAGAAGGCTAGGAGGTGCGGGAAGCAAAGGACATCGCCTGGCCGGCAGCGATGCCCTCTTGCGCTTGATATCCTGGATCAGTCGGAGGCCCGGCCCCAGCTATGAGCTAGACCGAGCCCTCGCTTGGTGCAGTGTCTTGTACAAGCGAGACTTCCTGCGGTCGGCGTTCTTCTTGTGGATCACTCCTTTTTGAGCTGCCCTGTCAAGAGCACCGGCAGCGAGTTGGGCGACTTCGGCCGCTTCTTCCCATCGACCTTCGCTGATAAGACTGTTGGTTCTCTTGACGTAGGTTCGAGCTTGCGACCGATAGACTCGGTTACGCAGTCGCCTCTTCTCCGCCTGTCTCAACCTCTTCTTGGCTGACGCGGTAACTGGCAATCGCTTCACTCCTTTCAGATTCTGTGTCGCTCAATTAATCATACACTTTTTGCCGAGGTTTGTCCAGCTTTGCATTCGTGTCGAAGGGTGGTATAATGTTTAGTGTAGACAGTTCGTGTTCCGGAGGCGCTATCCAGTCATGGCCGAGATGCGGCTCGATACCCTGACCTTGAGGTATTGGCAGGATTTCGAATTAGCTGAGGGTGAGTTGGAGTATCTGTCAGAGTTGCTCATCGAGGAAGAGTCCCCACTCAGCGTTGAGGGCTTGGCTCAGCGCCTGATGGAGAGGCGCGTCACAGAGGAGAAAGCGGTCTGGGATGACAGAAAAGCCAAGGGGCTCATCTACCAGCCGCGAGAAGCGTACGCCCAAGGTGATCGGCTGGTCTTCTCGGCGTTGGGAGACGCGGCCGGCGTGGTGGTGGCGGTACGCCCGGGGCGGCATCCCGACTATGCTCCTTTCGACGTCATTCAGGTGAGGATGGAAGGGGATGGAGAGATCAGCGAGTTTGCCGCCAATCTCTCGCATCCTCATGCCTTGAACTTCATCGCCGTGGATGAGGACGAGGATCTGGCTCTGGACGACCTTCCTGCGCTGAGTAGCAAGTTGCTCGAAAGATACGGAGAGTGCGTGATACCCGTCCTCTTGGAACGGTTGAGGGAGAGTCCAGAGTTTGTGAGTTTTGGCGAGGAGTGGTTCCTGAGAGGATTCCTGCTGCCCATACAGGAAGGGCACTTGAACCTTGCGGAGGCCGTTCTCGACTTGGCAGGCGGGTTCGCCAGTTCAGAGGAGATGCTGGACGTACTGGAGATGCCGAGAGAAAGTGGTCGGGCCGTGCAGATGTTCTCACTGAACTATGCCTTGGCCACGGATGAACAAGGCAGATTCAAGTTCGCAGGTACTGACGGCAGAATGGAGTGGTGCCTGCCGAGGGTTGCAGAGACGAAGCCACTGCGCTTTGAGAAGGGCCCCAACGAAATCAACGTTGATCACGTTCTGGACGAGGTCGTGGAAATAGTTGGAGAGGGTGCGCCGACCAGCGCGCCTAGTGCAGCTGTTCAGCGGTGGTCTCACGTCCTGACCTTCTACGACTGGTACTGGGGACATCTTCCCTATGACAAAGGTGCAAGAGACCTGCTGGTCAGACCCGTGTTTGAAGGCCAGCGCTGTACGAGATTGCAGCTGCGCCTGGGCAAGGACGGTGAAAGCTTCCCGGTGGTTCTGTACTATGCCAGCGATCGGCAAATGGGTTGGTGGGGCAGCGCTGAGTTGAGGGCTTTCTTTGAGCGCCAGGAACTTGTGCCCGGAGCGACCATAGTCATCGAGCGAACAGCCAACTCCGACAGTGAAGGTCTGTATGAGATAGACTACAATCCCGCGCCTGCCACCAAGCTGGAGATGTTGGACTACGAGGAGAGTGGACAACCCGTATTCCGTAGAATCGCAGTCAGGTGCGAGATCAACGAAGAGATGAGCCTGCCTAGGTCGCGCTTCAGCGCGCTGGAGACGCTCAAGCTGCTCGATGAGGGGGAAGCGAGGGTGGCTCGGTCGCTGTTGGCTGCCGGCTTCCAGCGGGTAGGTGAGAAGATGTTGAGAGGGCTGGGAATCGTGTACCGGGCGAGCTTCAACGATCTTCTGGTGGCCACCAACATAGAAAGACCTCATCCCGGCACGATCTTGCGAGGCATCTTCGAACAGGAGGCGTACCCGTGCTTTTATCTAGATGTCGATGGCTACTATGTCTATGATCCGAGCCGTAGCCAAGCGGAAGTGAACAAGGTCCGCTTGACCAGTGATGAGGCTATTCTAGACGCAGGAAGCTCGGACCTTTAGACGGGAGGTACAGGTGGCGAAGTTGCTGCGTCCGGATGTCAACACGAAGTTCCACATAGACTATGACTGGTGGGCTGACCAGGGCCGCGATGCCCGGATTCTCATTTGGGAGCAGCTTTGTGCGGAGTGTAGAGCCAGGTTTGGCAGCCATGAAGAGACGGAGGACATCGATTGGGTGGATCCCAGTACTGGCGCGGTCACTGTAGTTGACGGACTGCGGTACTGCCTCCGCGAGTGTTGTAGTCAAAGAGATGATTACATCACACGCACTACCCCGCTCCCAGCCGCGATTTTCCGCGTGTTGATAGCCAATGGCAATACTCCTCTGTCGGCTGTGGAACTTCAGAAGAGGATTGGCAAGAGTCATCCAAGAGCGCTTCTCCGAATTCTACTGGGTCAGGAGGTGCGAACACATTATGGGATAAGGCCCATCCTTGGGTAGCTGGTCGTGTTGCAGATGAGGGGCCGCTGTCTGCCGCGGGCTGAGGGTCGCCAGGCGGCTCCTTTTTTGTATCGTGGTTAGACGAAGGCGTCTTTGGGTAGTGAGATGCCCAACATCTTCAGTCGGTCGAGGAACTGGGGCTTGGTGCCGGTGGGGCGGAGCTCGCCGCCGGGTTCGGCTTCGTGGCGCTGCACATCCTGGAGGAGGAAGATGTCGCGTAGCGTGGGAGTATCGCTCTCGAACTCGATCACTTCAGTGAGGCTCGCCACCACAGCTGACTCTGTGTCCCTTTTCACAAGCTGAATGATCAGATCAAGCGAAGTCGAGAGTATTCTCCTGATCGTGCGGCTGTCCAGCCCGTTCCCATGTAGTAGTCCCCAACTCTCAAGCTTGAACAGCGTATCCTCGGGGGATTCCGCGACAATAGAAAAGATGACGCCATTCATGGCCAGAAGCAGCTTGAGCAAAGGCACCGCCTCCGCGCCGTCTACTCTGTCCAGTACCAACCCCTGCGGCTGCATCTTCGGCACGATGGTGAGGAGGTAGTGGCGCGTAATCCTCTGCTGCCCTTCAGGCGGGTCGAGGTTGGCCCTAAGAGTGGTGATACCCTTACGCTCGAGCGCAGGTTCGTCGGGATTCTGGATGGCGAGGATCTGCCCGTCGGAATCCGCTAAGGACACTAGTGCGTACAGCAGGGACCTCTTGCCGCTACCTGGCGGTCCCGATATGGCCAAATTGAGTCTGGCCTGGACGCAGGCCCTGAGGAACGCCAGGGCCTGAGCGGTGACGAAGCCCTGTCGAACGAGGCCTTCGGCCTTGAATGCGGTGATTCCTGCGGAATGATCGTCTTGTGAAGTGCCCACGGCTGTATGCGCAACCATTGTATCACAGCAACGCGCGCTATGCAATGACGAGAAGCTGCGTGGTGCAAGGTCCTCGACGTCGGCAGCGGACGCCGGTTGAGGGTGAAGGACAGTTATGAACGACGCTCGTAGGGCGCAGTTGGCACGAGCGGCCACCGTTGTCATGGTGGCCTATGGCATCAGCCGCGTCCTTGGGCTGGGCCGAGAGATGATCATCGGCAATCAGTTCGGCACGAGTCGGGCACTGGACGCCTATCTCGCCGCCTTTCGCATTCCGGATCTGATCTTCCAGCTAATAGCTGGCGGTGCCTTGGCCTCGGCCTTCATCCCCACTTTCACTGGCTATCTGACCCAGGGCGATGAGAGGCAGGCATGGCGTCTAGCTAGCTCGATAATCAACATCGTGTTTGTCGTGCTCACGACCTGTGCGGCGGTGGCTGCTCTCTTCGCCCCGCAGCTCGTCGCCCGTGTGGTAGTGCCGGGGTTCAGTCCCGAGGACCAAGTTCTGACTGTGCGGCTGATGCGCATCATGTTGGTGGCCCCTATCATCTTCGGCGTCAGCGGTGTGGTCATGGGTATCCTCAATTCACTTCAGCATTTCCTCGTCCCCGCCCTGGCGCCCGCCATCTACAACCTATCGATCATAGGGGGCGCCATCCTGCTGGCTCCCTCGGTAGGAGTCTACGGCCTGGCCGTGGGTGTGGTTGTTGGCGCTGTACTCCACCTCCTCATCCAGGTTCCCGAGCTGCTGCGCAAGGGTATGGTCTACCAACCGCTCTTCGACATAACGCACCCAGGGGTGCGCGAGGTCGGGCGGCTGATGGTGCCCCGGATGCTAGGGCTGGCCACAGTGCAGATCAACTTCCTGGTGAACACCTATCTGGCGTCGAGGCTCGTCGGGGGTAGCTTGGCAGCCCTCAACTATGCCTGGATGTTGATGCTACTCCCCCAGGGCATATTTGCCATGGCCATAGCCACAGCAGCATTCCCCACTTTCTCGGAGCTGGCAGCCAGAGGCAGGCTGATTGAGCTACGGGGTACGCTCTCCGAGACGCTTCGACTGACTCTCTATCTCGCTATACCAGCCAGCGTGGGACTGATTGTGTTGAGCGAACCTCTCGTCGAGCTTCTTCTTCAGCGCGGCCGCTTCGACCCTTCCTCTACCATGGCAGTGGCCTGGGCATTGCAGTTCTTCGCCTTGGGACTGTGCGCCCACTCCGCTCTGGAAATCGTCACCAGGGCCTTCTACTCTATGCATGACACGGGCACTCCTGTGGTCATAGGGGTGTGCGCCATGGTGCTTAACATAACTCTGAGTCTCCTCTTAATCGGACCTCTGCTTCATGGCGGCCTGGCGCTGGCCAATTCGGTGGCCACTGTGATCGAGACGATCGTGCTGTTAGTGATCCTGCGCGGACGGCTGGGCGGTGTTGATGGGCATGCCTTGTTGTCGTCTGTGGGCAAGACGGGCTTAGCGGCGATGGTTATGGGGCTTGGAGTGTCGTGGTACGCAGCGTGGACCGCAGATGCTCATGTGCTCGTTCGTGGTGGCGGATCCATTGCCCTGGGAGCAGCCTTGTTCCTGGGAGTGTCGCTCGTCCTGCGTTCAGAGGAACTAGGCATCCTCAGGGGGCTCCTACCAAGATGACGGGCGAGAACCGGGCTGCCCCAAGAGCCTTCAACATCGAATGAATCCGACAAGCCGATTGCCGCCAGAGACTGGGGACTGGGCTAGCCACCCCCAATGGCCAGTCCTGGCACACTATGTGGACGAGCCTTCGCAGCTTGAGGGGTCACCGGAGACGTGGTACTGCTGAGGGCTTGACGTCGTTGCGGCGAGGGCCGCATCCAGTGGTGTGTGTCTGGGAGCACAACAACGCTTTGAGGATGACTACCGCTGCCCTCTTGTCCAGGGGTTCATTGTTGTTGCCGCACTTGGGACTGTGGATGCAGGAAGGACAGCCTGCCTCACATGGGCATTCTTCTATCGTTCGCAGTGTGGCTTCCCACAGCTGCCGCAGCAGAGCAAAGCCCTTCTCTGTTATCCCCACACCACCTGGATAGCCATCGTAGATGAAGATCTGTGGTCTGCCTGTGTCGGGGTGGTTCGGTGTGGAGAGACCTCCAATGTCCTGGCGGTCGCACATGGCAAACAGGGGTAGGACGCCGATGGCGGCGTGCTCCACCGCGTGAAGCCCGCCATGAAGATCCAATCCTGGCTGGCGCAGCCACTCTCTCACGCTTGGCGGCAAGTCGAACCAGAGACCTGTCGTGTCAAAGGATTGGGCTGGCAGGTCCAGTGTCTCCTCGCCAAGCACGGTGTCGGTAAACTGCTGTTTCCGCTTGTAGCCGACAACTTGCTCAGTGACCTGCAGCTGGCCATAGTAGGCCGAGGTGTTTTGCAGATCTCGCTGGCGCCAGCAGTTGACGATGCGCAACTCGTTGATCTCTCTGGGCTGGGTGTAGTAGTTCACATCCACCAGTTTGGCGAGGGCGATTCGGGTTTCCAAGTTCAGCTCCGTGACCAGATAGGCGTCTCCTTGATGCAGGTGTATAGCTCCTGGGTGGATGCCATAGAAGGCCTTGGTCGCCTCCACCTCCTCCAGCAAACGGCCGTCCGATTCATCGAGGAGTGAGTACGTCTCAGAGGCTATGGAGCGAATGCTCACCTTCTCTGCTGGATAGTCATCGGAAGGGTAGTACCACCGATTTCTGCGATATTCCAATACGCCTTCGTTCTGCAAGCTCGGAACCGCCTCGGCAAATGCGGGCCCGAAGAGCTCCTGGTCTCGACTTGTCAGTGGCATCTCGTATGCGGCGCAAGTCAGATGCTGCCGCAAGAGGTGGACGTTGTACGGATCCAGCAATGCGTTCTCGTGGCTGCGTCCGAAAAGCTGTTCAGGATGGCGCATGAAGTACTGGTCCAACGGGTTGTCCAGACCGATGAGAAAGGAGATGGAGTGGCCAACTCCCCGACCAGCCCTGCCGGCCTGTTGCCAGGTGCTGGCGATGGTGCCAGGGTAGCCGACCAACACGGTGGCGTCCAGAGCGCCGATGTCCACGCCCAGTTCCAGTGCAGTGGTGGCGGTGACGCCCAACAGCTGACCATGGAAGAGCTGTTGCTCTATGCGCCGGCGCTCCTCGGGCAGATAGCCAGCGCGATATGACTTCACGAGAGGGACCAGGTCTGGGTTTTCCCGCTCCAGGGCCTCTTGACTGTACCGCAGGATGAGCTCAGCTACCTTGCGGGCCTTCGTGAACGTGATGTTTCGCAGACTCCGTCGGACGAGCTCAGTGAAGAGGTGGGTTGCTTCGACATTCGCGCTGCGACGGACGCCCCTCTGCTCATCGGTCAATGGCGGGTTCCAAAGAACGAAATCCTTGGCCCCTTGAGGGGACCCGTCTTCGTCTATGACCACAGCAGACAAACCGATCAGGTTGTAGATGTGCTCGGCAGGATTGGCGATGGTGGCCGAACAACAGATGAACAGTGGTTGAGAACCGTATCGTTCACACAAACGCCGCAGGCGTCGCAGGATACACGCTACGTGCGACCCGAAGACACCTCGATACACATGAGCTTCATCGACGACCACAAAGCGCAAGTGAGCCAGGAACTGAGACCACAAGCGATGATTGGGCAGGATTCCCAGATGGAGCATGTCGGGATTGCTGAGGACGATGGAAGCTGACTTGCGCAGGCGAGTCCTAGCCGAACGGGGCGTGTCGCCGTCATAGGCGCCGAACTTGAGGTCGTCAGACTCAGCGCACGTGAGCTCGTATAGACCTCGAAGTTGATCCTGGGCGAGCGCCTTGGTCGGGAAGAGATAGAGTGCTCTCGTTCTCGGGTCGTTGTGAATGGATTCCAGGACCGGCAGGTTGTAGCAGAGAGTCTTCCCGCTGGCGGTGGAGGTGGTCACCACAACATTGTGGCCCTCCCGGATAGCTTCGACGGCCTGCGCCTGATGGGAGTACAGCTCCGCTATGCCGGAGGCTTGCAGAGCGTCCCTCAGTGGCTGCGGCAAGGGCTTTGCCAAGCGTCCGTAACGAGGGCCGCGGGATGGGATATGTTCGATGTGGGCGATCTGGTTTCGGTACGTGGGGAGACGCTCAAGCTGTCGGATGAATTGGGTCATTTGGTTTGCCATGGCCCTTCAAACCAGAATGTAGCGCAGCTCTGGGATTTTGGCAACGCGTACATAGCGCCAGCAGGTTGCTTGCCGGTAAGGCGCATGGTACAATTGTCAACCGACGTCATCAGCCGAGGAGAATCGAACACACCGGTGAAGAGCCCTAGGATGCCGGGCTTGATGGGCGGAGTTTTTCTCATCAGTTTGTCCGCCTTGACATACGAACTGGTCCTAACCCGCATAGCCTCGGTTGTGATGTTCTACCACTTTGCCTTCTTGGCGGTCTCTCTCGCCCTGCTGGGGATGAGCGTCGCCGGGGTTTACATCTATCTGCGGGCCGAACGTTTTCCGAAGAACAAAGCTGCTCACCAGGCCTTTCTCTTTTGTCTCCTTTTCTCCCTTTCCCTTCCCCTGGCTCTGGTGGCAGTGGTGAACATCCCTCCAGACATGGAATTGTCTTTGCACTCAGCAACTACCTTGCAGGGGTTCCGCTTCCTACTTACGGTCTCGGCGATGGCTCTTCCCTTCTTCTTCAGCGGTCTCTGTATTTCGCTGGTACTGACGCACTTTGGCCACGCGGCGAGCAGGGTATACTTCGCTGACCTCATCGGTGCCAGCTTGGGTTGTATCCTGATTGTGCCTGTCATGAACCTTCTGGGCGGCGTGCAGGGCTTGCTATTCACCACCATCGTGGGATCATGCGCGGCTCTAGTGTTCGCTTGGGTAACGGGGGAGCGGAGGCGGGTCTACCTTGCGTTAGTGGTGTGCCTGATTGCGTGTCTCTTCGCTGTGTTCAATTCCTACCAAGGCTGGATAGGAATCAGGCAAACGAAGGGAGTTGCCGAAGAGGAGCCGATCTACGAGAAGTGGAACTCGTTTTCACGGGTGGCGGTTTATCCGTCCAACCCTCTGTCAGAAGATCTGGAAAGAATGTCAATTCTCATAGATGGGTATGCTTTCACAGCAATGGTCGGATTTGATGGGGATTTCTCCAAGTTAGAGTCCCTCAAGTTGGAACTGGCTTCGCTGCCGTACAATCTTCCTGACAAGAACGAGGTGCTCATAGTTGGTTCAGGGGGCGGCTCGGAGGTCTTGATGGCCCTGCTCTTTGGAACCGAATCCGTCACGGCGGTGGAGATAAATCCTCTGATGATGGATATCGTGGATCGTGAGTTCGCTGATTTTTCTGGGCAGCCGTATAGCAGGCCCGACGTTGTGGCGGTGGTTGACGAAGGTAGGAGTTTCATCCGCAACTCTGACAGGAAGTATGATGTCATACAGGCAACTCTGGTGGATACCTGGGCGGCTAGTCAGGCGGGAGCTTATGCGTTAACGGAGAACTATCTGTATACAAAGGAAGCGTTCGTAGACTACTTGCAGCATCTGACTGATGACGGTGTCCTTGCCATGACCCGGTGGTATGTAGACAGTCCGGAGGAGATGTTGAAGATGACATCATTGGCTTTGGATGCCATGAAGGAATTGCGAATCGCCCATCCGGAAGACCACATAGTCGTGGCCAGACGAGAGTATCTGGGTACTCTTCTGGTCAAGAGAACCCCCTTCACGCCGCAGGAGTTGCGGGCGATAGAGCAGGCAAGTGACACTTTCTGGTTTCCACTGGTGTATACGCCCACTATGCGGCCTGAGCAGATCTTCTCTGACTTGATCGAGTCCACGGACAGGCGAGATTTCCATCGGGCTCACGGACTGGAGTGTAGCGTGTCTTCGTCTACGGACGATCAGCCCTTTTTCTTCTTCTGTGAGCGGAGCGAGACATTGGCGTTCTTGTTCACCATTGTGTCTCTGCTGGCTATTGTGTTGATCCTAGCGCCCCTGGCAGTCTGGAGAGGGAGCTCATTCCGTGAGCTAATGGCAAGTTATCCTGGCGCTCTCTTGTATTTTGCCTGCCTGGGCGTTGGGTTTCTGTTGGTGGAAATCGTATTGATTCAGAGGTTCGTACTGTTTCTCGGCCATCCTGTCTATGCAATCTCCGTCATTCTGTTCTCGCTTCTGTTCTTTGGAGGTCTAGGAAGCTACCTGAGCGGCCGGGCTGGGTTTCACAACAGAGGCTTATATCAGAAGGGTGTGCTGTTGGCTTTGGTACTCCTGCTGGGTCTCTACAACCTCGGTTTCTCAGAGTTCCTACAGGTGTTCACCGGTCTAAACGTTCCCTCCCGGATAGCGTTGACGATCCTCGTTCTCTGCCCTCTGGGGATGCTGATGGGGATGCCTTTTCCGTTGGGGATAGCTGCTGTTCACAGCAAGGAACCCAGGATAGTGCCTTGGGCTTGGGGGGTGAACGGCGCGCTATCGGTCCTGGGTTCGGTGCTGGCCGCTATGCTGTCCATAGGCTTCGGCTTTACTGCGGCTTTGTTCGTTGGACAGGCGGCTTATGCTGTGGCTCTCGTAGCAGTATTGGTCTGGCCGCAACAATCGGGCGCCGGGACGAGACAGGCTGTCCACATGCCCTAGACTTTCATCCTTGGTTGGATGGCGTCAATGCACCGGTGAGGTCGCTCCTTACTCTTGGTGGCGAGACTGAAAGGACGGACTACAGAGCTGACGAAGGGATACATCGTTCGTCTCGACACGCAAGAAGAATCCATTTGGCATTCTGAAGGAGTCCTTCGCCTTCCCGGGCCGATGGGCGAGGCACTAGCCGACTACTTAGGCGACTGGCATTTGGGTTTCATAGGTCAGTCCAACCCCTGCTAAACATGGCCACCACGTCCCCCATAGCGCCCCCAAACTCTTTGCCCACTTCCGGACACTTGGCCTTGAGTATGAAGAAGATAGGGGCGGAGGTCTCGTTGAGCGTTTCGAAATTGGCCTGACCCTTGCTGATCATCAGGTCTGCAGCCTCGAACTGGCGTAGGAACTCCGACGAACAAGTCTTCAGCTCGGTGCCTATCATGGCTGACCCGTTGCTGACTACGCGGCACATGCTATCGATGCCCACTGCTACGGCGTCTTCCATGGTCGCGTCATTCAGGATCGGGGCTCCCTTGACCACGACGGTTACATTCAATCCCCGTGCGTGCAACTCCTCGATCAACACCTTGTCGAAAGCAATCTCGCCTGCGTTATCGACCAGGTACAGCACTTGGCTTGCCCTCCCAAGCCTCTCCTCAAGCAACTCTATCTCGTCAACGGCAAGACCTTCGGTGAGCACCTCTTCCAGAATGGCACCCAGATTCACGTCTGCACGGTCTAGGATTCCCAGGTCAATAATGTTGCCAGCCGCTGCCACTTTGACGGCAGCGTCCAGCGACGAATCAAATGCTTGGACAATGGCCTTCAGGTCTGGATACATGCTCAAGGCCGCTTCGTTGTAATGATGCTTCTTGGCTGCAAAGGGGTCGTCGCAGTCCAAGATCTCGTGCGCTCGCCACAACACGTAGGTGGAGTTCTCGGCTGGAGTGTTGTCGAGAGGCAGGTCAGGCAGCAACTCTGCCACACTGTTCAAGATTGAGCGCTGTGTCTCTGGGTCATCGGTGATCTCTCGTGCTGCTGACAGCGCCTGCTTCAGGTAACAGGGTATACAAGTCGTGGTCGCTCTCATGCGCTCTGCTCCACCAAATAGCGTCGAGCTGTCTCGGCCAGAATAGCTGCTCCGATGGGCAGTGCATCCTCATCGATGTCGAAGTCAGGGCTATGCAGTTGACGAGCTTCTCCCCATCCTCTGTGCTTCACCCCCAAGGAGAAAAACGCCCCAGGTGCCTGGCTGGCCAAGATACTGAAGTCCTCAGCTCCCATTTCCGGTAGCTCGGTGTGGACCGAATCGGCACCCAGCAGTTCAGTGCCCACGGCGTGGATAAGCCGGGCAATGGCTTCGTCGTTCACCACCGCAGGGTATCCTTGGCCGATTTCGAGCTCGAAATCGCCGCCCAGCGTTCTCGACACTTGCAAGGCCCGCTCTAGTTCAAGCGCTATCTCGCGTCGGACGGCCTCGTCCAGGCTCCGGATCGTCCCTTTCAGGACCACTTCTGGCGGGATGACATTGCCGGCCGTGCCCCCGTGAATGGAGCCCACGGTGACTACCGCAGGCTGGGTCGGATCCAGGCGACGGGCGACGATACCCTGTATGGCAGTGATCACCTGTGCACAGATGAAGATGGGGTCCACCCCCAGGTGAGGGAAAGCGCCGTGACATCCTTCGCCCATGATGGTGGCCTCGAAGGCGTCAGCGGCGGCGCAAATGGGACCAGCCCCCACTTTGATCTGTGCCGTCTCCACTCTCGGTTCCACATGGAGGGCAATGACTGCGTCTACATCGCGCATCGCACCGTCCTCGACTAGGCGTACGGCACCGCTCTTCCCCTCGGCATCACTCCTCTCTTCCGATGGCTGAAAAAGGAACCGTACTTGCCCAGCCAGCTCTGTCTCCGACAGAAGCATGGCTGCACCCAGGGCCATCGCCACATGGGCGTCGTGGCCGCAAGCATGCATCACCCCTGGAACCCGTGAAGCATAGGGCACGTCACTCTGCTCCTGAATGGGCAGAGCGTCCATGTCCGACCGAATCGCGATCATAGGTCCATCTTGGCCCAGGTGACCGATCACCCCTGTCTTCGCCACGGCGGAATCAACTCTGAGGCCGATGGAGTCCAGCGTCTCGCCCACGAGCTTGGACGTTTGCATCTCTTGGAAGCCGAGTTCGGGATGCTGGTGGATGGTGCGCCTTAGCTCAACCAACCTCGCGCTCAGGGCCTGAGCTCGACCCAACATGTCATTACCTCCCATGCTGCCGCCGCGAAGTCTACTGCTAATTGTGCGCCCAATTGTCGCGGCTGGATTCGGTTACCGAAAAGCAAGGCTATTATATGCGGCGGGTGTCGCGTGGTCAACTGAATGCTGTGTACCAGCCGTGTGCTGCTTTGTCCGGGCCATGGAGTTGCAATATAATACCATCAGGACGGTGAAGGGTGCGTTGACGCCAAACCTCGGGTGAATCGAAATGAGATTGTCGGTGTTG
>CAZNMJ010000077.1:0-1303 GCA_964573815.1 uncultured Anaerolineales bacterium
GCGGACGGGACCTCAGGCCAGCCTGGAAGTGGAGCATCCTCGATAGGGGCAGATGAGTGAAGGCATCCTCATCCTGATGTGCGACTCCGGCGGCGGTCACCGCAGTGTGGCTGACGCCATAGTGGGCGCGCTGGAACATCTTTTCCCCGGCAAGTACCAGTTCGAACTTGCTGACATCATGGCCGATGGCTTTGCCTGGCCCTTGAGCCTTGCCGGCCTCATGTACGGCCCCGTTGTCAACCGCCTTCCTCGCGCCTGGGGTCTCCTGTGGCATTTCACTAACGGGCGCAGGCGGTCTCCTCTCATCCTGAGGATGGTCTCCCCGCTGGCCGCCGGTAGAATCAGGCGCCTGCTGCTGGAAAGCAACGCGGACCTGATCATCTCCACGCATCCGTGGGCCAATCACATACCCGCCTGGCTCTTGCAGGACCTGGGTTGGGATGTGCCCCTGGTCACCGTGGTTACCGATCCGGTGAGCATCCACCGGTGGTGGCTCTGTCCCCAGGTGGACCTGTGCCTCGTAGCGACGGAGCAGGCGCGGCAGGAGGCCCTCCAGGGGGGATTTGCCCCTGAGCACGTGAAGGTGGTCGGGATACCCGTCGACCTCAAGTTCGTGAACTCTGCCAACTCGCAGGAAGAGGTGCGCATGGGCCTGGGCTTGGCGGCGGACCGATTCACCGTCCTGCTGGTGGGCGGAGGGGAGGGGATGGGCAACATATTCCCCGTTGCGCGAGCGGTGGCTCAGGCCTCCCTGGACCTGCAACTGCTCATCGTCACCGGCAGGAACGAGGATCTGAGGGCCAGGCTGGAAAGGGTGCCCTGGGAGGTACCCACCAGCGTCACGGGCTTTGCCGACAACATGCCTGCCTTGATGCACGCCGCCGATCTGCTGATCACCAAGGCGGGGCCCAGCACCATCAGTGAGGCGCTGGCTTGTGGGCTGCCCATGCTGATCAGTGGATCGTTGAGAGGCCAGGAGGAAGGGAACGCGGAGTGGGTGGTGGAGCGGGGAGCGGGCCTGCTGACCCCGACGCCACACAAGGTGGTGGCATCGCTGACAGAGCTTCTCCAGCCGGGAAACGGGACCCTGGCCCTCATGGCCGACAGGGCGCGGCAGGCAGCCAGGCCTCATGCGGCATTGCAGGTGGCCAGGCTCGTACATTCCCTGCGGTCGACGTCCACCTGATGGCTGTTCATGGCGTTTCGTTTTGACCTCTGGCTGAGGAGGGTGGTCAAGAACGCTGTCAGACCCAGATACGACGTCATTCCAGCTGCCCCCGCCGCTGGATGGACCCTGAGTAGG
>CAZNMJ010000077.1:1403-13901 GCA_964573815.1 uncultured Anaerolineales bacterium
ACCCAGATACGACGTCATTCCAGCTGCCCCCGCCGCTGGATGGACCCTGAGTAGGGCGCATCCCGTACGAAGGGCTACTCAGGGTGCGCAGCTGCTCAGGATGCGGCCGGCGGCGGATCTCACGTCGTTTTTCCCCACCCCGGCTGAGACTGCTGGAGTAGAGGCCAAGCTTGTGGTAAGATAAGGGTGTCAGTGCGCCAGGTTCCTGGCGCCAGACCGACTGTACGTCCATGACTTCAGCGAGACGAACCATGTGGGTTCAGCTGACCAGGAAGAGCGCCAGCACAGGGGCGTGAGGCCTGAAGCCTGCTGTAGGACCGAGACAGTTCTCAAAGACGTGTCCAGGCAACGAGATATCTCGAATGTTATTCACCAAGAGCCTCAGAGCAAAGACCCTGCTATCTGTGCTAATCCCGTCAGTCCTCGGACTGGTGGCGGTGGCTGTTATCGCCCTCTATGCATACGAGTGGGCGGCGCGAGACGTTGTCCAACGTAGAGACACCGAGTTGGCCAGGGTATCAGCTGCGCGACTCTCCGAGGGGCTGAGCCAGTATGCCGAGATGCTGCAAGTTGTCGCCGCCGACAAGGACATTCAGTCCATGGAAACACTACGCCTGGTCGAAGCTCTGCGAGAGGCGCCGAGCCAACTCGAGGTTTTCGATGCGGGAGTGGTGGTCTACGATGACCAAGGTGTCGCTGTCTGGTTGCGCCCTCTCCATCCCAGGAGGCGCCTGACGGATTTCCCCGTGCCGTCGCAGTTTGACGAGGTGAAGGACACGCTGCGACCGGTCTTCTCCGACGTCTTCAAGGACGATGTCTCAGGCGAGGACGCGATCTTAGTCGCGGTCCCCATTGTGGATGACAAGGGCGAATTCTTGGGTGTGATGGCCGGGATAGCCACGATTAGGTACTCCGGGCTGGGCAGCGTGTACGCCAAGTCTCTGGAGTTCACAACGGGCCAGAGCGGCTACGCCTACCTGGTAGACGGCAACGGGACGGTCATCTACCATGGCGACAGTACGCAACTGGGCAAGAGTTACGCAGATTTGCCGCCGGTGATGCGGGCCGCTGAGGGAGCAATCGGAGCCGTTCTTTCTGAGGACGAGACAGGGGAAACCGTAATCTCTGGCTTCGCTCCGATCCCCGGCACGAGCTGGGGGCTTGTCACTCAGGAGGATTGGCAGGACATCGCTGGACCCTTTCGAGGCTATAGCAACCTGCTTCTGGGTTTGCTCGTTGTGGCAGGGCTCAGTGCTGGCGCGTTGGTGTTCTTCTCCACAGGGCGTGTCTTGGGACCCATCCAGGATCTCACCAGGGCAGCTCAGCGCATTGCCGAGGGTGAGTTCGATTACGCCGCACCTCCCGAGACGGGCGATGAAGTGGAGGCACTGGGCCGACAGTTCAACGCCATGGCCAAGGCACTCAAGGAGTCGTACGAAGACCTTGAGCAGAAAGTGGCTGACCGGACCAGGGAGTTAGCTGCCCTCAACGCCATCGCCTCGGTCGTGAGCAGCAGTCTGGACCTGGAGGAGGTTCTGAACGATGCCCTGGACAAGACCCTCGAGGTGATGGGGATCGAGGCTGGCGGCATCTACCTGCTGCAAGACGCGAAGTCGCAAGATGGCGAAGGAATTCTCACCGTTGCGGTCCACAAGGGAGTCAGCGACGAGTTTGTCGCCGGAATTGACAATCTTAAGGTGGGAGAGGGCTTCTCGGGTCGTGTGGTCGAGACAGGTGAACCTCTGGTGGTGAGAGACCTCTCCGCGGATCCGCGACTGACACGCTCGGTCGTGACCGAGACTGGTTTCCGCGCGGTGGCCATCGTTCCTCTGGCTTCCAGGGAGATGGTCTGGGGTTCTCTGTTTGTAGTAACCCGTGGGGAGCGAGAGTTCTCTCAGCAAGAAGTTGAACTCCTTACCCACATTGGAGATGAGATTGGCGTGGCCATAGAGAACGCGCGCCTCTTCGATGCGGAGCAGCACAGGGCGGAGCAGTTCCGTGTCATCAGCGAAGTGGGTCGCCACATGGCGTCGATCCTGGATCCCGATCAACTCCTGAAGGAGATCGTTCGCCTGCTGAAAGGGACCTTCGGCTACTATCTGATCACCATTGGCCTGATTGAAGGCGATGAAGTCGTCTTCAAGGCCGGAGTCAAGACCCACTGGGAAGAGCCACAGTTTCTGCCCCCAAGCGTCAAGGTGGGAGGCAGGGGGATCACTGCGTGGGTGGCCGCCACGGGAGAGCCTCTCCTGGCGCCCGACGTGAGCCAGGAGCCGCGATACCTTTTCCTGCCAGACTCTTCCGAGACCCGCTCGGAGTTGTGCGTTCCTCTGAAGACAAAGGACGCGGTGATAGGTGTGCTAAATGTCGAAGGCGACCGACTGAACGCCTTCGACGAGAGTGACCAGGCGGTGCTTCAATCTCTGGCCAACCAGGCAGCCATCGCCATCGAGAATGCCCGCCTCTTCGATGCGGAGCAGCGGCGGGCCGAGCAATTCAGGGTCATCAGCGAGGTGGGGCAGCACATAACCTCGGTCCTTGCCATCGATGCTCTACTCCAGGAGATCGTTCGTCTGATCAAAGAGAGTTTCGGATACTACCTGGTTGGCATCAGCCTGATCGAGGGCGACGAACTGATCGAAAGGGCAGGGGCTGGTCCTCCTTTCGATGATCCCCAGTTCCACTCCCCGGGTGTCAAGGTAGGCGGGCAGGCAATCACAGGCTGGGTGGCCGCCACGGGAGAGCCTCTCCTGGTACCCGACGTGAGCAAGGAGCCGCGATATCTGTTCGTGCCCGGCATTTCCGAGACCTGCTCGGAACTGTGCGTCCCTCTCAAAACGAAGGAGGCTGTCATCGGTGTGTTGAATGTCGAAAGCGACCGCTTGAACGCCTTCGATGAGAGCGACCTGGTGGTGCTTCAGGCACTGGCGAACCAGGCTGCCGTCGCCATCGACGAAGCGCGCCTCTTCGATGCCGAGCAGCGTCGAGCGGAGCAGTTTCGCGTCATCAGCGAGGTGGGCCGTCATATCACATCGATTCTGCACCTTGACGACGTGCTTAGAGAGATCGCACGGTTGATCAAGGAGAGCTTCGGGTACTACCTCGTGGGCATCAGTCTCATTGAGGGGGATGAGCTGATTGTCAAGGCGGGTGCCGGCCCGGCCTTTGATGATCCTGAGTTCCAACCTCCAGTGTTCAAGGTGGGCGGAGAGGGCATCACCGGCTGGGTAGCCGGCAGCGGCGAGCCTCTGCTGGTTCCTGACGTCAGCGAGGACCCACGATACATCTGTCTCTCCGAGACCGCCACGACCAGGTCGGAACTGTGCGTGCCGATCAAGACCAAGGAGGCGGTCATTGGCGTGTTGAACGTCGAAAGCGACCAACTGAACGCCTTCGATGAGAGCGACCTCGTGGTGCTGCAATCCTTGGCCAACCAGGCGGCCATCGCCATCGAGAACGCACGGCTCTATGAAGACACGAAGAGCAGGCTGGCCCAAGTCATCGCCCTGCAAGAGACCACCAGGGCGGTGGCCAGCACCCTGGAACTGGATAGGCTCCTCAACCTCATCATCCAGCAAGCTACCAGTCTCCTGCAAGCCGAGGGAGGTATCATTAATACCGTCGACTGGGAGAACAAGGAAGATGAGGCGGTGGCCGCTACGGGGCTGGCTGTCTCTGCGCTGGCAGATCGTGCCCCCTTGGAAGGTAGCCTCTCTGGCTGGGTAGCTCTCCATAACCAACCAGTGATATCGAACCAGGTCGGAGAGGACAGCCGGGCGGACCATCGTGCGCTCTCGAAGCTGGTGAAGGAATCGAAACGGCAAATCCAAAGCGTTGCCATAGCCCCGTTGGCCATCAAGGACCAGGTGATGGGCACCCTGGTGGTCATGGACAAACAGGGCGGCAAGGGCGAGTTCGACCAGACCGATCTGGAGTTGCTGGTGGCTTTCGCCAACCAGGCGGCTGTAGCCATCGAGAACGCGCGCCTCTTCGATTCGGAGCAGCGAAGAGCGGAGCAATTCCGCGTCCTGAGCGAGGTGGGAGCTCGCATCACCTCACTCTTGGCTGTCGACGAACTGCTGAATGAGACCGTCCGCCTGGTCAAAGAGAACTTTGGATACTACTTGGTTGCCATTGGCCTCGTCGAGGGAGATGAACTGGTGGTCAGGGCCGGGGCGGGCCCTCGTTGGGACGATCCTCAGTTCGAACCTCCGCGCATCAACGTGGGTATGGGGATCTCGGGCTGGGTAGCGTTCACAGGTCAACCTCTCCTGGCACCAGACGTGAGCCAGGAGCCACGGTATGTTCTGCTGCCCGACTCGACCGAGACTCGATCTGAACTGGCTGTGCCTCTGAAGACGAAGAGCGGGGTCATCGGTGTCTTGGATGTCCAGAGCGAGCAAGTAAGGGCCTTCGATGAGACCGACTTGGGCGTGCTCCAATCTCTGGCTAACCTCACAGCGGTCGCCATTGAGGAGGCGCGCCTATACGAGCAGGCCCAACAGGCGGCCGCCATGGAGGAACGTAGTCGTCTGGCTCGCGACCTCCACGATGCGGTCACCCAGACCCTCTTCTCCGCCAGCCTCATCGGCGAAGTCGTGCCCATTCTCTGGGAGAGCGACCAGGATGAGGGAAGGCAACTCCTCCAGGAACTGCGGCAACTTACCCGGGGTGCGCTGGCGGAGATGCGGGCCTTGTTGTTGGAGTTGCGCCCAGCGGCTTTGGCCGAGGCCAGCCTCGATGAACTCCTGCAACAACTTGGTGAAGCCATCACCGGCCGCTCGGGCGTGCCCGTGGTGGTTTCCATAGAGGGGGAGAGCGACCTACCTGGCGATGTTCATGTTGCGCTGTACCGCGTCGCCCAAGAAGCGCTGAACAACGTGGTCAAGCACGCCGATGCCACCGAGGTCAAGGTATCCCTACACTGCAGGTCCCTGCCAGACGGAGAGGGAGGGCAGAAACGTCAGGTCGTGGAGCTGGAGGTCAGCGACAATGGCTGTGGGTTCGATCCTGGTTCCGTCCCGCCTGATCGGCTGGGCCTCGGGATCATCCGCGAGCGGGCCGAGGCCATAGGGGCCGAGTTGGAGATGGAAACGGAGCCTGGCTCGGGCACGAAGGTTGAAGTGGTTTGGAAGTCGGACCAGTGACGATGGACGACTGACGGTGGACGGAGGAAGATAGACGAAGGACGGGTGCCTTTCAAGTTTGAGAAGCTTGAGGTGTGGCAACTGGCACTTGACTATGTCGACCTGGTCTATGAGATTGCGAGTCAGTTGCCCAGAACCGGAGAGTACAACCTGAATTCGCAAATCGCGCGGGCAGCGACTTCCGTGGCGCTGAACATAGCAGAGGGCTCGACCGGTCAGACGGATGCTGAACAAGCACGTTTCTAGGGCATGGCCATTCGTTCTTTGTTAGAGACCGTGGCTCGCCAGCACCTCATCAGCCGCCACGGCTATCTACAGGACGCGAGTCCGCTACGCCAGGCGTACCGAAGTGCCGAGGTATTGGCAGCCAAGCTGCACGCCATGCGCCAGGCGATCTCGCCAGAGCAGCCTTGGCTGCGGGAAGACGGGCCTGCGTACGATATCGATGTGGAGCGGTCATGACGAACGAAGATCCTACCAGCAATTGCCCTTCGTCTTTGGTCATTGGTCCTGTCAAGAGAGGAGAACTTGATGGATACACCTAGCGCCATTCGAGTGATGGTCGTTGACGACCACGACATGGTCCGCAGAGGTCTGGCGGCGTTCCTGAAGGCCAAGACCGACTTGCAACTTGTGGGCGAAGCGAGGAACGGCAGGGAAGCCTTGCGGGTGTGTGAAGAGGTCCAGCCGGACGTGATCCTCATGGACCTCGTAATGCCGGAGATGACGGGAGCCGAGGCTACCCGGGCCATCCGCGAGCGCTGCCCCGAGGTGCAGGTCGTAGCTCTGACCAGCTTTGAGCAGACGGAGTTGGTGCAGGAGGCTTTGCAGGCTGGCGCCATCAGCTATCTGCTGAAGAACGTCTCGGCCAACGAACTCGCAGACGCGATTCGAGCGGCCCACGCCGGACGGCCGACCTTGGCTCCAGAGGCAGCCCAGGCACTGATCGACAGAGCGGGCGAGGGGCCACCTGTGGGCCACGATCTCACTGAGCGCGAGCGCGAGGTGCTCTCTTTGATGGTAGAGGGATTGACGAACCCGGAGATTGCTGAGCGCTTGGTCGTGAGTCGCTCCACCGCCAAGGCTCATGTCAGCAATATCCTGTCCAAGCTTGGGGTCTCCAACCGTGCGGAGGCGATAGCCTTGGCACTTCAGCACAAACTGGTCACCTGACCAAGCGAAATATTAGCCACCTGGCCAATAGCCAAATCCCCCAGATGGCCGATGCCTCTGGGGGATTGCTCTTATATACTGGAGTCAGAAGGGAAATCGATGGTTCGACCTTGAGGTAACTTGAATGCGCATTATATTGGCCGACAACCGACGCAAGGTACGGTTCGCTCTTCGAGCACTGCTGGAGCGACAGAGCGGACTGGAGATCATTGGCGAGGCGGTCGGTGCCCAGGACCTGTTGGCGCGCGCGGAGGAGAGTTGCCCCGACATCGTTCTTCTGGACTGGGAGTTGCCCGGAATGGCTCCAAGTGAGTTGTTGGCCAAGTTGAGGCAGGCATGCCCCGATGTACTAGTCGTCGCCCTCAGCGGGCGGGTGGATGCGCGGAGAGCGTCACTGGCAGCCGGGGTCGACGCCTTCGTCAGCAAGGGAGAGCCACCAGAACGGTTACTGTCAGCTATTGAGTGCTGTGCGCAGAGGTGCTCCTCCTGCTAGACGCCCAGGGTTGGCGGTATGACAGGACGAAGGAGGCAGCAATGGAACTTGCGTGGAAGTGGAGAGGTTATGCCATCAGCATCAAGGTACTTAGCAGGAGAGGCGAGAGCGGGGCTGAGCCTGGCAAGGAGAACGAGATCGTGGAATCAGCCTCGACCCACAACTGCGCAGAGGAGGCGCATCGAGAGCATCTAATGGCCTCCGGTTCTCGCTACGTGGGCCCCATCAGGTAGTTTTCTATGACACCACTCTTGAGGAGGAAAAGATGGAACTGACTCGGCGTGAGGGTGGGAGCAGCTTGGCGATCGTGAGAAAGGGTGCTGAGGAGGCACGCCGTGCTATAGAAAGATGGTTGTCCCGACGCCCGTGGGCACAGCCCGGTCGAAAGGCGTCTGAGGGGCAGCATCTCTTCTCCTCTGGCTCTCGCTCTGTGGCGCCCCTGAGATAGACCACCATCGTCTGAGGATTGGCGGGAGGTTCGATCTATGTCTAGCACTTTCTTCCAAGGAGCCTATTGGCTCGGTGTAATCCTGGCATCGGTCATCCGGGTGGTGTACACGCGGCGATACAGACAGATGAGAATCGCTGAGGACCACAGGACGGGTCTCGATGGCTGTCTGACAGCTCTGCCTGCCCTGGGGATGTTCCTGCTGCCCATCATCTATGTGGTGACACCCTGGTTGGACTTCGCCGACTACAGCCTTCCAACCTGGGCCGGCTGGATCGGAGTGGTTCTCTTTGGTCTTGCAGTGTGGCTACTCTGGAGGTCCCACGCCGACCTGGCACGCAACTGGTCGCCAAGGGTCGAGCTCGTGGAGGGACACTCCCTCGTGACCGACGGAGTGTTTCGCTACATCCGTCACCCCATGTACGCTGCGCACTTACTGTGGGGCGTCGCCCAGGTGTTTCTGTTGTGGAACTGGATCGCCGGGTTCAGCATGCTGGTGACTTTCCTTCCCGGCTATTTCTATCGGGTTCGAATTGAGGAGCGGATGATGCTCGAGCACTTTGGCGACGAGTACCGTTCCTACATGGACCGGACCGGCAGGCTCATCCCGCATGTCGGGTGACCACTCCATAGCTACGGGCCCCGGAGGCGACACAGCCCGGCGCTATCTGGGCTTCACTGAGCTGATTCGGCAGGTACTGAACCTACGACTGAGATGCTAAGGGAGGTGACTGAGAATGGGCACCAAGAGCTACAAGCCAAGTCCCCGATATCTGGTTAAGCTGTGCGTAGGCATCACCATCGCGGCCTGGTTGAGCATTATCGGAACCCTCTTCTTTGCGCTGGTAATCCCCGACAGGGAGGCCACGATCCTCTTCGGTCTCATGGCCCTGGCCGAGGTCGTGGTCTGGGTGGTGGCGCTGATCCTCGCAGCACCCTACTATGCCAGTCTGAGCTATGAGATCCAGGACGACGAGGTGATCGTGGATGTGGGCATCATTACCCACTCCGTCAAGCATGTCCCTTACCGCACCGTGACCAACGTGGTGGTCAGGCGGGACATCTTCGATCGCTGGTTCTTTGGCCTGGGTTCGCTGCACATCCAGACCGCCGGGATGAGCGGCCAGTCGGGCGCCGAGGAGAGGCTGGTAGGCCTGACCAACGTCCAGGAAGTCTACGATATGGTGGTCACACAGCTACGACGGTTCCGGGGCGGTATGGCTCCAACAGCCGCCGAAGTGGAGCCTGAGGCGGGCCTGGCCTCAGCAGACGCCTTGAGTGCGATCCTAGGCGAACTGAAAGCGATCCGCAAAACCCTGGAGCAAGAGTAGTAGTGGATATGGCTTTCACCTATTCCGTACCACTGTTGGTGGTGTGGTCAGCCTGGCGCTCTCATACTGTTGACCGGGGCAACAAGGCGATCAAGAGTCGGGCTGGCTGATAGGCAGAACACGCTGCGGGAGGATGTGGGCAATGGTGGGAAGAACGATCGGGGCCACTGTTCTGAGTATAGTGGCGCTCTCTGGTTCGTTTGTGGTGGCCATCATCCTGACCATCCTCTTTACGCGCGACCTTGAGCCACCAGATACGGAGATCGAGGGAACAGAGGCTTAGCGCAAGAAATTCAGCCGCAGCCCGGAAGTTTACGCCCGGGCCACGGCGGGGCGGGTACGTTGGGCCCACTGCGGCGATTCAGCTGATCCCCGGCGCCTGCCTAGTCGAGCTTGGGCCAGGACAAGCATCAATGAGAGGAGTATCGAGCTGTGTATGCTGCTGAGGTTTCGCACATCGCCAAGTCGTTCGGTGATACCCACGCCGTAGTAGACGTGTCTTTCGCCGTGGAACGCGGCGAGATCTTTGGCCTGCTTGGCCCCAATGGCTCAGGTAAGACCACTACCCTCCGAGTGATGCTCGACGTATTCAAGCCGGAGCGTGGCACGGTGTCCATCTTGAGCGGGCCGATGAGCGAAGACAAGAAGGATCGTATCGGTTACATGCCGGAGGAGCGCGGCCTCTATCAGGAGGTCCGCCTCGAGCGTTGCTTGGTCTACCTGGCTACCTTGAAAGGTGTTGCCCCCGCAGAAGCACGACGACGCCTGGCGGGGTATCTGGAACGCTTCGACCTGGCCGCACACAAGGGAAAGAAGGTCAAGGAACTCAGCAAAGGGATGCAGCAAAAGGCGCAGATCATCAACACGATTCTGCACCGGCCGGAACTGATCGTCATTGACGAACCGTTCACCGCCCTTGACCCCATCAACACGCAGTTGGTCAAAGACCTGATGAATGAACTGCGAGACCAGGGATCGACGATCATCATGTCCACTCACCAGATGCACCAGGCCGAGGAGTTGTGCGACCGTATCCTGTTGATCGACGACGGGCGCGATGTGCTCTATGGCAACCTGGACGAAATCAGGCGTCGATACTCCGGCCACGCCGTGCTGGTGCGCGTGGCTGGCGAGCTCCCAGCGGTGGGAGGGGTTGAACAGGTTCTGTCTCACAACAACGCCACCAAACTGATCCTCTCCGAGAGTACCACACCGCAAGATGTGCTCCATGCCTTGATGGCGCAAGACGCTATCCTGGAGAGGTTCGAGATCGCCATCCCCACGCTCGACGAGATCTTTATCCGCGTCGTGGAAGAGGGAGACGCGTGATGCGGAAACTCTGGTATGTTGCCCGGCATGAATACGTGCGAAACGTTTTCAAGAAGAGCTTCATCCTTGCGCTGCTGAGCGTTCCGCTACTGATTGGCGCTAACGTCGGATTGATCGCATTCATGGTGTCTCTGGACAATAACAACGCGCCGGTTGGCTACGTAGACCACGCTGGTCTGCTGGCAGACCCCATCCCTGCGCCGGTGAGTTCTTCCGAAGGGGTCATCGCGTTCATCCCTTTCCAGACGGAAGAAGAAGCGCGCGAGGCGCTGGAGTCAAAGGAGATCCAGGCCTACTACGTGGTGGCCCCGGACTACTTTGAGACTAGTGGGGTTGAACTGGTGTATCTGAAGGAGCCTGGCGAGAACGCTGCCCAGCAATTCCATGACTTCATCCAGATGAGTTTGCTGGCCGACCAGTCCCCCGAGGTTGCCCATCGGGCCGCTGCAGGCAGCAGCGTAACCGTGCGCTCGCCCGATGGCAGCCGCGAATTCCGCGGTGGTCCGACCTTGGGTGTTATCGTGCCGGTGCTACTGAGTGTGGCGTTCCTCTTCCTGCTCCTGATGAGTTCAGGGTACTTGATGCAGGCGGTCGTCGATGAGAAGGAGAACCGCACGATGGAGGTGCTCGCCACCTCCGTCTCGCCCGTGCAACTGATCGGCGGCAAGGTGCTAGGCATCGTGGCCATCGGTCTCACCCAGTTTACCACCTGGATTCTCGTCGGCATCCTGGCCGTCTTCATTGGCGGCGAGTTCTTTGGTATCGAATGGTTCCAGAACCCGAGCCTCGCTTGGAGACCAATCCTGACAGTAGTTGCGGTAGCCATCCCCTCCTATGTTCTGGCTTCTGCCCTGATGTTCGCCGTCGGCTCGACAGTCGGACAAGCCCAGGAGGGCCAATCGGTGGCGATGCTGTTCTTCATGCTCTTTATGATCCCCCTTTGGGCGCTTGTGGTAATTGGAGAGACACCAGACGCTACTCCATCGGTGGTGCTGAGTCTCCTACCGTTCACATCGCTCATGACGGTGGGCTTGCGCAGCTTGTTTTCGGTCGTGCCGTGGTGGCAGGTTGCTGCCAGCGCTGCCATTCAGACCGTATGTGCTGTAGGAGCACTCTGGTTGGCTGCACGCGCCTTCCGCCTGGGGATGCTGCGCTACGGCCAGCGCCTGAGGATGGGCGAGATCTTGAGGAGAGAAAGAGCAGCGACTACGGGAAGCAGTTGGTCATGAGAAAGATATACTTGGTCCTGCGTCACGAACTAGTCACAACCCTTGCGCGCCGATCGTACTTGTTGGTGGCCTTCGGTATCCCGCTCCTCGCTGTGCTGATTTTCGCGGGCGTTGCCATCTTCAAGAGCGGTTCCGCTGCAAGCGACGTGCCGTCCGAAACACCGGACACGTCGCAGCTTGAGGTGGAGGGGTACGTTGATCATGCTGGCTTGATCAGTGCTATCCCCGACGGTATTCCTGCTGGCTATCTCGTGGCTTACGCCGAGGAGGAGCAGGCTCAAGAGGCGTTGGAGGCAGGCAAGATCTCCGCTTACTATGTCGTCCCGCGAGACTACGTGGAAACGGGCGAGCTGTTGTACGTTCATCCGAAGCCCAGCCCGTTCTCGGCCCATCTCCGAGACTGGGCGATGCGCCGGACGCTGCTGGTCAATGTACTGGGTGGCGATGTCGAGTTGGCCGACCGGGTCTGGAACCCGGTGAGCCTGGAGGTGACCAATGTGGCTGCAGAGTCGCAGCCTGACTCCTACGCAGATGAAGGTTGTTCAACACCCGGTATGACGTGCGAGTCAAACCTCTTGATACGCTACCTGCCCATGATCATGCTGGTTCTCTTCTACGCGTTCATTACGACAGGATCCAGCTTGCTGCTGAGGAACATCAGCGACGAGAAGGAAAGCCGAGTGATCGAGATCCTGATGCTGTCTATCAGCCCCCGTCAGATGCTAATGGGTAAGATCACTGGGCTAGGGATTGCGGCGCTACTCCAGATGACAGCCTGGATAGGCACCGTCTACGTCTTGTTGCGAATGGGTGGACAGACGTTCAACCTGCCAGCAGGCTACCAAATCCCGCGCGCGTTACTGGTATGGGGGTTGGTGTTCTTCCTCCTCGGTTACGCCGTGTACGCCAGCTTGATGGCGGGTGCGGGAGCGCTGGTGCCCAAGCTGAAGGAGACCACCCAGGCCACCTGGGTCGTCATGATGCCAATCTTTGTGGGCTATCTGTTGGGGCTCTTCCTGCTTGAGGATCCTCACGGGAGGCTTGCTACTGGACTAAGCCTATTTCCACTGACCTCTCCGACGGTGATGATGATGCGCTTGACCGTCGGCGGTGTGCCGGTGTGGCAGCCGCTACTGGCGGCAGGGCTGTTGGTGCTCACGGCCATCCTCGTCGTGCGCGCCGTGGCGCGGATGTTCCACGCCCAGAACCTGCTTTCCGGGCAGTCTTTCAGCGTGAAGCGTTTCTATGGTGCGCTTCTGGGGCGAGCATAGAGTGTGTCCTCAAGATTGACGACAGTAAGGCGACACGACACTGATGAAGATGAAGCTCTCGTCCGCGATGGGCTTGT
>CAZNMJ010000078.1:0-13748 GCA_964573815.1 uncultured Anaerolineales bacterium
GAGGTGGAATCGGCCACGTTGTAGCACGGAGCCAACCTGGCTTGACGGGAGGCGCGGTTCAATGCCTCGCCTCCTTTGTTGTGTTGAGCGGCTGCCAGCCTCCCTGTTGATGCTTGTGCTCACGTGCCAAGGTGCCCTGCCCCACCGTAGGCTGAAGTCCTACGATCATTCAATGGGTGGCTTGATCGCCCGTCTCGCGGTTGCTCGGCACTGTGTAGCGGCGAACTGAAGGTCTCGCGCTACTTGGACGAAAACCGGCCACACGCCGGTTTGGAATAACATTCCCGACGCGTCTGTCCATCGCAGCATTGGCTTTGCGGCCCGATGCTACAGTGCCAGTCAGACCGCGCCAGCAAAGGCCAGACTTGTCCCCCGAGTCAGCACACTAGCAATGTCAGACCAAGGACCGAGATAATGCTCACCAGCACCAGGTCGGCACGTGTCATACGTAGCGGTGACCCGTGAGACGCCGTCGGGTCAAAGGCACGCGCCTCGGCCGCCGAGACGATGTCATCGCCACGGCGCAGTGACCCGGCGATGATTGCCACCAACAGCAACCTCAGCGTCCTCAATCTGCCACGGCGAAATCCACCGCGCAAACGCACGGCCTGATAGGAGGTCTCCATCGTCTCGTACACAGTGGGCAGCACGTTGGTGGCCACCCCCAAGGCGAAACCGAGCCCCTTCAACCTCATTCTCTCGAAGAGTTGTGCCATCTGCGAAACGGAGACAGCGCCAGCGAAGACGCCCGCCGCCAGGGCGATGGTGAACGCCCTTAGAGTCATCCACACCCCGGCCCAGAACCCTTCCTGAGACAGACCGACGCCCCACAGAGTGATGTCCTTCTCACCGATGACAAAGGGACTCAACACCAAGGTGACGAGGACGAAGAACCACAGCTGCCACCTGGCAAGCAGCTTGAGAGCCTGACTGTGGAAGAACGCGGTGAATAGCAGTGTGCCTGCTAGGACAACGATTAGCTTCGCCTCAGCAGCCAGGATGGCCGCGGTCACTGTCGCCAGGAAGAAGAAAAGGTAGCCGAAGCTGCCGAAGATGATGCGCCGATTGCGCGGTGCCAGCGACCTATCTTGCCAGACGGACACGTACCACCCTCCCCAGGTCCCAGGCCACGAATCCCGCCAGCGCCCCGGCGGCAATGCGGAGAAGCAGAAGTATGACGATGATCACCAGAGCGTAGCTCACATCGATCCGCAGCAGAGAGGCCCCCTGCTGCACCATGCCCACATAGACCTCGTACGCGCCCTTGCCGAAGAGGAGCCCCATCATGATGAACTTGTGGAAGAAATTCCAAGTTGTCGCCAGCGCCCCCGCCAAAATGAAGGCGCCCCGTGTGGGCTCTCGAGACACAAGGAGCCCCAACTCCATCAACAAGCTCTCAGCCAGGATGGCTACCAATGGCCCCAGCTTGACCCCGCCTATGCTTATCATTTTCAAGATCGCCGCCACTATCCCCATCATCAGCACCGAGCCGGTCTTGGGAACGAACAGCCTGCCGATGAGCGCCACCACCACGCCGAGGGAGGCCATGATCAGCCCAACCAGAAAGGTGTCCGCCAACGGTGGAAAGATGACGTGCAGATAAGAACCGAGCGACATCTCGAAAGCTCCCCAGATGGCGCCGAAGATGGCGATATAGACCAGTTCACGCACTGAGAACTTCATACAGTGTCTCCCCCATACGTTCAGTCTCCACATCTGTCTCCCTTGAAGGCATGAGCTCTGACACCCGCCCGTCCTCCAGAGACAGAATCCGGTGGGCATAGCGGCAGACCAGTTTGTAGTCATGGGTGATGAGCAAGATGGCCTGGCCGTGCCCGTTCAACTCCGACAGGAAATCCATCACCCGACTCAAGCTGCCCCAGTCCTGGCCCATGGTGGGCTCGTCCAGGACCAGAAGCGCGGGCTCGATAGAGAGAATGGACGAGAGAGCAACCCGCTGCTGTTGTCCCACACTGAGGGCATACGGGTTGCGCTGCCGCAAGTCAGCCAGACCGGCAACGTTCAGGATCGTATCCAACCGCTTCTGCGAAAGCATCTGGAAATTGGAGGGACCGAAGGCTATCTCTTCCTCAACCGTGTCGCAGAACAGCTGGTGAAGTGGATTCTGGAAGAGAAGTCCTACCCTTCGCCCCAAGGGCAGCCGATGGACGCTGTCACTCCACAGGACGCGCCCACCCGCTGGCTTCAACAAGCCCGTGAGTAGGCGAGCTATTGTGGTCTTGCCTGCGCCATTATCTCCAACCAAGGCTACGAACTCACCTGGATAGACAGCGAAACTGAGGTCTCTCAGCACCATCGTCGAGTCGTATCCCGCCCGTACGCCCTGCAGCTCCACTAATGGTCCGCCCTTCGGTCGGCGCTCGCCCGGCCTGTCGGACCATCGTCCAGACCAGGACTCGTGCCTCCTCTCTCGCGGAAAGCGAATGCCCAGGTGGGAGAGGAACTCCTTCCGGCGGAAAACACTCTCGGGCACTCCATCCAACACGATCCTCCCCTGGTTCATGACCACGGCTCGGTCGGCCAGCCTCCCGCACTCGCTGAGTCGATGCTCTATGATCACTATGGTCAAACCGTACTCATTTCGCAGCCGACATAGGGTCTCCAGAACCGCTGTGGTCCCCTTCAGGTCCAGGTTCGACGTGGGTTCGTCGAGCACGAGGACTTGGGGCCTCATAGCCAGCACGGCGGCGATAGCCACGCGCTGCTGCTCTCCTAGAGAGAGGGTTCCGGTCGCCCGGTCGGCCAGGTGGTCCATGCCTGTGGCTTCTAGCGCGAGGCGAGAGCGTTGTGCCACCTCCCCCACCGGCAGGCCGAGATTGCGAGGCCCGAAGGCCACTTCCTCGGAAACCGTTGATCCGAAGAGTTGCGTGGCTGGATTCTGGAAGACGAGTCCCACGTGTGTCGCCAGCTCCGCCACCGTGTGCTCCGTGGTCTGAAGCCCATCCACCATCAGCCGGCCGCTCATAGTGGCCTCCGACGAATGAGGGATCAGGCCATTGAGGCAGCGAGCCAAAGTGCTCTTGCCGCAGCCCGACGGGCCCGTCAGAAGCACGAACTCGCCTGGCTCGATCCTTAGCGACAACTCGTCTATTGCGGTTTCCGCTGAGTTGTAGCGAACTGTCAGGTCTTCGATCTCGATCATTTCACTCTAGTCATCCTGCGCCCTCGGCCGGCCGAGAGCCTTCCGGCAGTATTCCAACCACTCGATCGCCGCCTCTACTTGCCCAGCGCGAAAGCGCAGCACCAGGTCTTCGAACCCATCGGTGGCTGGCTCCGCCCTCAACTCAGCCAGTAGTGCTCGACAGGCCTCTGTCTGAATGCCAGTCACCCGCTCCACCATTTCTGGACCCAGGCTCTGGGCCAGGAAAAGCTTCCCCAGGAACTCTACGCGGATCAAGCGAATGCCCCTGACCGGGGTTTGCAGCCAGTCCAAGAAGGCTTGTCTTCCTGAGGGCGTGACCTGATACACCTTCTTGTCGGGACGAGTCTCCTGGGGCTCTATGCTGACCTCCACATAACCTTGGCTCTCCAAGTCCTTTAGCAGCTTGTACATCTGGCTGATGCCCAGGTGCCACGCCTTCTCCAGCGGTGAGGGAGCGGTGAAGAACTGGTGGAGTTCGTAACCATGCATCGGTTTCTGCGTCAGCAATCCCAGCAGCACCCACTGGGGCGACAATTCTTTGCTCATCTCCGTAAGGTCTTATTCACAGTCGTAATATTCACATCATGAATGGTCAACCCTATTGTACCACTCAAGTTGCGCGGATGTCAAAGTCATGCTGGGGGTGTCGAAAGAGAGTGCTAGACACACATACAATATCATTCCAGCTTCCCCCCGCCGCTGGATCGCTGCATCGATACGTGCTTCGATACGCCGGCCGTTCACGATGCGTCGAGCGGCGCATCTCGCTTCGTTCTTGGACACTGTGCATGCTGAAGCTTGACTCTTGGACACCGTTCTGATATACTTAGGTCTTAGAACCTCACAACTGCCAAGCAGCCTTGGGGGCATAGCTCAGTGGGAGAGCGCATCAATCGCACTGATGAGGTCGGGGGTTCGAATCCCCCTGCCTCCACTGGCACGCGATCATACTGGAAAGGCCGAGAACAGGAGTAGTAGGCCATCCCTTGCAGAGAGCCGGGCGTAGGACAGGGTGGGAGCCTGGCGCGGTGCCTCGGGGAACGCCACAAGGCTGAACTCGCCTGGGAGCCACAACGATGAATGCAGGGATGCACCTGGAGTCCCTCGCAGAGTAGTCGTTGTCGGTCGGCAGCCGTTATCATGCCACAGAGTGGATAGACCACGTGGGGCTGTGGCGCAGCTGGGAGCGCGTCTCAATGGCATTGAGAAGGTCAGGGGTTCGAATCCCCTCAGCTCCACTGTTGGCATCCTGTTCTACTAGCTAGGATGCCCTATCAAGCAGGGTGGTACCGCGGAGAAACCCTTCGCCCCTGAGGCGAGGGGTTTTCTTCATATTCTCAGCTATGGCAGCTGTGAGAGGAGGTGCAAGGTGAGCAGACAATACGTGCCGCAAGATGTCGAACCCAGATGGCAGGAATATTGGGAGCGTGAGAGGTTGTACTACGCCAGCGATGACGACAAGAGGGAGAAGTTCTACGCGCTGGTTATGTTCCCGTACCCCTCGGGCGACCTGCACATGGGTCACATGCGCAATTACACCATCGGCGACCTCATCGCCCGCTACAAGAAGATGCGTGGCTACAACGTGATGAACCCCATGGGCTGGGATGCCTTTGGCCTGCCGGCCGAGAACGCCGCTTTGCAGGCAGACATCCATCCCAAGCTCTGGACCGAGCAGAACATCGCCGATATGAAAAGGCAGCTCTACAAAATGGGTATCTGCTACGACTGGGCAAGAGAGGTCACCTCCTGCCTGCCCGACTACTACCGCTGGACGCAGTGGATATTCCTCCAGCTATACGAGCGCGGCATGGCCTACAAGAAGATGTCTCCTGCCAACTGGTGCCCGTCCTGCAAGACCGTGCTGGCCAACGAGCAGGTAGTCGAGGGTGGTCGCTGCGAGCGCTGCGGTACTATCGTCACCAAGAAAGACCTGGAGCAGTGGTTCTTCAAGATCACCGACTACGCCGAGGAGCTACTGGAAGATCTTGCCTTGCTGGAACACTGGCCTGAGAGGGTTCGGGTCATGCAGGAGAACTGGATCGGCAAGAGCCCGGGCGTGGAATTCCGTCTGGGCATCGAGGGTCATGATGAGGAGATTGGTGCCTTCACGACCCGTATAGACACGGTCTATGGCATGACCTTTGTGGTGCTGGCTCCGGAGCATCCGCTGGTCCGGAAGCTCACCACCCCTGAGCATAAGGCGGAGGTCGAGGCCTATGTGGAGAAGGCGCGACAGGCATCTGAGATCGAGCGTATGTCGGCGGACATCGAGAAAGAGGGCGTCGTCATCGGAAGCTACGCCATCAATCCCATGAATGGTGACCCTATGCCCATATACGTGGCCGACTATGTGATGATGACCTACGGCACGGGGGCCATCATGGGTGTGCCCGCTCACGACGTTCGTGACTTCGCCTTCGCCAAGCGGTACGGCCTATCCATACCCGTGGTCATCGCTCCACCGGGCTGGGATGGGACAGACTTGGAGGAAGCCTACCTCGACGAGGGGACCATGGTCAACTCCGGACCGTTCGACGGACTGCCCTCCAGGGAAGGGATGGAGCGCATCGCCGACTACATGGAGGAGCACGGCATAGGCGAACGTAAGGTCTACTATCGTCTGCGAGATTGGCTCATCTCCCGTCAGCGCTACTGGGGAGCCCCTATTCCCATCATCTACTGCGAGAAGTGCGGCATGGTGCCCGTCCCTGAGGAGGACTTGCCGGTTATCCTCCCCATGGACGTGGATTTCCACCCCACGGGCACGGGCGAGTCGCCTCTGGCCACCGTTCCCGAGTTTGTGCATGCCACCTGCCCGCGCTGTGGCTCCGCCGGTCACCGGGAGACAGATACCATGGATACCTTCGTCTGCTCCTCGTGGTACTACTTCCGGTACACCGACCCTCACACCGACAGAGCTCCGTGGAGCAAGGAAAAAGCCGATGGGTGGTTGCCGGTGGATCAGTATACCGGGGGCGTGGAGCACGCCATCCTGCATCTGATGTATTCCCGGTTCTTCACCAAGGTCTTTCGCGACATGGGATTGACCAGTATTGACGAACCCTTCGCCCGTCTCTTCACCCAGGGGATGATCACCAAATTGAACCCGAAGACGGAGAAGGTGGAGAAGATGTCCAAATCGAAGGGCAACGTCGTGCCCATCGACGACATGGTGAACACCTACGGGGCGGATACCGCGCGCACGTTCATCCTCTTCGTGGGTCCGCCGGAGTTGGATGCTGAGTGGAGCGACCAGGGCGTGGAAGGGTCATTCCGCTTCTTGAAGCGGGTGTGGCGTCTGGTGATGGACGAGGCGCCCGCTCGCAAGGCTCCCGAAGAGGCGGGGAGGCAAGTGCGCCGGAAGACCCACCAGACGATCAGGAAAGTGACCGACGACATCGAGCGCTTCCACTTCAATACCGCAGTGAGTGCCTGCATGGAACTGTGCAACGCCTTGGTCGCGTACAAGGAGGCCCACGGGGTGACCCCTGCGTTGGAGGAAGGAGTGAGGACGCTGTTGCTGCTGCTGGCGCCCATCGCCCCGCACGTTGCAGAAGAGTTGTGGACTGAAGTAGGGGACGGCAAGAGCATCCACCGTCAGACCTGGCCCAAGTGGGATGAGCATCTGGCGGCCGAGGAGGTCTTCACCTTGATCATCCAGGTCAACGGCAAGGTACGGGACAAGGTGGAGGTTCCGGTGACCATCAGCGCAGAGGAAGCGAAGGAGCTGGCGCTGAGCCGCGAGCCTATCCAGCGATGGTTGGGGGGCAAGAGAGTCAAGAAGACTATATATGTGCCCGGTCGCTTGGTGAGTATCGTGGTCGAGTAGCACTGTAAGAGCGGATCCCCTCCTCTGAAGGGGGTCCGTACATGCTCAGCGGCCTCTTCCCTGGCGCGCCCAGAGTCTGGGATTGGCAATGTCGAGAACGTGGCAACGTTCCCCGGTCGCGACCACGGCTCTTCCTTGTGTCCCGACAACCCTTGTGGTATAATGAGAACCAGCAAGGGAAGGAGGCTTCTCCCATGATCAGAGTGAGCGTTGATAGTGTAAAGGTTAGCATGCTATCCCAGCATCGCGTCGTGGTGCTGAAAGAGGAAGATCAGGAACGGTATCTACCCATCTGGATAGGGCCCTTCGAGGCTGATGCCATAACCATCGGCCTGCAGAACGTGCAGATGACCCGGCCTTTGACCCACGATCTCCTGAAGGCGGTCATCGATCAAATGGATGCCTCCGTCTCCCACATCCAAGTGAACGACCTAAGGAACGACACCTTCTACGCTGAAATTGTGGTCGAACAGAACGGACGCAAACTTGAGATAGATTCTCGCCCCAGTGACGCCATCGCCCTCGCAGTGCGGGTAGGCGTACCCATCTACGTTGCGGCCGACGTGATGGACAGGGCTGCAATCGTCCCCTCTAAAGAGGACGCGGACCTCCCCGCAGAGGAACAGGAGAAGCTGTCCGTTTTCCGAGACTTTGTAGACACCCTGGATATGGACGATCTTGAGGAGGCATGATAGGGTGACGGCAGCCAGGTTACCTCCTCAGAACATAGAGGCTGAGCAATCGGTCCTGGGTAGCCTGCTGATTGACCCTGAAGCCATCCTCAAAGTCACCTCTTTTCTCCGCCCCGAAGACTTCTACCGCGAAACCCACGGCCTCATCTACAAAGCCATTGTCGAGCTTCACGAGCGTCGCTTCCCGGCAGATTTCGTCACCCTTTGTGATGAATTGGACCGGCGCGGGCAGCTGGAGCAGGTCGGCGGGCCCGGGTATTTGACTTCGCTGATCAACGCCGTGCCGACATCGGTTCACGTGCAGCACTACGGGCGCATCGTGGAGCGCACAGCCATGCTTCGCCGTCTCATCAGCGCTGCGGGCGAGATATCCAGCATGGCATACGAAAGAGCCGATGATGAGGACAGGATCCTGGACCAGGCAGAGCAACTCATCCTCGGGGTAGGGCAGCGGCGGGTGGAGCGGGAACTTGTGCCCCTGCGGGCACTTCTCGGCGACTACTACGACCGCATCGAATACCTCTACCAGCACCGGGGAGAGACGATCGGAGTACCAACGGGCTTCGTCGATCTTGACAGGCTGCTCGGGGGTTTCCAGCCCGCCGACCTGATCATCGTCGCCGGCCGCCCGGGCACCGGCAAGACTAGCCTCGCCCTGACCATAGCTGACTATGCTGCTCGAAGGCACGGACGATGCATTACCCTGTTCAGCCTGGAGATGCCGGCGCAACAGGTGCTCCAGCGCCTCGTATCTGGGGCCACGGGGGTCGAGTCGCAGCGCCTCAGGACTGGAGACATCAATGAGGAAGAGTTGGCCAGGGTAGCCAGGGCCATGGGCGAACTCTCCGAGACCTCCATCTATGTCGACGACACCCCTGCGATAGCCCCCATGGAACTCCGAGCCAAAGCCCGGCGTCTTCAGGCGGAGCATCCCACGGACTTGATCATCGTGGACTATCTGCAATTGATGCAGGCCGGGGTGAGGATGGAGAACCGCGTGCAGGAGGTCTCCTACATCTCTCGGCAGCTCAAGTCCCTGGCCAGCGAGTTGCACGTGCCCGTGTTAGCCTGCTCGCAGCTCTCGCGAGCAGTGGAATCTCGTGCCGACAAGCGACCCGTTCTCTCTGACCTCAGGGAAAGCGGCTCCATCGAACAGGACGCCGACGTGGTAATGTTCATCTACCGCGAGGAGATGTACGTAGAGGACACCTTCAAGCCCAACATCGCCGATATCATGGTGGCCAAGCACCGCAACGGGCCGACGGGGCAAGTAAGCCTCCGTTTCATGAGAGAGCAAGCGAGATTCGCCAATCTCGAGCCTGTTCCCGAAGAGATGGTTGTGTAGAATGAAGAGTTTCGTCGGTTTCCCCGCTGGCAAGGTCCGGTTTACCTCTGTACCTGATCTCTTCTTCAGCGAACTGCTGCCCCAAATAGACAGCGTGCCAGAACTGAAGGTGACCCTCCACGTCATCTGGCTCTTGTATCGCATGAAGGGGTACCCACGCTGCGTGAGCGGGGAAGAACTCCTTCACGACTCGGTGCTGCTGCGCGGGGTGAAGACGCCAGGGCAGTCACCAGAGCAAGCGCTGGCCGAGGGTCTGGAGCGCGCAGTGATCAGGGGGACGCTCCTCCACGTCGCAACCCGTGCCAATGATGGAGAGAAGCAGGACTGGTACTTCCTCAACACAGAACATGGGCGCCACGCGGTGGACAGGGTTCGCAGCGGAGAATTGCTGTTGGCGGAATCCACTGTTCTCGAAGAACCCGCGGTGGAAGTGGAGCGGCCCAACATCTTCGTCCTCTACGAGCAGAATATCGGTACCCTGCAGCCCATGATCGCCGAGGAGCTGCAGGAGGCAGAGGACACATACCCTGCTGCGTGGATCGATGAAGCCTTCAAGATCGCTGTGGAGCAGAACGTACGAAAGTGGAGCTACATCCGTGCCATCTTGGAGCGATGGACCACCGAAGGCAAGGCTGATGGAAAAGCTGGACGAGATACTGAAGAAGACAGATACAGGTATATCAAAGGCAAGTACAAGGACTACGTCAAGTACTGAACCTGAGGAAGTCTGCCCTATCTGCGGCGGTGCCGGCTATCTACGACGCGACGTGCCGCCCGGGGATCCCGATTTTGGGCGTGCTATCCCCTGCGAGTGCAAGCTCGAGGAGATAGCAGAAAAGCGATTGGAGGACCTGCGGCAGGCCAGCAATCTGGGCTTTCTCTCAAGGATGACCTTCGACAACTTCCGTGTGGACGGGTTCGGCCTCGCTCCTCACGAGGCACAGACTCTCAAGCAGGCATACCGTAGGGCGCGGGAGTTCGCCGAGAATCCTCAAGGGTGGCTGGTACTGCTAGGCGGGTACGGTGGCGGAAAAAGCCACCTGGCGGCAGCCATTGCCAACTACTGCCTTGAGCGGGGACACCCGACCCTCTTCGTTGTGGTGCCCGACCTCCTCGATCATCTGCGAGCCACCTACAGTCCTGGGAGCACGGTCAGCTACGATCAGCGGTTCGAGGCCATCCTCACCGCTCCCCTGCTTGTACTCGACGACCTCGGGACGCAGCAGACAACTCCCTGGGCTCAAGAGAAACTGTATCAACTCTTCAACTACCGGTACAACGCCAGGCTACCAACCGTGATCACCAGCAATCGTGTGTTGGAAGAGATAGATCCACGGTTGCAGTCACGCATGGCCGATCCCGAGTTGTGCCAGATATACAGGATCGTCACTCCCGATTTCCGCGGCAGCGGCTACTCGCGTAAGCTCAGCAGCCTGCATCTCTATGCCGACAAGACATTCGAGAACTTCAAGCCGCGGCCTGAGTTGCCCAAGGAGGAGCAACAGAATCTGAAGGAGGCACTGACCAGGGCCAAGGAGTTCGCCAATGACCCTCAAGACTGGCTGGTGTTCATGGGGGAGTACGGTTGTGGCAAGACCCACCTGGCAGCTGCCATCGCCAACAGTTGCATGAACAATGGACAGCCGGTTGTGTTCAAGGAAGTACCGGAGCTTCTCGATCACCTACGGGCCACCTATAGGCCCCAGAGCCCCGTCACTTATGATCAACTCTTCGAGACAGTGCGCAGCGCTCCGCTATTAATCCTGGACGACCTGGGGACCGAGAGTGCGACCCCTTGGGCGCAGGAGAAGCTACATCAAATCCTCAACTACCGAGGTGCAGCGAGGCTGCCCACCGTCATCACCACGCGGAAGACTATCGAGGAGATCGACCCTTACGTAGCTTCACGAATGCTGGACGTCTCCCGGTGCACCGTCTGTGCCATTCTGGCGCCTGGCTACCACGGCTCTCAGCTGGCGAAACGGGGCGCAAAGAAGCGCAAGAAGAGCTGAACTGCTCCCGCAGAGATCGGCTCAGCGGTCCGCAAGTCACCGTTCGCAGGAGAAGATCCGGCTGTCCACCGCCCTGCTTCGCTGTTCGCATCGCAGACAACCGAAGACTGGAGCCATTTCTTGCTCCCACTGACCATCAACCTCCGTGGCTCCATTCACTCGCTCTTCACCTCTCACGCCTTCGATGCCCCAAAAGGCGACCAGCCAGGCCAGAGAACATATGCCAGGAGCCTCCGCTGGCGAATCTCTACCAAATCCACATAGTTCCTTCACGACTTCTTCATAGCCTCGCCCTATAATTGGAGTACGCTGGCAGAACAGCCAGCTAATCCGTACACGGAAAGAGAGGTGAAAAGCGTTGAAGTCGTCAAAGAAATGGTGGATCGTCGGCGGAATGCCTGCTTCGTTTGCCGTTGTGGTCATCCTGGCCGGACTTGCCGGCGGGGTCTTGTGGGGAGCGATCCCCGCGTCAGCTCAGGAGCCTGAGCCTACGTGGCCCTGTGGCGATCGCGGCTGGCGTGGCTTCGGCTGGGGCGGTCGCTCATGGACAATGTTCGACACGGTGGCCGAGGCTCTGGGCCTCACCCCCCAAGGGCTCTTCACCGAGCTACATGATGCCGGCAAGACCGTGACCGAGATCGCCGAGGAGAAAGGGATCGATATCGAAGCGGTACAAGATGCCGTCGGTGCCGCCCGCGGCGAGGCCATGCGGGAAGCCATCGAGCAAGCCGTCGAGGACGGGAAGCTGACTCAAGAGCAGGCCGACTGGCTCCTTGAGGGACTTGAGCAGGGGTTCGTCCCCGGTGGGCGAGGCATGGGACGCGGCGGACACTTCGGCTTTGGCCGTGCCGGTTTCGGGCCCTGGGGCCGGTTCGGAGGGGGCACTCCCCAAGAACAGTAGGGGTGTATCAACCCGCGGGCGCGCCGGCAGTTCACGCACGGATCAGTTTTGGCGCCCAATAGGAACAGGAGGGACAGACCACAGTCTGTCCCTCCTTGTCGTTGCACGCCCTTCAAGCGTCTTTGGAGCTATCGCTCGCGGTAAGGACTCGTCCAGCGAAGGGAGGTCGTCAGCGCTGCTGCCTCGCCACAGCTCGACGGACGCGTCTTGGAAGTTGCCCTGACTATGTGATCACTGAGTCGAGTTCAGCAAGAAGATGAGCAGTACGTGGGGAGGAGTGCCTCTGCGCTCCTCCCTACGCATTTGTGCGAGCAGACTTTGCAGCGAGCGCCCGCAGATTTTGAGTAGACCCACCCTGAGCATGCAGAGCGCCGGATCATCCACATGGAACCCCCACAGCCTCTTGACAACCTGTTCATATCCGTTTGCTAGTATTAGGGCGGGTTGGAAGAAATCCAATCCAAATCTAGGCAGAAAGGAGGTGAATCAGGTGAGTAAGAAGAGGCTTTTGGTGCCGTCCAGCGGGGCGTTGATAGCGCTACTGCTGGCGGGCCTGGCCGGAGCTACATTTGTCTTCGCTCAGGAGATCGACCCCGAGACCGGTGAGCCCTGTGGCTTCGGTCGCTGGTTCGGCTCGGGCGGTGGCATGTGGACAGTCTTCGACGCCGCGGCCGACGCCCTCGGCCTGACCCCTCAAGGGCTCTTCACCGAGCTACATGATGCCGGCAAGAGTCTGACCGAGGTCACCGAGGAGCAGGGCATCGACACGGAAGTGCTGCAGGATGCCATGCATGCCGCCCGCAGCGAGGCCATGCGACAGGCCATCGAGCAGGCCGTCGAGGACGGCAACCTCAGCCGAGAGCAGGCCGACTGGCTCCTCGAGGGGCTGGAGAGTGGCTTCTTCCCCCGTGGCCGAGGCTTCGGTATGGGCCGTGGATTCGGCAGAGGCCCGTTCTCAAGTCAGTGACCGTCTAGCGTACGCTGACCGCGTGTAAGGCGGAGAGCTATCAACCGTAGGTGGGGAGGAGTGCTTTGGCGTTCCTCCCCACACCATTTGCGCAGGCTGGCCGCGCATGCAGGGCCGCGATGGAAGGCTGGCATATTGGGCGGCAGCCGTGTGGTAGGGCCCGGCAACTGCCGCGTCCCAGTGGACGGAGACATAGTCGTAGCCATTAGTGGCCAACCCCTGGCCAACCCGCAAGAGCCAACTGTGTACTTGGAGAGCGAAACCGTCATTGGCGACACGGTGGAGCTCACGATCATCAGAGAGGGCGAGCAACGGGATCAGGGGCATAGAGCCTCAACCTTCTCTGTCGTCATCTCGAAGCGAACGTTGACGGCGGCCAACTCGGCCAGCAGCCTGTAGAACAGCGGACCGGTGATGATCTGCTCTGGCGTCAACATTCCTTTGGCCCTGGGCCCGCCGCGCGCGATCATGCGGGCGACGATGGCCGCCGTGAACGCCGTAGTGCGAGCCATGGATGTGAAGCCCAGTATGTCGTCGTAGCGATCCACCATCTCGATCTTGTACCGGCGGAGACCCCCGTTTTTCTCGCCTATTACTTCAACGCGGAGGAGGGTGATGTCTCGCTCGCCCTCCTCCAGCTTGACGCGGGGATACAGCAACGCATCGACCAGCCTCTTGGGTGCAACCTGAACGGCGTCCACCTCGACAGGCTCTTCGCTGAGCAGCCCCATCTCTTTGAGCACCGTCACTTTGGCAGCGTACCCGGGCCAGCGACAAGTCTTCTGCGTGCCGAGCTTCAGGCCCTTCAGAGCGTCCAGTTCCAGCAGCCAGGGCAT
>CAZNMJ010000079.1:0-13628 GCA_964573815.1 uncultured Anaerolineales bacterium
ATTGAGGCGGGAAAGCTAAAAGCGGTCATAGATAGACGCTATCCGTTGGAACAAACTGTCGAGGCTCACAGGTATGTCGAAGAAGGGGGCAAAAAGGGAAATGTACTCATGACTGTGGAAGGCTCCACCACAGTCGCGGGTGCCGTCACGTGCCGAGTGAACGCATCCGCAATCTCTCGCACCGAAAATCCACCATCCTATCGTATCGCGGCCACGGGCACGGAAGTCGCGAGGCGGCAGTTCTGATGTCATCCAGCCAGCCGGTGTTTGAGAGGGCGGGCTAGAACCGCCACCTACCAAGAAGGGAGCGAATGGGGAGCCTCTTCAGCCTCCCCTTTTTCGTTACCAAAGCAACCCGCAGGTGTCGGCTAGCTTGCCCAACGAGCAAGTGAAGACTTGAGGTTTGGTTCGAGAAAGAAGACGAGGTCTGTATGCTACTTAACCACCAGGACGGGACAAGGCGCGTGGCGCACCACGTAGCGCGAGATACTGCCCACCAACGCCTCCTCGACCATACTCCGGCCCAGCGCACCCATCACGATCACATCCGCTCCTTCCCGTTCGGCTACACGGACGATGGCAGTTCCCGAGTGGCCATCCACGATCATGGAGCGAGCCTCCACCCCGTGCCGCTGCGCGATCTCCATGGCCCCCTCGATCACCTTGTCCCCCAGATCCCGTAGTTGATCCACGACCTGCTGATATAGCGTGCCGGTGTACCAGGCGGAACTGGTCTCCACCACGTGGAGGAACAGCACCTCGGCGCCGCTGAGCTGGGCCAGATAGATGGCCTGGAAAGTGGCCCTTTCCGAAGCGAGGGAGCCGTCTGTGGGGTTGAGTATCAGTTTGTATTCGGGGACCTTCGTCTGCCGGCTCATGCGCGAACTCGCCATGTGCGTGCCCGTGCGTTCGTAGTGTCTGCGTTAGCGTATTCAGAGGGCTGAAGCCCTCACAGCAAACGGAAGTTACTTGTACTCCGGGAACTCGTCTTCTGTGAAGGTGGCCACAGGCAGTTCTTCCTCGAGGCTCCCGCCGGGGAGGTACCCAAACAACTCCTGCACCTTCTCCCCCACCGCTCGAAAGATCAACGCCAGAGGAAGGTCGCTGGGGCAAGCGCTCTCGCACATGCCGCATCCCACGCAAGAGCTCACCATGTGGTTCATCCTGGTCAGCTGATACAAAACAGTATCGCTGGGCATCCTGGCGGCGCCCTTCCTCCCAGCCCACATCAGGTAGCGATCCGAAGGGTGGCGGAAGGTGTCGGTCTCGAAGATGCACTCCTTGCAGTAGCAGATGGGGCAGGCCGTGGAGCAGTTGTGACAGGTGATGCAGGTGGAGAACTGGGCCACGAGGGTGGGTACATCCTTCACAGTCTCGCGAAACTGGGCGAAGGCCTCATCTCTAGCATTCTCCCTGGCTGCAACTAAGGTAGCCACGGCTTCTTCCCTCTCGGGAGCCTCCCCCTCCTCCAGCCCAAGCTTCTCCACAACCTCCTTGCCTACCTCATCTTCCATCTCGAGCAGAATCATCGTCTCGGTGTCCACCCCTATCAGGCCGATGTTGATGTCCACGTTCATGGGGATCGGATACTCGCATATCCGGCACGCAGCTCGGAACTCGTAGCCCTCCCGAGGCACCACTTCCCCTTCCTTCGCCGCCCGGAGCTGCTCCGAGCTTGGGCCGACACCATCGTCCTGTCCTTCGCTCAACTGTGCGAAGTCCAGCACCTCATACGTTCCCAGGCAGTCTATCCCTATGGTGACAAGGTTGTCGAGTTCGGCTTGCTGCAACTTCACCAGTTCTACCAGGGCCCGCATCTCGCAGGCCCTCAGTACTGCGCCCACCTTCTCCCTGTTACCGCGGCGGGTCAGCCTGGATACCAGATCGGCCGAGTTGACCATCATCACCGGCGCGAGGGGATTGGCCCTCTGCAGCTTGTCAGGATCTTTGATCAGAGTCTGGGCCACGGCATCCCCGGAAGGTAGTTCCACAGGTACCAGCAGGGCATCCACGACTTCCTTCTCCAGGAGTTGCCGCAGAAACGCCCGCAACGCGGCGAGCACATCACCGTCCTTGACCTCGACTGTCGCCTGTACGCTCATCTACGATGCCTCCACTAGATCGCCCAGGCCTCGCGCATGGGGTTGGGCCCTTTCTCCTTCAGGTCCTGCACCATCTCCGTGATGGTGTCGGCGAAGAGCTTGCCTTCGCTGGCGCTGATCCAGCGCAACCACACGCGGTCGGGATCGAGTCCCAGCTGCTCCAGGATGCTTCTCAAGATAGCCACCCGACGTCGGGCCTTGAGGTTGCCGCTCTGATAGTGGCAGTCCCCAGGGTGGCAGCCGCCGATCAGTACCCCGTCAGCTCCCTCCAGAAGAGCCTTGATCACGTAGATGGGGTCCACACCTCCGGTGCACATCACGCGAATGGCCCTCACATTGGGGGGGTACTGTATCCTCGACGTCCCCGCCAGGTCCGCCCCTGTGTACGCACACCAGTTGCACAGGAAAGCTACTATTCTGGGCTCAAAATCATCCATGATTATAGCTCCAAGCGTAGTACTGGGACCCTGAACACCACCAACTAGTCCAGGGCCGCATCCAACATGGCCAGAAGTTGCGGTTTCTCGAACACGTGCTGCTGTATGGCACCGCTCGGGCAGGACACGGTGCAAACCCCGCAGCCTTCACAGAGCACCGGTATGACCTGGGGGATACCTGTCTCCTCATCGGCGAAAAGCGCCCCGTACGGACAGGTCTCTATGCAGCGGCCGCAAGCCACGCACAGCCGCGGGTTGACGTAAGGGACGGCCGGCTGCCCCTGGAGACTCTCCCTGGATAGGAAGACAGCCGCTCGCATGGCAGCACCTCTGGCCTGGGCGATGGACTCCTCTATGGACTTGGGAGCGTGGCATAGGCCACACAGATACATGCCCAAGGCCTCGAAGTCCATGGGTCGCACTTTCGTGTTCGCCTCTTGGAAGAAGCCATCCTCGTCGAGGGGAACATCGAGGAGCTTCGCCAGGCCCGCGTTGTCGCCAGGGGCCACGCCCACGCTGAGGACCACCAGGTCCGCATCCAGTGACAGCTCCCCACCTACAATCGGATCCTCGACCCGGACCCGTAGGCCACCATCAGCAGCATCCACCTGGGGCTTGCGCTCTGGCTCGTAGCGGACGAAGACCACTCCCTCCTCGCGGGCTTTGCGGTAGTAGTCCTCCAGGAAGCCATAAGTCCGCATGTCGCGGAAGAGGATGAAGACATTCGCCTCCGGGTTCAACTCCTTGATGCGCAGAGCGTTCTTGATGGCTACGGAGCAGCAGATGCGACTGCAATAGGGTCGAGTCGGCTCCCGTGAACCGACACACTGGATCATGACCACGTTCTTGGCGTTGGCGAGAGCCTGCTGCTCGCTGGCGATCCTCTCCTCCAGCTCCCGCTGGGTGAGCACCTGAGGATGCTCGCCATACAGATACTCCGTGGGCTGGACTTCGTCCCCTCCGGTGGCGACGATGATCACACCATGCTCCAACTCCTCGGTCTGCCCAGCAATGGAGATGAGGGTCCTGTATCGACCGAGTTCTCCGTTCACCTCCCTCACTTCGGCGCCGCGAAAAACAGTGATCCGATCGCTATTCTCGACCTGAGAGATCGACTCCTGGAGATACTTCTGAGGATCGCCACCATCCAACGTATAATGGATGTGACGCAGGTTGCCTCCCAGTTCCTCCTCTCTCTCCACGAGAAACACGGAGAAGGCCTGCCGCGCGAGAGACAGGGAAGCTTCCATGCCGGCCACCCCGCCACCGATGACTAGCGCTCCCGGCGCGATCTCGGCCTCGCCTGCCTGGCTGGGTTCAAGAAGCCGGGCCTTGGACACCGCCATGTGCACCAGCTGCTGGGCCTTCAGGGTGGCCTTCTCTTGCTCATCCCAATGCACCCAAGCGCATCCCTCCCGCAGATCGGCTCTCTCCAACAGGCAGGGGTTCAGGCCCACCTGCCGCAACGACTCTTCCAGCAGCTGCCCGTAGAGACGGTGAGTACATCCCGCCACCACTACGCGATTGAGCTCATTCTGGACGACGGCGGATTTCAGCTCTTCCAACCCCTCCGGGCGGCAGGCCGTGGCCAGTTGCCGGACCTCAATCACGTCATGCAGGCCAGCCGCGTGTTCCGTGACCGCCGCCACGTCAACCACCCCTGAGACGGTGCCATCGCAATCACAGACGAAGACCCCGATGCGAGGATCTTCGTCGCTCACATCTCGCTCGGCGGGATACGGCTCGGCCTCCCTGCTGCTCCCAATGGGCGCCACAATCTCAGCCGCCCGCGCAGCAGCACTGCTGGCCTCAACTAAGGTCTGCGGGATATCCTGAGGCTCTCTGAATGCCCCCGCTACAAAGACGCCAGCGCGAAGAGTGTCGCCGGGTGAAAAGGGCTCGGTTTGTGAGAAACCATACTCGTTCAGGGGCACGCCCAAGCTCTCTGCCAGTCTATCAGAACCCGTCGGGGGCCCGAACCCAACAGAGAGGATCACCAGATCGAACTCCTCCTCCTGTTGGCGGCCATCCTCATCCACGCAGGACAAGGTGAGGTTCTTGTTCTCAGCCAGTTCCCTCACCCTGGAGACCATGCTGCGGCGGTAGTCGATGCCGTACTCTTCCTTGGCCCTCTCATAGTACCGCTCGAAATCCTTGCCGAAGGTTCTGACATCCATGTGAAAGACTGAGACCTCAGCATCAGGCAAGCGGTCCTTCACCAACATGGCCTGCTTGGTGGCGTACATGCAGCAGATGGACGAGCAATAGCCCCGGTCGCAGGAGATATCGCGGGAGCCTACGCACTGAATGAAGGCCAGACGGCGAGGGTGTTGCTCATCCGAAGCTCTCACCGGCATTCCTCCCGAGGGACTGGTCAGGCTCAGCATGCGCTCGAACTGAATGCTGGTAAAGACGTTCTCGTGCACACCGTAACCAAACTCGGTCTTCAGGCTGGCGTCAAAGGCTTCGAAACCCGGCGTCAGAACGACGGCGCCCACTTTGAGCGTCGAAGGCTCATCCTCCATCTTGAGATCGATGGCGCCAGGCTGGCAAACCTTCAAGCACTCGCCGCACTCTGTACACGCAGCCTCATCTACGACGAAGGCACCGGGAAAGGCTTGAGGATATGGCCGGTAGATCGCTCGCCGCGTCTCGAGCCCCCCGCCGAACTCATTGGGGACCTCTACGGGGCAGACGGCCGCGCACTCTCCGCAGCCGTTGCATAACTCGAGGTCCACAAACCTCGCCTTGCGGAGGATAGAAACCCGGAAGTCCCCTGGTTTTCCGTCCAGCTTCTCTACCTGCGCATAGGGGATCAGTTCGATCAGAGGGTGACGGCTACACTCGATGAAGGGACAGAGAGCCGGGATGCTGGGCGACATGAAACAGAGGCCGCAAGTATTGGTGGGGAAGGTCCTGTCCAACAAAGGCATGAAGCCGCCGATGGCCGGTGCCTTGTCGAGGAGATGGACCTTCAATCCTCTCTCCGCCAGCAACAAGGCGGCCTGCATACCCGCAATGCCCGCCCCCACTACCAGGACCTCGCTCTTCTTGCTCATGCCGACGGTCCCACGGATCCCTTTGCTACACGTTTACTCGCCCGTATCCAGGGCGCGCCACACGAACTCCACCACATCCATGACCCTGACCCTTGCCTTCTCCCGCCGGGCCTCAGCCGTCAACGTGCGTTCGCATTGCGGGCAGGCGGACACGATCACCTGGGCTTCTGTGTCCAGAGCCTGACCCAGCCGCCGCTGAGACAACTCTCCCACCAGGTCAGGGTTGAAGGTCTCCACGTTTCCCCCACCGCCGCAGCAGAGCGCATCCCGGCGGTTGTCGGACATCTCCGTTAAAGAGAGCTCGGGAATGCTCTCCAGGGCCCGCCGAGGTGCATCATACAGGTCGTTCTTCCTACCCAGGTCGCACGGGTCATGATAGGTCACGCGCCGTGGCATCGCCTTGAAGTTGAGACGCCCCTCATCCACCAACTGTGCCAGTAGATGGGTGGAATGGACGACCTCCACACCCAGTTCCTCACCCAGAATCTCAGGATAGAAGTGCTTCCACATGTGGTAGCAGGCAGGGCAAGTGGTGACCACCCTTTGCGGCCCGATATCGCGAACCTGAGCGATGTTGTGGCGTACTGTCTCCTCAGCGCGAGACCCCATACCGGCCATGAGCAGGGGATAGCCACAGCACCACTCCTCACCGCCCAGGGCGGTGAAATCCCCTCCCACCTGCTCCAGGATCTGCACGAAGGCCTGAGGGATGATGTAGGTCATGGGGAAGAACGACGAGACGCAGCCCACGAAGTAGAGTATATGGGCTCCCTTCTTCCTCTCCAACCCTTCGGGCACGCGCTCTAGATTCTCGCTCCATATCAGCCGTTTGCTATTGTCATCGGCGGAGATATTGTAGGTACTGATGATGTTCTCTCCCAGAGTGCGGAGTGCCTGGATCCCAGCATCTTGGCGAAGAACGTCCCCCTTCTCCTCCATGGCCATCTGGCGCAGGGCCTGCGTCAAGCCCGCGATGCTTATCTCATTGGGGCAGCGAGCGCCGCAGGTCTCACAATGGAGGCAGAACCAGATACTGGGGCTTTCCAGCAACTCGTCTTTCAGCCCCAGTTGCACCATACGCACCATCTGCGCAGGCCCGTAAGGCATGGCGAGGGCCGAGGGGCATCCAGCCGTACACTTCAGGCAGTAGTAGCAGCGACTGAGATCCTCGCCGCTGCGCTCCTCCACAACGGTCCTGAAGTCGAAATCGAGTATAGTGGCTGCGCCCGCCCGTGTGATTTGCATGGAAGTTACGTCCTTCTGGAAGAACGATGACGCCGCCGCGGCACAGCGTCTAGCAGCCGGCCGCGACCACGTATTCTACGGCATTGTTGGGATGCAAGACAAGGCGTGAGGGGTCCCAGAGTGGGCTCGCCTTGTTGAGGTTGCGCCGCCGCGCTAGATGCCATGGGTACCTATCGAGATTGTCATCTGCCCTCCTGGTCCTCTGCCAATCTCGCTGCTTCGCTGGACAGTTCGGCCAGGATGGCCCGCTCCAACGTTTCCTCGAGGCCCCTTTGTGCTGCCGTGAGCACACTGCTCGCTGGGCACGAGGCCGCCCTCTGGCAACCGTCGTAGGGACCTGTGCATAGGTTGACGACGATAGGCCCTTGAACCGCTTCCACGATCTGCCGGAGGTTGATTTGCTCTGCTGGCCTCCCTAGCAGGACGCCCCCGGCAGCGCCGCGGTGGGTGCGCATCAATCCAGCCTGCGTCAGCTGAGCGACCACCTTGCTCAAGAAGGCGGCAGGAATCTGCTGACGTTCGGCAATACGCTCGGTGACGGTCCTTTCGCCTTCTGGCTGGCAGGCCACATCGAGCATCGCTCTAATAGCATAGTCGGCCCCTCTACTCAGAAGCGTCATTATCCACCTCCCCTCAGCACGTGCTTCACCAAACTGAGCGGCACGGTTGCCTGACGGCCTGCGAGCCTGCCCCTGTCCTCATCGCCATCACCAGCGTCAACATCAACGCGTCCAAACCGAGCTCAGGACGGCTCATAGTAGTCCTTCCCGCATGATGTTCTGTAGTTGAGCGATGTGCTCTGGCACCAGGGGCAATAGAGACAACTTCTGCACAACCGGGCTCACATCGTAGTGTATGTGTCTGATCTGAATCTCGCCGTCCTGCCACACGGCGTAGGTCGGACTGGGAATTCCGTGTCGAGGTTGGCCCAGACTGCCGGGATTGACAAGAACGGTGCCGCCCAACTGTCGGATAGCCGGTACGTGGGTGTGCCCCAGCAGGACGACGCCAGCCTCCAGGCGAGTAATCTCCTCACCCAGATCCTTGTCTTTCACCTCGGTCAAGGGCAAGGCCTTGCCCAGATTGTCGCTAGGAGCCGCGTGGGTCAAGTAGAAACTGATCCCCTCCAAGTCGACCTTCAGTTCCAGAGGAAGGTCACCCAGATACTGGAGGTCACCTTCCATCAGCATCATCCGCGCATACGCCCTATCGGCTTGCGACCAGATCTCCAACTCGGGAGGGCAGCGACAGGCGACGTCCCGAGCCACGGCCTGATCATGGTTGCCCCGTACCGCATGAGTTGCATTGGATCTGATCCAGGAGAGACAGGGCTGTGGCTCAGGCCCATACCCGACGATGTCGCCCAGGAATAGGATGACATCGGGCTTGCTCTCCACAGTCTGTAGGGCCTGCAAGGCATCGAAATTGCCATGCAGATCGGCGAAGATCAATACCTTCACGGCATAGGACCTTTTCAGAGAAAGTATACCAAATTATTCCGTAATCCTCAAGCGAAGAATGGCTTGGATGCCATTTGTCAGGGGCTACGCCTGAGGCGCCGGTGGTATGATGCTGACAAAGCGCCCGCGGGCTGGACCCCGCGGCTCACTCCTCAGGCGCGGGTGGGATGATCCCCTCGTCCATCAAGAGTTGGATCTCTCCCCGAGCTCGCTCGATGATCTCACCGGCCCTCTGGTACAACTCATCACTGCTCAGTTCCAGACGGGCCACTCCCTGCTCGATAGCCTTCAGGCCTACGGCCACTGCCTCCCGGGGAAAGACCTGCCACTCGTCCATGGTGGGAATCAGATACTCCTCGTGGAGACCTTGATCCTGAGCCGTCTGGGCTAGCTCGTAGGCCGCAGCGATGCACATCTCGTCGGTAATCGTCCTGGCCCTGACATCGAGCGTACCGCGGAAGATACCTGGAAATCCGAGGGAGTTGTTCACCTGGTTGGGGAAATCGGAACGGCCAGTGGCCACGATCCTGGCCCCTGCGTCCTTGGCATCCCAGGGCCAGATCTCGGGTACGGGGTTGGCACACGCGAAGACGATCGCGTCGCTGGCCATGTCTGATACCCAGTCAGGCTTGATGGTGTCCGGGCCAGGGGTGGAGAGCGCGATCAGGGCGTCAGCGCCCTTCATCGCCTCGGCAGCGCCGCCCTCGACCCGGTCCTTGTTCGTCTTCTGGCACATCTCCCACTTTTCCTTGTACTTGTCCTTGAGTTCGGTCCTCCCTGGGTGGAGAGTGCCTTTGCTGTCACACATGATGATGTTGCCCGGGCTCACCCCCGCTGTGATGAGAACCCGCGCGATGCAGATATTGGCTGCCCCTGCGCCGACCATGGCGACCCTGGCCTCGGACAGAGATTTCCCCACCAGGCGAAGGGCATTGATCAGCCCGGCCACAGTGACAGCGGCCGTACCTTGCTGATCATCATGCCACACAGGAATCTGCATCTCCTTGCGCAGGGTGTCCAGGATGCGGAAGCACTTCGGCTGTGCGATGTCCTCCAGGTTGATTCCCCCAAAAGAGGGCTGTAGGAGCTTGACCGTGGCGATGAACTGATCTGCATCTTTGGTGTCGAGGCAGACTGGCACCGCATCTACACCTCCCAGATACTTGAAGAGCAGCGCCTTGCCTTCCATCACCGGCATAGCGGCCTCTGGGCCTATGTCTCCCAGACCCAGCACCCTCGTGCCGTCGCTGACTATAGCGATGCTGTTCCATTTGTTGGTGTGCTCGTAGACGAGTTCCTTGTCTTCAGCGATAGCACGGCAGGGGGCCGCGACGCCCGGAGTGTACCAGATGGCAAAGTCATCGAAATCGCGTACGGCGCACTTGGACACAACCTCGATTTTCCCCTTGTAGAAAGGGTGGAGTTGCATCGCATCTTCTGATGGTTTTCTTGCTTTCGCTAGCAGTTCTTCCCTGGTCAGCATGACTTTTCTCCTCTCTCGTCGGCTTAGTACGACTTCAAACACGCACTATGAATTGGCCCTGTCCTTCAACTGCTCCATCACGGAAGGAAAATCGGTGATGTGGGTGTGGGGGAAGAAAAGGGCAGACATCCACTCGTCGTGGAAGGAACTATCGGCACTTAGTTCCAGGTAGGTCATGCGATTCGCCACTTCGGCCACGCGTTGTCGGCTCTCGCGGCTCAACAGAGCCAGGTACGCGCCCAGGATGGAGGTGTTACCCAGGAACTTGAACTTCTCCCGAGGCAGGTCGGGCAAGAGCCCTATGGTGATCGCACTATTCACATCCAGATACTGGCCGAAGGCGCCGGCGATCAGGACCTGCTGGACCGTGTCCAGTTCCATGCCCACGCTGCGCGCCAACACAGCGAAACCGGCATAGACCGCGGCTTTCGCCCGCAGCAGATTGTTTACGTCCACCTTGTTGATGACTATGTCGCTTTCCGAGGCGGTCTCCTGGCCCCAGGCCACCACGTACTCCGGTCCGTGATCGCCCTCCCTGATCCGAGGCGTGTCCAAATCCAGATTCAAGTTGCCAGCCTTGTCCATGATCCCGGTGATGAACATCTCGGCCAGCAGCACGATCAGGCCCGAACCACATATCCCGCGGGGCTGCACATCGCCGATGACCCGATAGCTGGCTTCCAGGGTGTTGTCATCGATCCACACCTCCTCGATGGCCCCGGCTGTGGCTCGCATGCCATCCTGCACCCCTGCGCCTTCGAAAGCAGGGCCGGCGGAGCAAGCGCAGGAGATCAGCCAGTCGCAATCTCCCAGGACGATCTCCCCATTGGTACCGATATCGATGAACAGACTCAGTTCCTTCTCTGTACAGATGCCCGAACTGAAGACCCCTGCCGTGATATCTGCTCCCACGTAGCTGCCCACTCCTGGCAAGCAGTCCACTGTGGCTTCAGGGTTGATCTCCAGACCGAGTTCCCTGGCCAGCACAGGCGGGGGTTGATTGGCCGTGGTGATGTATGGCGCCAGCCGAATAGACTCGGGGGGCACACCAAGAAACAGATGGATCATCGTGCTGTTACCGGACGTCGTCATCTTGTATATGTCATCGCTGGATACGTTGTTCCGCTCGGTAAGCCTGCTGAGCAATCCGTTGATGGTTCCCACGACCAAGCCCTGCAATTCCTCCAGGCCGTCCCCCTTTGTGGCATAGATGATGCGCGAGATGACGTCCTCGCCACGGGCTATCTGGCCGTTGTACTCAGAGGCCGTGTCCACCACCTCTCCGCTGAGCAGATCCACCAGATACACCACGTTGCTGGTCGTGCCAATGTCCACGGCCACGCCCCAGCAGGATTGGGTCTGGTCACCAGGGAGCAGATCCACAAGACGGGGAGGACCATCGGGAGCCATCCAGGTATCCATCTCCAGCACCGCGGTGACCTGCCATTGAGACTCGCGCAGTATCCCAGCCAGCTTGCGCAGCACCGGTAGATCGATCCTCAGACCCTCCACGCGTATCCCGTGTTGCGTCTGGAGAGCGCGCTTGAGACGGGCCACATCGTCAGTATTGTCATCCAAGCTAGGCGGTTCGATGATCACGAAGTACTTGTGGATGGTCTGATCACGCGACCAGTCGTAGGGGAAGGGCACCGTGATCTTCGGCACCCTCTGGGCGGTGGGCAGGCGACGCTCGATCTTCTCCTGAGGAGGGACCGTGATTACAACATCGCTCTTCACCACCGTCTGACAAGCCAGCGCATAACCCTCCTTCAGCGCGTCGGGAGACAGACGAGCTGTTGATCGGCGGTGGACATCGCCTTGCTCGACCACCACCGCGCAGCGGCCACAACGCCCCTGGCCGCCACAAGGGATGTTCAGTTCGATGCCAGCTTCCTCAGCCGCTTCGGTGATGAGCGTTCCTTCGGGGACTTGAACCTTCTGACCATCAGGGTCGAAAGTGACAGTATAAATGGGTCGATATCTCCTTGCTGAAGGGTCTTGATGGCCGTGGTGGAGACTTCCCTTATGTGGCCCAGGGAGTATAGCATGATTTGGAGGCACTGTCAATGAACGCCCGTCGGTCAGCCTGAATACCGTGACCACGCCTTCAGGGTTCTGAAGGGGGCATGAACGCCCACCGAAGCGCGGGCAAGAACTGGATCTCGCTACATGGACAGTCTCCCTCCGACTCAGACATCGGACCAGACGCTCTGACAGAGCTGACCAGGCCAGGATACCCCGAAGGAAAAGAGAAAAGAGAGCCCCTGCAAGGGCTCTCCTCCAAGACCAGCCAGGTGACGGCGGTGGTGCTCTTAATGACTTGGCTCCGCGGCTCCTCCACTGCGGCATTCTCCCCAAGCCGCTGCCAGCGTCCCCGCGCTGATCGCCGCCCCCTTGATGAACAGCGTACGGGACTGCGGATTCCGGTCCAGCCACTGCTTCGCCGCCGCGTGGCATCCTTTGCCAGAGGATGCAATTGCGAGGTCCGCACCCACACAATGCGCACCTGCATCTCGTCCCGGCCTCCCAGTCAACTGTCACGTCCTCTCAAGACTGGCCCCCCATAAGAACTCACTCTTGATGACAGGTGCTGCAACTGACGAACGTGCGCGTGTGGTGGCAGTCGTAGCAGAAGTCGATTCCGGTCGATTCTCGATGCATCTTGTGGCAGCTGTAGCATTCATACTCAGATTCCACCCCTTCCACCCCCACGTGTGGAGCGTGGGGATTGATCATCTCGCCGTCAATCAGGTAGTCTTCCGTACGCTGGATGACCTCTTCGTAGCTCGTATGCTCATTTTCCAAATGGCATCCCAGGCAGTCTTCCGTCGGATACTTGAGTTCCTTCAGCGGGACACTGAAGTCGCCCTGCAGATAGGCAGTGAGCTCGTCTATTTGCTGTTCCAGCGTTGCCTCGTGGCAATCCAGGCAAGCCACGCCCTCTGCGGCGTGGTCGCGTGCCTCAAGATCAGATCCCTGCCATGACTCCAGATAGGGCTGGATAATGTGGCACACGGCGCAGAACTGGGGTTGCTCGCGATACTCCCACCAACCAACTGCTCCGACGCCCCCCAGCAGTGCCAGGCCAGCCGAGACACCCGCTAGCACTATCCATTTCCTCGACATGTTCCGCCAACCTCTCTACGGTACAATGCTCTCTCACTGGACCGACTACCTCGGGCCACCAGTAACGCAAGCCACTTCTGCTCTGCTGGCTATGATTCTCGATCGGCTCTGTCCGGTCCGTCTTGTTTCAGACCCTTGTCCCGCTGGCAATACTCATCAGCCCACCATTCACGCCTGAGGGGCGGCTGTGTCGACCCATGTCACACGGAATCGTCTCTGTTCATGGGTAGCTAGCAGAGTCAGCTCCGCACGCGCTTCGAGACGTGGGCCACAACATTGCGCTTTTCGACAGCCATGCAGGAAGGCTCGTGTCGGGTGGCAGAAGCCCGCCTTGACTATCATATCGAGAATCGACCCCGGACACACCAGCCATTCGTTCAGTCTCCAACCTGTACGATTGTACAGTTCTCCCGTAGAGCCTTCCTCTAGGGGGAATCAGAGACCCGCTCGTCCTGTCCTCGCCCTTCGGCACGGAACGGTTGACCCCCAGTGTTCGCCCAGGGTGGGCTTCACGAGGAGAAAAAGGGGGGACCCACTGTCATGGGTTCCTCCTACGAGGACAGACAAGGAGTACCAGCAACGGTGGAACCCTAGCCCCACTGATACTCCGCAGCCCCCACGGCCGCCACTGCTATCCACCTTCTTCGCACGGTCCAGCACCTCCTAGATGAAAACCCTAGGGACCCTGCGGCGGCGCTGTCAATCCTCTTCAGAGG
>CAZNMJ010000080.1:0-6588 GCA_964573815.1 uncultured Anaerolineales bacterium
GGGTCGAACACAACGGCCGCCGCCGCAGTGAGGAAGATAACGAGCGTGGTGGATGTAAAGGGCAAGAAGGCGGTGGTCTTCGCCGGCACGGGGCCTGTCGGCCTGAGGGCCTGTGCCCTCTTGGCCAAGGAGGGGGCTGACGTCCACCTCACCTCCCGCAGTATGGAGAGAGCAAAGTCTGCCTGTGAACTCATCAAATCCCGCTTCAATCTGGAAGTCACTCCTCATCAGGTAGCCGATGACGAGGCAGCTAAGGGGGTCCTCGAAGGGGCGCATATCCTGATGACCGCTGGCGCTGCCGGGGTGATGCTTGTTGGGGAAGACATCTGGAAAGCCAATCTCACCATTGAGGTCATGGCCGATGTCAACGCCGTTCCCCCAACCGGAATCGAGGGGATCAAACCTCACTGGGACGGCAAGGAGAAAGAGGGGAAAGTTATCTTCGGCGCCCTGGGCGTCGGCGGCCTGAAGATGAAGGTGCACAGAGCCTGCGTGGCCCGTCTCTTCGAGAGCAACGAACTGGTGTTGGACGCGGAAGAGATCTTTGCCATCGCCAAGGAAATGGGCGGGTAGATGTACCGCTTGCCCTAGGCGTGTTGTCCAGTGCGAATCTTGATCGTTGGCTTCAGTACGCGGGCCATCGCCGAATCAGCGGTGCGGGGCGGGTATAACGTCGTCACTCTTGACTACTTCGGCGACCGCGACCAGAAAGAGTTGGTAGAAAACTACTCGCTGATGCGCGATTTCCAGCTCCGCTTCAGCGCCAAAGCCCTGCTGATCGCCAGCCGCGGCCTGAACTCCCAGGTAGTGGCCTACACCTCCAGCCTGGAAAATCACCCCGATGTCATAGAGGAGCTAGCTGAGGGGCACAATCTGCTGGGCAACTCTCCCTCCACCCTGCGCCGGGCGCGCGACTGGGGCCATCTGCGTTTAGTCTGCCGACAAGAAAATATTGCTCACCCGGTCACCCTGCTCCCAGGTGAAGAAGAGCAGGCCAGGGGAACGGGGCGCTGGGTGAGCAAGCCAGCGCGAAGCGGTGGTGGGCACGGGATCAGCTTCTGGAGGGAGGGCGCGCTGGGCAAAGGGCGCATCCTTCAGGAGTGGATCGAGGGTAAAGCCTGTTCCGCCGCTTTCGTGGCCGACGGGCGACGGTGCGTGCTCCTGGGCCTGACGGAGCAGCTCATCGGGCGGGGGGAACTGGGGGCGCGGGGCTTCACTTGGTGCGGCAACATCCTGCCCCTCAGCCTGCCCACGCCGGAGATAGGAACTGTTATCGGGTCGGTGCAGGAGATGGCAGAGAAGCTCACCCGCTCCTGTGACCTACGGGGAGTCAATGGCGTGGACTTTGTGTTGGGGCGGGACGAGGCCAGACGCCCTGTGCCCTATCTGGTGGAGGTCAATCCCCGCTATACCGCCTCGATGGAGCTCATAGAGCGGGCCTATGGCATAAACGTATTCGACCTGCACGTCCGCTCCTTCGACGGGGAGCTGCCCTCCTTCTCGCTGGGGGAAAACGTCCATCGGCCCGGTTTCTACGGCAAGGGAATCATCTACGCAAGAGAGGATGTAGTGATGCCTGAGACGGTCAGGTGGAGGGCTAAGGGGAGGAGGGACATCCCCTTCCTAGGGGAGAAGATAGAGGCCCATCATCCGATATGCACAGTGCTGGCGCAGGGTGAGACGCGCGAGGGGTGCTGGCGCCGTCTTCTGGCAGCGGCGGAGATGGTATGGCGGGAAGTGGGCGAATCAGCGGCGAACGAGGGGGATGATGACCATATCTAAGTTCATCTTGATCACGGGACGCACGACCGAGCAGGGAACAGCGCTCCACAAAGGGAAGGACTCCGACGAATATCGCCAGGCGACGGGGTTCGTGGAGATGAGCCGCGCCGATAGAGAGCGCCTGGGCGTTGAGGAAGGCTGGCGCGTCCGCGTGCGCACGGCGTTCGGCGAGACGGAGCTTGAACTAAGGGAGGGAAAGCTCCCACCGGGGATCATCTTCGTGCCCATGGGTCCCGCAGCCAACACGCTTATCGCAGCGGAGACCCGAGGGACAGGGATGCCCGATTCCAAGGGGCTGGAGGTGGAGGTGGAGCCGTTATGAGGATAGAGAACGTCGTCTGCCCTTTCTGCGGCTGCCTCTGCGACGACATCGTCGTCGAGGTGGAGGATAACAGCATCAAGGCGGTGAAGAAGACCTGTAGCAACGGCCGCAGCCTTTTTCTCAATGCTCGCACTGAAGCCACGCGCCCAACGGTGGCCGGCAAAGAGGTAGAGTGGCCTGAGGCCATTGATGTATCCGCGCGTATCCTGACCGACTCGGCCTGCCCGCTCATCTACGGTCTGAGCTCCACCGCCTCCGAGGCTCAGCGTAAAGCCATAGCCCTGGCCGACTTGTTGGGCGCGACGATTGACAGCACTTCCTCTGTGTGCCACGGTCCCACCACCATCGGCATCCAGAGCCGGGGCGAACCCACCTGTACCCTGGGCGAGATCAAACATCGCGCCGACCTGGTCATCTTCTGGGGCTGCAATCCAGCCGAGGCCCACATGCGCCACTTCGCGCGCTACTCGGTGTCGGCGCGGGGAAGCTTGACCCCCCAAGGGCGCAGGGGTCGCACCGTGGTCGTGGTGGACGTGCGGCCCACCCACAGCTCCAGGAACGCCGACATCTTCCTGCAGCCGCGTCCTGGTTTCGACTATGAGGTACTCACTGCGCTGCGCGCCCTGCTGAAGGGCGAGGCGCTGGATGTGACGGAGGTGGGCGGGGTGAACGTGGCACAACTGGCGGACCTGCTGGAGCGGATGAAGAGTTGTCGCTTCGGGGTGATCTTTTTCGGGATGGGAGTGACGCAGACGGGAGGTAAGTACCTGAACATCGCTGAGTTGTTGGCCCTGGTCGCCGAGCTGAACGCGTACACCCGTTTCACCGCCATGGCCATGCGCGGCCATGGAAACGTGGCCGGGGCGGACTGCACGTTGACCTGGCAGACGGGCTATCCCTTCGCCGTGAACTTTGCACGGGGCTACCCGCAGTACAATCCGGGGGAGTTCACGGCGGTGGACGTGCTGGCCCGCCAGGAGGCCGACGCGGCCCTGATCATTGCTTCCGACCCGGTGGCCCACTTTCCGCGCCAAGTCGCCCAACGGCTGAGCCAGATCCCAACCATTGTCCTCGACCCGACGATGAACCTCACAGCGCGTGTGGCGTGGGTAGTGCTGCCCACGGCCACCTACGGGATCAGCGCGGCGGGCACCGCCTATCGCATGGACAACGTCCCCCTGCCCCTGAAGAGGCTCGTGGATTCTCTCCGGCCCACCGACGAACAGGTACTGGATTGGATTATCGAGAGGGTGAAGACATGCTCGGCATAATCAACGGCGAAGTGTACGATCCCCAGAACGGGATTAATGGCGAAGTACGCGACATCTGGGTCGAGGATGGCAAGGTTGTCTCCGGCGAGGGAGCGGAGCGAGCGAGCGCGGAGATCATTGACGCCACGGGTCTGGTGGTCATGCCCGGCGGAGTGGACATCCACAGCCACATCGTGGGCGCGAAAGTGAACTCCGGCCGCAAGCTCCGCCCAGAGGATCACCGCGACCACGTGCGCACGCGGACGGCGCTCACCCGCTCAGGGTCAGGTTACACTGTACCCACTACCTACCTCACCGGCTATCTCTACGCGGAGATGGGCTATACCACAGTGATGGAGGCCGCCACCGCGCCCCTAGTGGCACGCCACACCCACGAGGAACTGGAGGACACCCCCATCGTGGACAAGGGCGTCTTTATCACCATGGGCAACAACCACTTCATTATGAAGTGCATCCGCGACGGGCAGCGGGAGAAGGCCCGCGACTACGTGGCCTGGCTGCTGGAGGCGAGCAAAGGATACGCTATCAAGATTGTCAACCCCGGCGGAGTGGAGAACTGGAAGTGGGGACGCAACGTGAGCGAGGTGGACGACGAAGTCATTGGCTTCGGCGTCACCCCACGCCAGATCATCACCACCCTGGCCTGGATCAACGACGAGCTGGGTTTGCCCCACGTGCCCCACATCCACGGCATCAACTTGGGGCAGACTGGCAACGCCCGCACGACTGTGGAGACTATCGAGGCCCTAAAAGGGCGACGTGCCCACTTTTGCCACCTGCAGTTCCTCAGTTACGGTGGGAAGCCAGGCAAGCGTCTCCGATCCGGCGCAGCGGAGACGGCCCGCGCGGTCAACGAGCACACCAACGTCACTGTGGACGTCGGCCAGGTGATTTTTGGCGAGGCCACCACCATGACCTCCGATGGCCCCCTACAGTATCGCCTGCATCAACTGAGCGGCAACAAGTGGCTCAACGACGACGTGGAGGGGGAGACAGGCGGCGGTGTGGTGCCCATGCAGTACAAACGCAACAACCTCGTCAACGCCGTCCAGTGGCTCATCGGCTTAGAGCTATTCTTGCTGATTAATGACCCCTGGCGGGTCTTTCTGACCACGGACCATCCGAATGCAGGACCGTTCTTCTGCTATCCACAGGTCATCAAGCTGCTCATGGACCGTGACTACCGGGCCGAGGTGTTGGAAAACGTGCATCGCCGGGCGCGGAAAAGTGCCCTGCTTCCCCAATTGGAGCGCGAATACTCCCTTTACGAGATCGCCATCGTCACCCGCGCGGGGACCGCTCGCGCCTTGGGCCTCAAGAACAAGGGTCACCTGGGCGTGGGGGCTGATGCCGATTTAACCATCTATCGCAAGCTGGACGACAAGGAGGCGATGTTCGCTGAGCCCTACCTGGTGCTCAAGGATGGCCAGGTGGTGGTCCGCGACGGCCGGATCGTGCGTGAGCGCCAAGGACGGACGCTCTACGTCGCACCGCCCTACGATCCAGGGATTGAGGAGGACCTCCGTGCGCATTTCGAGGCCTGCTACACCATCTCATTTGATAACTATCCGGTCGCGCCGGAGTATCTGTCTCGCAGCGAGGTGATCCCATGCGCATAAATGGAGTTGAGATTGAGGATACGTTCGCCGAGGCCTTCAAGATGTGGGGCGCGCGGGTGATCATCACCGCCGTCAATCAGCATTGGGCGCTGACGGCGGCCCAGGTGGCCACGGGCTTCGCCACGTCCGTCATCGCCTGCGGCTGCGAGGCAGGCATCGAAGAGGTGATCCCGGCGGATGAGACCCCCGACGGCCGCCCGGGGGTCAGCATCCTCGTCTTCACCATGGGCCGCAAGGGGCTGGAAGACCAGTTGATGCGCCGGGTGGGTCAGTGCGTAATGACCTGTTCCACCACCGCCTGCTTCAACGGTCTGGAGAGCGAGGAGAAGCTGAAAATCGGCGGGACGCTCCGCTACTTCGGCGATGGCTTCCAGATAAGCAAGCTCCTTGAGGGGAGGAGGTTCTGGCGGATACCGGTGATGGAGGGGGAGTTCCTGGTCGAGGAGAGCTTTGGCGTCAAGAAAGCCATCGGTGGCGGGAATTTCCTCATCCTGGGCAAAAGTCCCGAGGTCACTCTTGAGGCGTCAGAGAGAGCGGTGGAGGCGATGGAGAAGGTCAAGGGGGTAGTGATGCCCTTCCCCGGCGGCATCGTCCGCAGCGGGAGCAAGACAACGTCTAAGTACAAATTCCTACATGCCTCGACCAACACCGCTTACTGCCCCACCATCCGCCGCCAGACAGAGTCCGCACTGCCAAAGGGGGTCAACTCCGTGCTGGAGATCGTGATTGACGGCCTAGAAGAGGAGGCCATACGGGAGGCGATGCAGGTCGGTATCTTGGCCGCTTGCATCCCCGGCATCGTGCGCATTTCCGCCGGGAACTATGGCGGCACGCTGGGTCAGTATCAATTTCATTTACATGAGGTCCTGAAGGCAAGATAAGGAGTCTTCTCGGAGAAGCTCCGAGTGGACACCAATCCACGACTTCTTAGGATTCATCAAGGCGGACTGGCGTCCGCTTTGAGCCTGAAAAGTAGTCCTGATTGACTTTCCGAGAAAGTTCTAAGCAGCAAGGAGGTGTATATCCTTGGGTTGCGTATCGTGTGCTGGACTTGTGAGAGAGTTTGCAGGCGAGACGAACAGGGTAACCTTGCGCCTGAGAGAACCGACCACAATCCCCATCGAGGCTGATAGTATCTGTCCCGACCATTTTGTCGGCCGCAGTCGGGCGGAGATCGAGGCTCTGCCCGCCTTCTACGGCCGGCGGAAGGTGACACTTGGCGACCTGTTCACCGTTGAGGGTGAAGGCTCAGACAGCATCCTCGTCGAGGGCGACCTGAGCCATGTGAAGAAGATTGGACAGAGGATGAGCCGGGGCCGGATCACCGTCCATGGCGATGTCGGCCTGTATTTGGGTGCCTACATGCGCGGTGGGGAGATCGTGGTGGAAGGCAACGCCGGGGACTGGGTGGGGGCGCACATGCAGGGCGGTCGTATCTGGATCAAGGGGAACGCGGGCCACCTGGTCGGCGCGGCCTACCGCGGCGAGAAGCGGGGGATGAACCGGGGCACCATCATCGTCGAGGGTAATGCTGGCGACGGGGTGGGGGAACTGATGAGACGAGGCCTTATCGTCATCCTGGGCGATGCCTGCG
>CAZNMJ010000080.1:6688-13263 GCA_964573815.1 uncultured Anaerolineales bacterium
GGGGTGGGGGAACTGATGAGACGAGGCCTTATCGTCATCCTGGGCGATGCCTGCGACTTCGTCGGGGTCCACATGATCGCCGGCTCGATCATCGTCTTCGGCAAAATCGGGGAGAGGCCTGGGGCGGGGATGAAGAGGGGAACCATCGTCACCTTTCAGGAACCCTGTCTCCTCCCCACCTTCCGCTACGATTGCACCTACAGCCCCGCCTTCCTCAGGGTCTACCTGAGAACGCTTAGGTGCTATGGCCTCGAAATCAGGGAGGACTATATCACCGGAAGCTACAGGCGTTACAATGGCGACATCTCCGAGTTGGGGAAGGGAGAGATTCTGATCTATGAACGAAAAACCTGAGCGGATCAGCGTGAACGCCAGGGCGGCGCTCATTGCCGAGCAGATGATCGCCGAAGCGAAGGCGCTTGGCGTCAGGGCCCTGACTTTGCCCAACGGGACGAAAGTGATAGACGCAACCGACGGAGGATTGAGGGCAGGGAAGCTCTTCGCCGAGGCCTGCATGGGAGGACTGGGGGAGGTAACCTTTACCAGTCTCGATTTCGGCCAGTTCTGGCTCCCCGGCGTGAGTGTCAGCGTCGAAAGACCCGCCGTGGCCTGTATGGCCTCGCAGTACGCGGGATGGATGATCAAGGTGGGCAAGTTCTTCGCCATGGGTTCAGGGCCAGCCAGGGCCCTTTCCCGTGTTGAAGAGCTTTTCGAAAAGCTGGACTACAGTGACGAGTCAGATATGGCAGTGATAGCCCTGGAGGGAAGGAAGCCCCCCACCGAGGAAGTGGCGGAGTACATCGTCCGCAAGTGCAACGTGAGCACTGAGAAGCTCTACATCCTTATCGCTCCCACAGCCAGCGTGGTTGGTTCGGTGCAGGTTGCGGCCAGGGTGGTGGAGACGGGGATGCACAAGATGACAGAGTTAGGCTTCGATATCGAACGAGTATCGAGCGGCTACGGCACCTGTCCCATCGCCCCCGTGGCCGAGGACGACCTCAAGGCCATCGGTCGCACCAACGACTGTGTCCTCTACGGCGGGCGGGCCTTCTACTCCGCGCAGACGGAGGACGGAGAGATCGAGAGGATCATTAACGATATCCCCTCTTCAGCCTCCAGGGATTACGGGAGGCCGTTTTATGAAATCTTCCAGGCGTATGGGGGGGATTTCTATCAGATTGACCCCTTCCTCTTCAGCCCAGCGGAGGTCTTTATCAACAATCTGACCAGCGGGAGGACCTACCACGCCGGGGGGCCGAACGTGGAGGTGCTACAAGGGGTTCTGGGGTGAAGATAGGGATACTGGGCTCGAGAGGGAGCTGGCATGTAGAGGCCCTAGTGAAGGCCTTGGAGGAGAGAGGCATCCTGACGGACCGCTTCCCCATCACCCGCCTAGTGGCCAGGATTTCGGACGAGCCCCGGGTCCGTGTGTGGGAACACATACTTGAGGGACACGACGCCATCATCGTGAGAAGCATCCCCAGCGGCTCGTTGGAGCAAATCATCTTCAGGGTTGATGTGCTGCACAGGTTGGAGGACCTTGGGGTCAGGGTGGTGAACTCTGCCAGGACCATCGAGAGGACGGTTGACAAGTATTATACCTCGGCCCTTTTGGAGGACGCAGGCATCCCTACCCCCCGCACGGTGGTGACGGAACGCTTCGATGAGGCGATGGAAGCCTTTAAAGAGATGGGAGATGCGGTAGTGAAACCCCTCTTCGGCTCCGAGGGGCGGGGGATGGTGAGGGTTTGCGACGAAGACGCGGCCTACAGGCTCTTCAGGGCCCTGGAATTAGGCCGCTATATTTTTTATCTCCAGGAGTTCATCCCCCACGCCAATTGGGACATCAGGGCCTTCGTCATCGGCGGTAAGGTGGTCGCCGCTATGGTGCGCCGCGCCGAAGGCTGGAAGACGAACGTGGCCAGGGGGGCGAGCGTGGAGCCCCTGGAGCTAAGCGAGGAGCTACGGGAGCTGAGCCTTAGGGCCTCCGCCGTCCTCGAGGCCGAGTACGCTGGGGTGGACATCCTGAAGGCGGAGGACGACGGGTACTACGTGACCGAGGTGAACGGCATTCCTGGGTGGAAGGGGCTTCAGAGGACAACCGAAGTGGACATCGCTGGAAGGATCGTTGAGCATGTGGTGGGGCTTGTCAGGAGCAAGTAGCCCGTAGAAAAGGGTAAGGGGCGAGAGGGAGGGCAGCGGTGAGGCCGATGATTGAAGGCTATTACGTGAAGTCCATCGAGGGCCTCCTCTTCGCTGTCAAGGGGCTGATCCATCCGCCTGAGGTGGTGGTGGCCTACCTGAGATATGCCCCCGACCCAGACGGCGAGAGGGAGAGGGATGATACACGCTACAGGAGACTCTATTACTTTGAGGAGCAGGAGGAACTGCTTCGGAAAAGGTATCCCCTCTATCTCTTCTTCGACCCCGTCTTCGGGGAGCAGCTTCAGGGCGTCCCCAAGGAGCGTATAAGGCTGGTTTACGACCCCTGTCTGAAGCTGGCGGATCTCCGTCGGAGAGAGGGCCTGGACGAATTGGAGGCGAAGGCCGTCGAGTTCGCCGATTTGCTAGTGGGGAGGGCGAAGGTGCTGGAGAGGAGCATGGGCGTATCGGGCTCGATCCTCGTGGGCTTGCATACGCCCCGCTCCGATGTGGACATCGTCGTCTACGACTCCGAGCATTGCCGTGCGGTTCACAGGGTGCTGAGGGAACTGCTGGACGAGCCGGGGGGTGAGGTGAGGAGGCTTAACGAGGAGGAAATGAGGGAACTTTATGCCTCCCGCTCCCAAGATACACCGATTGGCTTCAAAGATTTCGCCAGGCTGGAGGGACGCAAGGTCATCCAAGGGAAGTTCCGTGGCTGCGAATACTTCATCCGCTTCGTCAAAGCGCCGGCGGAGGTCGGGGAGAGCTACGGCGACAGGAGGTACACTTCGCTTGGGCAGGCGGAAATCGAGGCCACTGTTGCCGACGCAAGCGAGGCCATTTTTACGCCCTGCACCTATAAGTTGGAAGATGTGCAATTTGTAAGGGCACAATTGGTAGTGGGGCAGCATGCTGCGCCCCTACCGGGGGAAATTGTCTCTTTTCGGGGGAGGTTTTGCGAACAGGCCAGGGAAGGGGAAAGGGTCATCGCCAAAGGCAAGCTGGAGAGGGTTGTCGCGAGGGAAGGGGAAGCTTACCACCGGTTGCTCCTCGGCGGGCGGGGCGATTCTATGACCGTGAAAGTTAGCTGAAGATGGATCAGAGAGCAAGAAAACCCAAGGACAGGGATTTCATCGAGACAAAGGAGGGGATGTTCTTCTGCGTGACTGGCTATCTGCATCCCCCGGACAAGTATACCGCCTACCTCAAATACTCTCCCGCTCCGGTGGGGAAGTGGAAGAGCGGGGAGATTTACTATCGCAGGGAGCTAGAGTACTACCACGTCGGCAAGGTGGCCGACACGATAGCCTACCTGGAGCGGAATTACCCCCACTACGTCCACTACTGCCCCGTTAGGGGCATACAGTTCTCCATGATCCCCCAAGGTTACCTCAGGAAATACTACCTCCCCGAACAGCGGCTGAAGGAGATCCTTGAGACCCCACGAGACCCTCTCGAGGAGGAAGTGTGTGCCTTCGTATCCGAGATAATAGCTTGCACTGGAATCAAAGAAGAGGACTTTGGCATCACCGGCTCCATCTTATTGGGGATACACAACCCCGAATTCTCGGATATTGATCTCTTGGTCTACGGCCTGGAGAACGCCCTGAAAGTCAGGACGGCGCTGAAGGAGGGGAGATCGGCCAAGATCCGCCCCGTGACGGGGAAGGCGCTGGAAGAATGGTGCGCCTCGGTAGTCAAGCACTTCCCCCTCAGCTACGAGGAGGCCCGATATTTTGCCGGGAGGAGGTGGAACTATGGCTTCTTCAGGGGCAGGTACTTCTCCATTCACCCCACGAAGAAGAATGATGAGATAGGGGAGAATTATGGGGATAGGATATATCGGGAGAAAGGAGTGGCGAGGATAAGGGCCATCGTCTCGGATGCCAGCGAATCCCTCTTCACGCCTGCCCTGTATAGGATAGAGGGGGTAGAGATGATCGAGGGTGGGGCAGGAGCGCAGCGTGCTGCGCCCCCGCTAAAGGAGATCCTCTCCTATGAGGGGCTCTATCGCGATGTCGTGGATTCCGGCGAGGAGATCGAGGCCAGGGGCAAGCTGGAAAGCGTTAATGACTGGCATTACAAGCTGGTGATAGGCACAACCATGCTTGAGGGCAAAGGTTACATAAAACCCACTATCGAAAGGGAGCGCTGAGGGATAAATGAGGGAAGCAACCCTTCTGCTATATATTGCCGCGACTATGGCAATAGGCATAAGAGCAAAAGCAACAACCTTGGAGAAGTTCATTATCGGGGATAGGCTGGGTACAAAAGCCCTGGTTGCCACGATAGTCTCTACATTCTATGGGGCATCAGCTATACTTGGGGGAGTGAGCCTGACATACCAGATGGGACTGGGCGTTATCTGGTTTATGGTCCCCTTCTATCTGGGAAACATAGCCGTCGTTTTCCTGCTTAAAAAGATAGCGGACTCAGAAAGATATACACTGCCGGATTTCCTGGGGGATTTCTACGGCAGGGAGTTTGCCATAGCCAGCGCAGTACTGCTGGCAACCCTATGCCTCATTCCGGAGGAGATAATAGCGGGGGGAAAGATTTTGTCCACATTCACGTCAATGCCCGTGGAAGTGGCGATGGGCATAATGGCTTTCGTGTTGGTCGTGCCTGTTGTGATAGGCGGGATGAAAGCGGACGTAATGACAGATGTGGTTCAGTTCGTCCTGATGCTTTTCATGCTCGCTATGATGGTGCCGTTCATCTTATCTAGCCTGCGACCGGGCATTACTTCCGGTATCCGGGAGGGGTATCTTAACCCCTTCTCGTACATATCGGCTCAGGAAATAGCCGCCTTTTTCATATTGCTCTTTTTCCTGCCGATAACCTCGGCACCTTTGTATCAGAGGTTCTTCGCCTCGGAATCGGAGGCATGCTCCAGGAAATCGGTGCTGTATTCCATTGCAATATGGATGGCTGTGGACTCGATTATCATCCTGTGCGGGTTTGCCGCCCTGCGGCTGTTCCCGGACCTGCCAGACTCGGATACGTCCCTCATCTTGCTCGGGACGGCGCTACCTGCTGTAGGGAGAGGCATCTTCTTCGTAGGTTTGTTGGCGGTGATAATGAGCACTGTGAACTCTTTCCTGCAGTCGGGGGCCTCAAGCCTGGCATACGACGTATTTAGGCATTTCAGGCCCGCAACCAGCGAAGGACAATTGCTAGCGCTTTCCAGACTGTTTGTAATCGTGCTGGGCATATTGAGCCTGAGCCTGGCCCTGTGGTTCCAGATGATTGTACCGGCATTGCTGTTTACATTGAGTATGTGGACGGCGGGGATCCTGGTTCCCACCCTGGCAGCACTGACGGGGAGAAAATTAAAGAAGGATACGGCATTGTACAGCCTGCTGGGAGGGGCATTATCTTCCCTGGCCTGGAAGATCGTGCAGCCTTTTGATGTAGATGCCCTGTTTATCGGGCTGGGATTCTCTCTGCTCGTGGCAATGGCCTTGGAGGTTTTTCATATCCATTCCCATTGACGAGATGATCAGATCAAAGCGTGCCCAAAAAGAAGAAAGAGCCCTCTCTGCTCCGTTCTGTTTCTTAACCTGGAAACCGCTGAGAGCGCGGAGTGCGCTGAGATGATGGGGAAACGTAGGAACCCTTGCGAACAAGGGTGGCTGCTCGGCCTCAATATGCATCCCAAATGGCTGGGGGATGGCACGGCCGAGGATTTTCTTCTCCCTCTGAGGGAGCTTGGATTGAGCGTCCTGGAATTCACGCTGGACATCTCCTCCCCCGACTGGCTGGAGATGAACTCTTTGATCGAGGAATGTCATTGGCTGGAGTTTAGGCTCACCTTTCACGCTCCCTATAAGGCTCCCTACAACCCCGCCGGCTTCTCAAGGGGCGAGAGGGATAAGGTCGAGCGCCTCTACAGACCGGCCATCGAATACACCGCCCGTATTGCTGAGGAGGCAGGGCCCACTACCCTCGTCATCCATGGAGCGAAGGGGAATTGTCCTCGTGGGGAGCTATGCCGTGACACAAGGGCCTTTCTAGTTTGGATCGTGGAGGAGTTCCCAAACCTCCGTCCCTCCATCGAGCTCCTGGTCAGGGATGAAAATACAGCCAAAATTGGGGACAACAAGTCCGAGTTGGTGGAAATCGTCTCCGGGCTGGGCTCTCCTAAGGTTGGAATCTGCTGGGACCTGGGCCACGATGCCCGCAACGGCTCGGTGGCCATCCCATCCGGCTTCATTGCCTCGGTCCGCCACGTTCACCTCCACGACATCAGCCCCGACGGCGAAGATCACTGTCCTCTCCTCTTCGGCAACGTGCCTTATGAAAAGCACTTGCGCCAACTCATCGGAGCTGGTTACCGGAAGGCAGTCATTTTGGAAGTGAACGGTTATCTCGTCTCCCGCTTTGCGGTGGCAGAGGGTAAGCATCCCTACCAGATCCTTCGGTCCTGC
>CAZNMJ010000081.1:0-13226 GCA_964573815.1 uncultured Anaerolineales bacterium
CCTGGCCATAGCCGTGGTCAACGGTAGCGCACAACGACTGCTGAACAGCAGCGTCGGCGCATCGCTCGAGGTACAGGCCCCCTAGGCAATGTCTATACATCTGGAGCGGCTGTGAGCGAGCGCTTGATATACGAGGAAGAGACAGAAGCCCTGATCGCCCGGTTTGGTCACCCTCGGCGACACACCTGCACCATGCACGTTGGCCACGAGACCTTCCATACCTGGATCCGGAAGATATCCACCGGGCCCGTGGCCTGTCGGGGCGAGGTAGTAATGCTTGTCGTTCGCCCCAACGGCAACGTGCTCTTGCATACCAAGCACTTCTACCCGCAGGGAGTCTACCGCCTACCTAGCGGTCGCGTCCTGTGGCAAGAGACGGTGGAAGAGACACTACATCGCGAGCTCAAGGAGGAGACGAGCCTTGAAGTGAACGTTGAGCGATTCCTCGGCCTCATCGAATACGAACTCCGCTGCAAGGGCAATTCCATTCCCTTCGTCTCGTACGTCTTCGAGGTGCGTGAGGTGGGCGGCCAACCCTGCTGCCTCGACGACCGAGAGGGAATCACCGACTTCCGCGAAGCATCGCTGGGGCACCTCCCCAGCGTGGCGGCACAGTTGGAGCAGCTTGAGCCTCGATGGCGAGATTGGGGCAACTTCAGGGCCGTCGCTCACCGCATGGTAGAGGAACTGCTCGGGGACTGACTGCCTCCCTCGTCTTGTACGCTGACCTCGCCGCTCTCACCTCGATCCTCATCCTTCTATGCTTATTCGACAGCCTCACCAGCAGCGAAGTCTCCAGGCGCGACGACGAGAAACTCTTCCACTTCAACGTCTCTCCCTCAGCGCGCCCTAACTCCCATCAAAATGATCCCACCCGCCTCCTCTTATAGGAACCTCCTCGCCGCTTGCCAGTTCTATCCAGCGCCCCGCGTCCCCAGGAAGCACCTCCCCAACGCATGTTACTCTGGTCCCCGTCGCCTCACCCACCAACGCCACCAGTCCTCGTTCCGCCTCCCGCGATGCAGTGAAACAAAGCTCGTAATCCTCCCCGCCCCCCACGGCCAGCGCCCAATCTGCTCTACCCATCAGCTCCGCAACCCTCTGAGTCGCCTCCGATATGGGCAGCCGCTCCGCCCACAGGCGTACCCCCACATCGCTCTTTTCACAGATGTGACCGATGTCGCTGCTCAGTCCGTCGCTGAGGTCGATCATGGCACTCGTCCGTCCATCGCTGGCGATGGCCCGCCCCTCCCTAATCCTCGGCGTCGGCGTCAGATACGCATCCCGGAGTCGGTCCGCCTCTTCCTTCTCCACCGCCAACTCGGCCTGCCGTATGAGAGCCAGCCCCGCCGCCGCCTCACCCAACCACCCGGTGACCAACACCCGGTCCCCAGGGCGTGCGCCCGAGCGCAGAAGCACCTCCTCACGCCTCACCCGACCAAGGAGGAACAGATCCACCACGATAGGGCCCTCCGTCTTGGACATGTTGCCGCCCACTATGTCGGCGCCGTACGCAGCTATCTCCTCCCGCAGACCATCGTAAAGTGCCTCCACCCAACTCACCTCCAGTTCCGGCCGCAACGCCAGCGAGACCAAGCAGTGTTGCGGAATCCCGCCCTTGGCTGCGATGTCGCTCAGGTTGATTGCCGCCGCCTTGCGCCCCAACTGATAGGGTGTGATCGACTGGGTCAGGAAATGAATCCCTTCCACCTGGATATCACACGTGGCCAGCTGATATGTCTCGGGGTCCAGCTCCAACACCGCGACGTCGTCTCCCACGCCCACATACACGTCATCGAGGTACGCCGGCAGGCGTCCAGTTATCCGCTCGATGAGGGGAAACTCACCCAACTCCGAGACTCTCATTCTCGTCACCTCCGAGGTCCCCCAGTGGCTATGACCAAACAGCCCTCGCACAGGCTTCGATTTCCCTCTCCGCTCGTCCCCCCGCCCCAAGTGCCTCTTGATGAAGCTGGCAGCCCCTATGTGGCGCAGGGGTCGGCCGCCGCACGCGCCAAGCACACAAAAAAACCCGCACGGCTTCTCCCATGCGGGTTGGACGACGGGCGACGACTGTGCACCTGAAACACGCCCTTTCCAGGCTCCTCGGGCAGGACTCGAACCTACAACCCGCCGGTTAACAGCCGGCTGCTCTACCAGTTGAGCTACCGAGGAACGACCCTAAGAATATTATACTGCGCAGCCAGCCTCTAGTCAACTCACCCCAGGTAGTCTCGCAGCTTGCGACTCGACTTGGGGTGTCGGAGCTTTCGCAGCGCCTTCGCCTCTATTTGGCGGACACGCTCCCGCGTCACGCCCAGCGTCTTCCCGACCTCCTCCAAAGTCCGACTTTGCCCATCCCTCAGTCCGAAACGCAATGTCAAGACCTTGCGCTCCCTCTCGCTGAGCGACTCCAGTAGATCACTCATTTGCTCTCGAAGCAGCTCTCGCGATGCGGTATCTATGGGACCAGGAATAGATTCATCCTCTATGAAATCTGCCAGGGAACTGTCTTCCCCGCTACCAATGGGCATCTCCAACGACATGGGCTCCTGGGAAATGCGGATAATGCGCCTCACTTTGGCTGCTGCCCTTCTCCACCTCCGCTGCAAGATGGAGTCGAGGGGCTCGTCATTGCTTCGCGCCTTCACAATTGCCAGCTTGTCCTCGTCAGACAGCAATCCCTCCATCTGCAGCGCTATCTCCTCAGCTGAGGGCTCTCTTCCCAACTCCTGCGTGAGCCGACGTGACGTCCGAAGCACTCGATTGATGTCCTCCACCACATGGATGGGGATGCGAATGGTACGCCCTTGGTCGGCGATGGCGCGGCCGATACCCTGCCGGATCCACCAGGTAGCATAGGTACTGAACTTAAAGCCACGCCGGTAGTCGAACTTTTCCACAGCCCGCAGCAGCCCAATGTTTCCCTCCTGGATCACGTCCAAGAACGAAATCCCCCTCCCCATGAACTGCTTGGCCACACTCACAACCAGACGCAAGTTAGCCACGATCAGAACTTTGCGGGAGAAGGTTGCCAACCCGTCCACGGCCTCAAACCTGTCCAAAATCGCGCTCTGGCTGTCCCGCGCTGCGGGCAAGTACTTCCGTTTTGTGGGAATCCTGCCCGTCTTGCGAAAGTGGGACCCTATGAGAGCCCTCAATTCAGTCGGTAGTAGATAGAGGTCGAGACAAAGATCGTGTATCTTCCTGGTGAGCATGTCCCATTCAGTCGCGAGCGGGTCCTCCTCGACGGCGTCGCCCTCACCCTCTGACGACTCCAAGACGATGGCCAGTTCATCCGTTTCGCCAAAGTCTTCCTCACCGATACTACTGAGATAATCCGTCAGGTATGATTCCTCAGTCACTTGTACCACCGGTCGGGAGATCGTTTGTATCTCATCGGCCAGTTTCGCCAACTCCAGCGCAGGAACCCCCAGCTGGTCGCAGAGCGCCGTGATGCTTTCCCAATCCGCCCGCAGCGATTCATGAGTCCTGCTTGCGATGTCCAGCCACGCCTCTTCCCCACTCTCGGCGCTGACCTGCTTTCCTATCTCGTCAAGGTACCGAGGCGCCATCATCTTCATGCTGTGCCATTTCTCGTCGGCTGCCGACAGCAGAGAAACATGCCCTATTTCCCTCAGATACATCCTTACCGGGTCGCTGGATTCCAGCCCCTCCAGATCCAGAAGAGCGTCAAGGGAAACATCAACGTCCTCCTCCTGGGCCATCGAGGGCTCTTCCATCGTCGTTCCCGCTAGTTCCTCGTCCGGAGAAACGGCTGTCTCGTCCACAGATTCGCGCACTCCCTCCATCTTATTCGTGGAGGTTCCTTTTTTCAGGTCTACTTCTTCGATCTCTAGGCTTCCGTCAGACGGCTCCGACATCCTGACTCCCACCATCCGTCCTCGGACCTGGCCAAGCACCGCCGGTCCTCCTCACCGTGCGTTTTCCTGCGCCCACGCGCCCTTGGATTCTCTCTCCCTCTCACGCTGCTGAATCCTCTGTCTCAGAGAATCAACTCTCTCCCGGAGCGCCAGTTCATCCTCACCACCTTCGCCCGCATCGTGAAGGAGGCTCTCTAGCTGCCCTAACTCCCTCCTATCGTTTCGATCCCTCAGCCTCGACACAGTCCGCCGGATCTCCTCCGGCAAATCCTCTTCCCGCAGGCGGGGTCCCTTCGATTCAGCCTCAAGTATGCCCTCTAGATGCTGGACAAGGAGCGGATCTAGTGTGTCGCGCAACTCACCGACATCGAGGGCGCCCTCCCGGTCTATCGAGTCCAGCAAAGCCCCGAAAATGGAGCGGTTCTCTGGAGCCACGAAATCGTCCGTCGCCAACTCCTCGACTTCATGCACGAAAGTAGGCGCCTTCAGTAGCAGGGCCAGACAGTAGTTCTCCAGTGTAGCCGAGGATTGGACGATGGACAGTAGGCCGGAATCTGCATGAGGCATCTCCGCCCTGCCTCGGCCCTTGAACCGACTCAGTTCGGCAGCCAACAGCCTCTCATCTATTCTAACTAGGCGGGCCAGTTTCTGCAAATAATGCGCACGCTCGATCCCGTCTCCTATTTCTGCGATCAGTGCCAGCAGTTGCTGAACCAACGCAGATTTCCCCTCGGCTGTGTCGAGGTCGACGCCGCCGGTGGCCATTTCGAAGTAGTAATCCATGAGCGGCAGCGCCTCCTCCACCAGTCGCGCCCAGCGCTCCGGTTCCTCTCTAATGACATCATCTGGATCCTGGCCGGGCGGCATGGTGATGACCTTGATGTTGGCGTCCACGTATCTCTTCAACCATATGTGCTCGTAGGTCTCCCTGATCTCTGGACTTCGACGGTGCTCCACCCCATAGTGCTTCTTCACCACTTCCAAGCCCCTGAGGCTGGCCTGCTCTCCTGCTGCGTCGGCGTCCATTGCCAAAGTGAAGCTCTTGGTCAGCTTCCTCAGGATTCGCACCTGGTTCTCGGTCAGGGCGGTCCCCATGGAGGCCACAACATTCCCGAAACCGTGCTGATCCGCCATCAGCACGTCCATGTATCCCTCCACGATGATGGCAGTTCCTTGCTCGCGAATGGCCTCCTTCGCCAGATGGATGCCATAGAGAATGCCGCCCTTGTCGAAGAGGGGCGTCTGCGGAGTGTTCACGTACTTGGGCTCGGAATCGTCCAGAGCGCGCGCGCCAAACCCCAGAACCGCACCCCGGTCATCGCAGATCGGGAAGACCAAGCGCCCCCGGAAACGGTCGTAGTATCCGCCGCTCTCCCGCTCGACGGTCAGACCGGCGGCGAACACATCGGCCTCCCGGTACCCCTTCGCTGACAAATGCTGGCTCAGAGCCTCCCAGTCGGGCAGAGAATAACCCAGCTGGAAAGCCCTCCATGTTTCGGCTCGAATCTGGCGCCCGGCTAAGTAGTCTCGCGCAATCTCTCCGTCGGTAGAATGGATCAGAAGATGGTTGAAGTATTGGGCGGCAGCCGCGTTGATCTCGCGCAGTAGCTTGCGCCGCTTGTCTTCCACCTTCTGAGCCTCTGTGCGCGGAGCCAGCGGTATCCCCGCCCGCTGTGCCAGTTCCCGCAAGGCCTCCGAGAACTCCAGGTTCTCCTTTTTCATCAGGAAGTTGAAAACATCTCCGCCGGTGGCGCACGCCCCAAAACAGTACCACCTCTGACCATCGGGGAAAACGACAAACGAGGGAGTGGTGTCAGCGTGAAATGGACACAGCGCCTTATAGTTCCGTCCCGCTTTCTTCAACGGCACGTAGGTGGAGATGAACTCGACGATGTCTATTCTGTCCTTGATCTCGTCAGTGACGTCCATTACTCTGGCGAGACATCTCTACTTGGCGTAGTCTACGGCCCTCTTCTCGCGTATGACGGTGACCTTGATCTGCCCCGGATACTCAAGGTTCTCCTCCACCTTGCGAGCCACATCCTTCGATAGGCGCAGGATGCCCAGGTCGTCAATCTCCTCTGGCCTGACCACGATCCTTATCTCGCGACCCGCCTGGATGGCGTAGCATTCGCTGATCCCTTGGAAGGAACTGGCCACCTCCTCCAAGGCCTTGATGCGCCTGAAGTAGGTCTCCAGGCTCTCACGCCGCGCTCCAGGGCGGCCTCCCGATATGGCGTCCGCTGCCGCCACCAGCACCGCCTCCACGCTTTGGGCTTCCTCTTCCTGGTGGTGAGCGGCGACGGCATTGACCAGCGCCGCCGACTTGCCGTGGCGCCTGGTGATATCAGCGCCGATCAAAGCGTGGGGTCCCTCCACCTCGTGATCGACAGCCTTGCCGATGTCGTGCAACAAGCCTCCCTCCTTGGCCAGCCGGACATCAGCGCCAACCTCGGCAGCCATCATCCCCGCCAGGTGCGCTGTCTGTATGGAGTGCTCCAACTGGTTCTGGCCGTAGCTGGTCCTGTACCTCAACCTTCCCAGCAGCTTGACCAGTTCAGGGTGCATGTCTGTCACACCCACCCCGAAGACCGCTCGCTCCCCCTCCTCTTGGATAATAGCCTCCACCTCTCGCTTGGATTTCGCCACCACCTGCTCGATCCGCCCCGGATGGATGCGCCCGTCCATGATGAGTTTGGTGAGCGCCAACCGGGCGATTTCACGCCTTACTGGATCGAAACTGGAGATGGTCACTGCTTCGGGCGTGTCATCAACGATCAGATCCACACCTGCGGCGTTCTCCAGAGCTCTGATGTTGCGACCCCCACGTCCAATAATGCGACCCTTCAACTCATCGCTAGGCAGATCCACCGTCGAGACACTGACCTCTGCCACTTCATCGGCGGCATAGCGCTGAATGGCCTCGCTGATCACCTTCCGAGCCTTTCGATCCGCCGTCTCCCTGGCCTCCTGTTCCACCTCGCGTATTACGCGGGCCATCTCCTGACGGCTCTCCTCCTCGACGGTTCGCAAAAGCAGGTCCGTGGCTTCCTCCCTGCTCAAGGAGGAGACGGCCTCCAACTCCTCAGTGCGCCTTTGCTTAAGCTCCTCCAGCTGCGCCTCCCTCTGCTTCAGCCTGGTCTCTTGAGCAACAGCTTTCCTTTCCCGCTCCTCGAGGGGTTCCAGACGACGCTCCAGGCTCTCCTGCCTCTTCTGTAAGCGCTCCTCCTGATTGCGCACCCGCCTGCGCCTCTGCTTCAGTTCTTCCTCCCCGTCGTGCAGAATGTTGAGCGCCTCATCCTTGGCCTCCAGCAGCATCTCCTTCTGCTTCGTCTCCCCATCGGCCAAGATTCTATCCGCCTCTGCTTGAGCCTCTTTCACTTTGGCCGTAGCCAAGTACTGCCTAACCACATAGCCCACCGCAAATCCGCCGAAGGCTGCGGCTAGTAATCCCAATACGACCATGACAGGTTCCATCTGCCGCTACACTCCTTTCCAACACTTCCCACACACGGTGGCTAACTCTGCTCCCCGCCTTCCTCAGCACTCTGCTGAAGGAGACGCGATATCGTTTCCCTTATCACCTCGTAACCGAAACCTCGTCGCCGAAGGAAGCCGTACATCTTTTGACGAAAGACGCCATCATCCAGATGATTATACCTCTGGGCCTGCCTCAGGGCAGCCCGATAAGCACTCTCCTCCTCATCAACCTCACTCACAACCTCTGCTATCAGTTCGTCGTCGATTCCCTTTTGCCGCAATTCGTGCCGCAAGGCGCGGCGACCTCGGGGTTTGAAGGTCTCTCGGTTCTCCACCCAGTACCGGGCGAACGCCCCGTCGTCCAGCAGCCCTGCTGCGCTCAGCCGCTCCAGAACCACCTCGCCGACCTCCGTGGAGACCTGCTTTTGCCTCAGGTAACGCCTCAACTCAGCACTGCTACGAGGGCGATAGGCCAGGTAGTCCAGAGCCCTATCGTACGCCTTCTGGACGGAGTCCCGCGACTGCAGCTCTTGGATTTCCTCATCAGAGAGGACATCCCCCCGCTTCAGCGACGCTGCTACGCCCATCGCTAGGCTGAAACTGTACTCGCCGTCGAGATAGACGTTGACTCGGTCCCTTTTCCTCTTCTGGACCTTGATCTCGGTGATCTGGCCTGCCACCTCAAGCACTCAAAACAAAAAGGCTGTGGCGCACAGCCACAGCTATGGAAGGCAGATCAGTAGTGCCTACCTAGAGATCAAGGGAGAATCCTCTTGTAGCCCGTCGCTTTAGTACGACGGCCTATCCCTCAACACCCGGCTTCCGAAGTACTCCGTTATGCGGTGAGCTCCGAGACCCCAGGTTCAACCATGGTGCAGTTCACAACCCCTGTCTGCCGCGCCATTAGAAACTTGGGCACATGAAACTCGCCGCCCACTTCGCTTCTTCCTCTTCTAAGACCAATCGCTGAGGGAAAGGAGCGCTCCCCCTCCATCACGTAAGATGCTGAGTCCTTAGCTATGGCTCTGTGCAGCGTCCGGCTACTCTAACCCTCTGCTTCTGCCGACGGTTCCTCCGAACCCGTCGTCGACTGACGATACTCCTTTTCGCTTCCTTCGCGAGGTTCGCTGACAGGCCAACGCACGGGAGGAAGGCCAGCCTGTTGGCGAACTTTGTCACTGATCTCCTGTGCTACCAAGGGATTCTCCCGCAAGAACTCTTTGGCGTTCTCCCGGCCCTGTCCTAGCCTCGTGTCGCCATAGGAGAAGTAGGCTCCCCTCTTGTCCAGGAGTCCCATGTCCACGCCGACGTCAATGAGATCGCCCTCTCGAGAGATACCTTCGTCGTACATGATGTCGAATTCCGCCGACTTGAAGGGCGGTGCCACTTTGTTCTTCTTCACCCAAACCTTCGTCCGGTTGCCGATGACCTCGGTTCCGGCCTTGATGGACTGCACCCGTCGAATATCCAGGCGCACCGAGGAATAGAACTTCAAGGCACGTCCCCCGGGTGTCGTCTCTGGGCTGCCAAAGAGAACTCCCACCTTCATTCGCAGCTGGTTGGTGAAGATCACAGCGGTCTTGGAACGCTTGATGGCCGCCGTCAGCTTCCGCAGGGCCTGGGACATCAGCCGCGCCTGCAACGCCACGTGCTGGTCACCCATCTCCCCTTCGACCTCAGCCCTGGGCACCAGTGCCGCCACTGAGTCCACAACCACCACGTCCACCGCTCCGCTACGCACCAGAGCCTCGGTGATCTCCAGTGCCTGCTCTGCGGTGTCCGGCTGGGAGATGAGCAACTCCTCAATGTCCACCCCACACTTGGCGGCGTAGGTAGGATCGAGGACGTGTTCCACATCTATGAAGGCCGCTATGCCCCCATCATGCTGGGCCTCAGCAATGATATGTTGGCAAAGGGTAGTCTTGCCTGAACCCTCGGGGCCGAATATCTCGGCCACCCTCCCGCGAGGTATGCCTCCCACGCCCAGTGCGATGTCCAGGCGCATAGACCCTGTGGGTATGACCTCCACATCCATACCCGGGGCCTCTCCCAGTTTCATCACAGCTCCGTCGCCATACCGCTTCGTTATCTGTGAGAGAGTAATCTCTAACGCCTTCTCGCGACCCTCTTTCTCCCCCATTGACACTCCCTCCGGGTTCACCCCTAATTGCTAAGTTTACTCCAAACCATTACAAAAGGCAAACGCTTTAGAACCGATGTTCTATTATACCACAAAAGGCCCCAATCTGCAAACTGTGATATACTCTAGGTCGAAGCAGAACGATGCACGAGATTGAACGGTTCATTCCTGGCAAGGCGAAGGAACAGCAAATCCCCCTGGAGCGTTATCTGCAACCTCTGCCCCGCAACGTCGTGGCACGATATGTCGCCGCGTGCACCAATCCGGGCGATCTCGTCCTGGACCCTTTCCCCCAAACGGGCACCCTGCTACTGGAAGCAGCCGCCAGCGGAAGGAGGGGCATCGCCGCCAGCTTCAACCCGGTCCACACCCTGCTCGTGCACGGTATCCTGACCCTCCCCTCGCCGCACGACCTAGATGCGGCGACCATGCGACTGGGCGACAGTCTGAAGAGAGGCATACCGCTGCGGGAGCACGTCAACCAGCTGTACGCCAGTTCCTGTCACCACTGTGCGCGTCCCCTCGTCGTCGGTTATTTCCTTTGGGATGGAGAAGACGACAGGCCAGTGGAGAAGTACTATCACTGCACGCACTGCGACGCCGAAGGCCGATTCCCTGTCGAGGATGCTGACCTCACTGTGCTGGACAGCGTGGAGAAGCAGGGAGTCCACTACTGGTACCTTCTGGAGAGACTGGCTCAGCCTCATGAGCCAGAACGCGAGCTGGCCGAGGAACTCTTGAATCTCTACACTCCGCGGAATCTCTACGCCCTGACGGACCTCTCCATGAAGATAGAGACCCTCTTTGTCGATTCGCCGCTGCAGAATGCGCTGCAGCTGATCCTGGTGCAGTGCTTCGACACCTGCAGCAAGCTTGGCGCCTCCCCCCTGCCCAGGCCCACGGCACTCCACCTGCGTCCGCCGACCAGATTCGTGGAGCGAAACGTATGGCATGCCTTCGAAGAGGCGTACCAGTTGGTACGCCTCCTATCGCCCTCCGGTCCAATGGCTGTGACCACCGACACCGAGAGCCTTGTGGGCGAAGTGGAGGCGCAGGTAAGCGTGATCAACGAACCGCTCCCCAAAGTCGCCGCCAGGCTGCCACCCTCCAGCGTGAGCCTGGTCGTTGCCGCACCTCCTCCCTACTATCGCCCCTTCTGGACGCTCTCCTACTTATGGAGCGGCTGGCTGTGGGGTAGAGAAAAGGCAACACTCTTGAAGCCCTTGCTGAGGCGGAGGATGATGGGCTGGTCGTGGTACCGAAGAAGTCTACGTGCGGCCTTGAAGACTCTCCACCGCCCCCTTCGACCCCAGGGTAGCATGATCTTCATTCTCGAGCGGGCTAATCTGACCCACATCAATAACCTGATACTGGCCGCCGTAGGCGCGGCATTCAAGTTACGGAGGATCTTGTACCAGCCAGAAGATGTGCATCCCCCCGAGGAACCCATGCAGGGTGTGGATGGGGCGTATCGCCTCACCTTTACCAGAGATGATGGATCCGGCCAGGATCTGGACGACCTGTCGCCCGGTGCCGTGGCTCTGGCTCTGCAAGAGGCAGCACTGAGGGCAGCCCGGGAGTCGCTCAGAGAGCGAGGCGAGGCACTCCACTTCGGTTGGCTCCACAGCGCCATCTACCAGCGATGGAGCCGGGACGGCCTGCTGAGACAAGCGCTCGCCCTCGGCGAGCGTGTCTCCATGCCTGATTTCCTCGAGGAGCAGATGGAAAGTGCCTTACAGGAGGCGTTGGCAAGAGGGGTGTTGGAACTGCTGCCTAAGGATGCAGACGACGCGAGCGGTGCTGCTCTGTGGTGGTTGAAAGCAGAGCGGTATCCGCCACGCCCCCTGGGGGATCGGTTGGAGCGAGCGGTCTATCAGATTCTCACGGACAAAGGTGACTGCAGCCACGAAGACCTCTGCGACGATATCTATTCTCGCTTTCCGGGCATCTTCACCCCTCCACCCGGACTGGTCCAAGCCTGCGTAGACTCCTATGCGCGGCGTGACGATACCTCGGATAGCTGGAATCTCCGACCACAGGAAGAGGCGGCGAGTCTCGCCGACGAGAAGGTGGAAGGCCTGAAGTTGCTGATGCAGGTGGGACAGGGCCTTGGCTATCGGGTGTCCCTGTCGAAGCGACGTGTGCCGCAGCTCTCCACCGGCACAGACCCCATCTCGCGAGTTCGTTTGCCCGGGGGTTTGGATGTCAGTTGGGACAGCGAATGGGCAGGCCTCCACATCTTTGCCTTCAAGCAAACGACCAGGTTCGGCGATATCCTCAGCCACGGAGGCCAGAGTCACAGCGAGGCGCACCGGTACATCGTCATCGCTGACCGTCGGCTGGACCTGCTGCGGTTCAGAATGGAGAGTGAGTTCCTGTTGCGAAGAGCGCTGAACGAAGGGGAGTGGCAGTTCATCAAGCTGAAGCACCTGCGGGACCTGGGGACCAAGAAGCACCTTGATCGCCACGATTTGGACCAGATTATAGGGCTGGAACCCCTCGTCGAGAGGCCCGAAGCGCAACTGCCCCTGTTCCCACCCTCAGAGTTCGAGAGCGATTGAAGGCAGCCAGGCCCAGGGATGAGGGACAAGGTCATACTGTCGTGGAGCGGTGGAAAAGATGCCGCCCTCGCGCTTCACGAATTGCAGACGGGGGAACAGTACGAGGTATCCGCTCTCCTAACCGTCGTGACCGAGGAGTATGACAGGATCAGCATGCACGGCGTTCCGCGAACTCTCCTGGAGCGGCAGGCGGATTCCCTTGGCCTTCCCTTGGAAACGATCTTCATCTCCAAGAGCGCCTCCAACGAGGGGTACGAACGTGCCATGCGTGAGATCCTGGAGAGATACCTGACCCTCGGCGTCTCCTCCGTCGCTTTCGGAGACATCTTCCTGGAGGACGTTAGGAACTACAGGGAGCATAATCTGGCCAGAGTCGGCATGAAAGCGGTGTTTCCACTGTGGCAGAAGGACACTCGTGCACTCGCGCAGACCTTCATAGACCAGGGCTTCGAAGCGGTCGTCACCTGCGTCGACTCCAGTATGCTCGACGGGTCCTTCGTGGGTCGGGACTTCGATGAGCGATTCCTGTCCGATTTGCCCGTTCACGTCGATCCCTGCGGCGAGAATGGAGAGTTCCACACCTTCGTGTACGCCGGACCCATATTCCGCAGAGCGATACCCGTTGAGAAAGGGGAGATCGTTCTCAGAGATGACCGCTTCTACTACTGCGATCTGCTTTCCGCCTAGTGCCGAGCGCGGTCTCCGGATCTATCCAATCCCCGTAGCGCAGGTTGGCAAGCTGCATAACGCAGGGCCAGCCACTCCTGGCGGCATTGGATCGCGCAACCTGGCTCCACACTGGATCCAGAGACCACGCTGTGAATGACGGCACACCATCAATTCCCCACGCCAACCGCCGATTGAGTAGCTTCGCCACTTCGTCAGAAGCGTAGAAACCGCTCTGTTAATCACGGCACACCATCAATTCCCCAGCCCGAGCGCTGGTTGAGTAGCTTCGCCACGAAGTGGCGAAGCGTATCGAAACCAAGCGGTTTCCTATGCACGCAACTGATTCCCAACAGCCGCTTGGTCTGGTTTCGACGGGCTCACGCCGGCGGATACGGCCCTTCGGGCCTACTCGACCGGCGCTGGAGTCGCGCCTTGCTGCAAGGTGGCTTCTTCCTCGCCGCTGGGCTGATCTGGGCGCAAGCTTGGACGAGT
>CAZNMJ010000082.1:0-13172 GCA_964573815.1 uncultured Anaerolineales bacterium
CAGCGCCGCGCATCGGTCGATGGCCCGCACCTATGGCGACGTGGATTTCATCGGGTACCGCACTCAGCGAACGGAGGTAGCCCGCCTGATGGAGGACCTGGGATATGACCCCAACAGGCGGTTCAATGCCCTCCAGGGGCACCGGCGATTGCTCTTCGACCATCCGGAGTTAGGGTACGACGCTGATGTCATGCTTGACGTCTTCGTCATGTGCCACGAACTGAACTTCGTCGGCCGACTCGAACGGGACGAATACACCGTGCCCATCGAGGAGTTATTGCTATCCAAGATGCAGGTCATCGAACTCAACGAGAAGGATGTCAAAGATAGCTTCGCCATGCTTCATGATCACGACATCGCGGAGGTGGACGACCTCGATACCATAGACCCCAGGTTCATCGCCCGGCTGTGCAGCGACGATTGGGGGTGGTACAAGACCTTGACCATGAACATCGACAAGATGACTGACTTGGCCCCCGACTATCTGGACGAGAAGGAGACAGAAGTTGTCGTCGAGCGGCTAGCCAGGCTGCGTCAGGTCATCGAAGAGGCGCCGAAATCAATGAAGTGGAAGATGAGGGCCAGGGTCGGCGAGAAGAAGCGCTGGTACCAGTTGCCGGAAGATGTGGTGACTCACAAATACTGAATTCTGACGGTCAAGTGGCACTGTTTGAAAACGCGGCACCCCGCATCCAGGTGTGGGGTGCTGTGCATGTCGAGGAACTAGCAGGATCCCTGGGTTAGGCGTCGATTCTCCGTAACTGTGTCAGTTTCTTGCCATCAATCTCGACCAGGAACCCCTTCAGGATGCCCTCGGCATACTCGCTGCCCGGGTTCAGACATTCCGTACGGCCGAGCTTTATGCGCCCGGGACTCTCGTGAATGTGACCGTGCAACCCCAGTAGCGGCTCGTACTTCTCTATGATCTTGCGAACCGCCCTGGAGCCCACAGCTACCATCTGCGTATGGCTGCCCCTGACGGTGACGCTCAGATCATCTTCCAGGAGTGGCGCCTGGTCAATGAAGGTGTTGTAGGGTGGGACATGAATGCAGAACACTGCCGTCTCCATGTTCTGGATTCTGGCCACAACGCGTTCCAGCCTCTCTTCCAACTCCTCCTCTGAACACTCGCGTGGGGAATTGAAAGGAGTGGGATTGGACCAGCCAAAGCAGAGCACTTCGTGCTCTTCATCCAAAGCCACGACCTCTTCCTCCCCGAAGATCACCTGGGGATTGGGATCGGCCCGGATCACCTCATCAATGGAGAGTTTGTCATCGTTACCCGGACTAATGATGACCTTGCAGTCGGGAGGTACACGGTCTGGAATGAGGGTGAGCCAGTGCTTGACGATCTCACACTCCATCCTCTCAAAGAGATCTTCTTTGTATTGCTCGTCCTCGGCGATGCGCTCCACCTCCTCTGGGGTGGTGCGATAAGGGATATAGGTGATCATGCGGCATTTCTTTTCGAATTCGGGAAGTTCATCTTCAGATAGCACGCAAGGGTCGCCATAGAGGGCAGCATCGTACTTGCCATCGAGCCTCTTGACGATAGGTATCAACAGCTTTCCGGTCATGTCGCCACTGATGACCAGAGCATCCAGATCGAAGTACTTGGCGGCGTTCAGGAATTTCCGCCACACTGTCTCTGAGCCATGGAAATCGGTGGAAAAGAGAAACCTAGTCTTGGCCATTGATTTATCTACCATCCTCTCTGTGTTATTGCTCCCAAACAGGGGGTGCACCCGGTGCTACGGGGGAGCTGCGAATACGTGTTTCTCAATTATATCGTTTCCGGCCGGGATTGCAAGGTTTGATCACGAAAGTTGAGAACTGCGAAGGGAGGTAGCTCGACGTACGACACCATACTGGTTCCCCTCGACGGCTCTGAACTGGCCAGAGCCACACTCCCTCATGTCAAGGCCATGGCCGCCGGTCATCAGGCCGAGGTCATCCTCCTCGAGGTGCTGCCCGCCACAGGGGGCGTGGCCGACGTGGCTGCGCAGGAACGGTAGGAAGCTGAGGACCATCTAATGGCGGCGGAACGGGAACTCCCAGAGGGGGCTGTCAAAGCGCGCCACACCATCAGGCATGGGGCGGATGCGGCGGCCGAGATTGTTGACTTCGGCGAGGTGAACGACCTTGACTTGATTGCCATGTCCACGCACGGCCGCAGTGGGGTCGGTCGCTGGGTGTGGGGCAGTGTTGCGTCCAGGGTACTACGCGGCACCACCAAGCCCATTCTGCTCATCAGGTCTCCTGGAGCAAGCGTGTAGAACAAAGGTCGCTGGACTGCATCATTGGGAACAGCCAGGCTTGACCTGTCCGGTCGAGCCCGATTTCGCTCCAGCAACCGTCAAAGTCGGCCGTGGTATATGTCTGGGCTCGCCCTAGGCCCTCTTGGCCCAGCGGCGCTCGCGGTGGTGCTATGCCTCGGCAAAGGAATTTCTTCGTTTCACTCTCTGGCTTTGAGGCCGAGGAACCTAGCCACGAATTCGAACCATGTTGAGAAGCCCATGGCGACGAGGAACAGGCCGCCGATTAGTCCACCCTCCTCGATGAAGATCGCAAAGAGACTGAGCGTGTAGGGCGCATCGTAGTCGATGATCTCGCCGCCGAAGCCGACCGCGAACGCGACCGACATCATGACAAAGCCGACGATGATCCACTGCCAGGATGTTGTGGCGATCTCTGGGTATCTACGGCCTGCGCGCAGCAGTACAACCAGGAGGGCGATCATAGCTATGACCTTGAGTCCCTCCAAGATGACCCTAAACGTATCCGGTGACAGCCCTGGCATTCGTTCTTTCTCCTTTCGTTGAATTATGTGGGGATGTGCGTCGTGCACATCCGCTGATGATGGGCGCTCGCCCGCCGATCTGTCTTCCTCGCGTCAGGTCTCCGTCCCCGTAACATCGAATGTGCATGTGTCGTCGCCCCCTGCTCGGCAGAGGACCTCGGTGACCTCCAGTTCGTCTAGCCCTGGCACAGCGTTGAGCAGCCCCTCGATGAAGCCGGCGAGGAAGTGGCACTGAGGCACGGCGGATGTCAAATTCCGGCAGAATGGGCAGACCAGTACGTCGAGGCGAGCCTTGCTCGCTGTGGCTATCGAGAATGGAGTCAGTGCGGGCAAGACCACCAGCTCTAGAGCCTGGGTCACGGACGCCGGTATGCGCATATTCGCATACCGCTGCTCGAAGACCATTGCGCCAGTCTTCTTGCCCACTGCCATCAGAACGGAGTCTCTCTCCTCGTCGGCCAGTGATCGATCAAGCTCCAGGACGTGGCTGACCACTTCCGGATAGGCACCGGCGATCTTGGCCGCGACTGGTTCCATTGAGATCGATTCGGTCTCCTCGGCTTGTGCCTCTGCTGGTCTCTCTTTCATCCTCTCCGCCAGCTTCCTGGCAGCCAGATTGGCCGTCAGGTTCAGAAGAGGGACGTTGATGTCGCGAACGCACAGTATGCACAGGCAGCCTTCTCTGAGGGGCTTCACTACGACCCTCCCATCACCGTAGACCAGGTCCATCTCCTGGACTTTCCGCCGGCGAACGGTGACCAACCCAGCGGTCGTCTGGCTGAGAGTCCGCCCCACGAGGGAAAGGGTGCTAGAGTCAAAGGCCTTGGTCAGGCTAGACGCCAATAGTTGTCCCTCACTGTCGCAGACAAAACAGCCCGTTACCCCTACCACAGCGCAAATACCTTCAAGGATCTCCTGCATTTCCCCTCCGTTTCGGGTCTGGTCAGAGCATGGTGGATTTGTATCCGGAGTCGGCGGCCAAGGGTATTGGTGAGGCCGTCTGCGTCAGGAACAATGCCGTACAGGAACTGCGTTGGCCTACCGCAAGCATGCCTTGGCGGCTCACCGGCACGACTCCCCAAAGGTGATGCCGAGTGTCAGGGCTTGCACCATCGCAGTGGCTGCGTAGTCCACGATGTCGACTACCACTCTCTCTTGCACTGTATCGCTCGCTACAGTCCCGCCCGGGACGGTGCCGTCTCCAGGTCAGATGACCCAACCGGCTACCGTCCGCCGGGCGTTGACCTTGGCAGATAGCTATCTTAGACGCGCTTCCAAGGCAGGGCGGTTGTCCAACAGCCCTCCTCGCACCGGCAGGGAACCTGCGCCGCGCTTCGGCAGGGCAAGCTCTTCGCTTACGGCCGTGGAAACGTGCTACCGTGGTCGCGTGGCTCAGAGCCGAGCCAGCCAGAAGTCGTCAAGGTATGCTCGTCATGGGACTGCACTTGCACGGCGAGCCAGCGCCGGAGTCAGCGATGTTTCGCCAGAGGGCGAGGTGCGGACGCGCGTACTCGCCGACAGAGCCTGCGTGAGACCGCTAAGTACGCCCGGTCCTGCTATTCGCGTGGGGTCTTCCCAGGAGTCAATGTCTGCAGCGTAGGCAACGAACAGCGTCTATAGTAGCAGCGCTTTGATTGTCTCACCGTGCGGAGGGCTGTCTTCCGAGTGCTACTCCTTTCGTTGTTCCGTCATCATACGCCAGATGCCGAAGTCACCCACCGTGTCTTCGGTCTCCACTGGCTCGTACCACCTTTTCTTGGGCCCAATCCTGGAGCGCGCTTTCCAGCCCATGCTCTTGGGCTCTGCGTCGATGTGAACCAACAGGTCATCGACCCTGTCCGCAACGATGCTGACTTCCTCGTCCGTGAGGGCTTCCAAAGTGGGCAGCAGGTCCCTGATGCCCTTCAAGTTCGTGGTGAGCGTGTACCAGAACCCCCAGTCCTTGGCGAGTAGGCTTGCTATGTAGGCGGCGTTGATGGTCTCCTCTGTGTCCTCTTCAGCCAGTTCGTGGGAGAAGAGGAGCATCAGAGTGTCCTTGAAGTCCTTCTCACTGAAACCGACAATCTGTAGCTTCTCCAGCAGAAGATCGGTGGGACTCAAAGTGAGAGGATTCAGTTCCAGTCGGCCCCGAAAGTCCAAGCGATGGTTGGCTACCATGAGCTTGTCAAAGAAGACGTCCACGAAGAACCAGCCATGCTCATGGAAGTAGATCTGTCTCTCTGAAGCCGCCGATGACAGGGTAGCCCTCCTCTTGAGGTAGCCGAGGTTCTCGAAGAACCCTTGCATCTGCTTCCGGTGCTTCTTGTAGCTGACGAAATCCAGATCAGTGAACTCTTGCTCGCCTTCACCCAATCTGACCAGCCGCTCCCCTAGTTCCTGGTGCTCCAAGGTGGCCAGGCGTATCCCCACGCCACCCATGGCTCGCAAGGGGAGTCCTTGGTCTTGACCCTCCTGAACGATCCTGCGCGCCTCGTCCAGGAATACCTCTGATGGTACTATGCCTCCCCACTCCTCTGGCATGCTGATCTGCCTGGCGTCTTCCTCCATGCGCTGAAGCCATACCATCTTCCTCCCACCTCCTCACACGGGCCTATTCTGCGCATCACACAAGATAGAGTAGTCCGAGCCCGAGAAGTGATACCACGATGAACTCAACCATCACACGTCTGACCAATCGTTCTCGCAGGTGTTGCAGGGCTAGTCCGCTTACGACATAGAAGACCAGGAGAAAGAGTATGCCCGCAGCTGCATCGCCGAGGCTCAGGTGGTTGAGTGCCCAGGCGACCTCTCCCATCATGGCTCCAATAGCGAGGGAGTAAAGCCATGTCCGTCTCATCGCCTGCCTGGAAGCGTCAAGGCGCAGCACTTCCGCGGCCAGGCCAGCCGCCAGGACAGAGATTGCCGTCGCCGATAGGAGACTCCGTGCACGGGCGCCGTAGATGAGGGCGCAGAAAACGGTGATGCTCGCATAGACCACCAGGTTAAGTCCCCATCGCGCAACGCCGTAGTAAGGATCTCGCTGGTCGATGGTCCGATACTGTGCGATGATCAGCAGCGCCAGCAGGATGCCCGTCAGAGCCAGCCCAGCAAGCCAGAAGTACTTGTCAGGCGATAGAGGCAGCAGGAATAGGGAAAGCAGGGTGAACGCGCAGGGTACTCCCCAGAAGGAGAGACTGTATTCCCAGACCGCATTGCGGGCCCGTGGGTGGGACCGCACGATGGAGTCCATTCCTGTGCCAACAAGAATCACGAGTAGAGCGCCGATGAACCACCGGCCGGAGAGATAGATGGTGGTGGGAACCCCCAGAGCGACGAAAGAGATGGTCCTCGTCGGGAGTTCGATGACCTGCGACACGACGAGCCCGAAGAGGGTCAGACTCACTAATATGCTCAGCCTATCGTAGCGAGGCATCTACCGCAAACCCTGCACGTACCTGGGTGGGCGCACGCGGGAATCGGGGATCCATCCCTGGATGCAGAGATCATTGTATTCCCGTTCTTTGTTTTTGTCAAATCTCCGTGGTATAATCGGCTTCACCTCTCACCTGTGGAGCATCGTGTGGTCGTTCTTTATGCCCTACTTGGTTTGTTGACGGGAGCCTTCCTGAATCTTGCCGCCGACCATCTTCCTGAGCGCCACAGTGTGCTGAACCATCCTCGCTGTTCGTACTGTCAAGCAGAGTGGAGTTGGGTGGACTCCATCTCGCTGCTGAGCCTTATCTTGCGGCGAGGTAGGTGCCCCCACTGCGGCGCCCCTCATCCGTGGCGGAGACCGGTGTTGGAAACGTTGACCATGTTCACATTCGCCTTCTACTGGCTACGTTATGGCCCCTCGCTGCAACTGGTCTCTATTACACTATACACATGTATACTCTTCCTGGTCTTCGTCATCGATCTGGAGCATCACCTCATCCTGCGTGTGGTGATCTTTCCGGCCATTGGCATAGCCGCCCTGGCGAGCTTCTTCTATCCGGGACTAGGTGTGCGTCGCGCGCTCTTAGGTGGCGCCCTGGCTTTTCTCTTCTTCTATCTGGTTGCCATTATTGGAAGGCTCATTTTCAACAGAACAGCCATGGGCAGAGGTGATGCCAATCTGGCCGCCTTCATAGGTCTGATCACCGGTTTCCCTGAGATCATCTTTGCCCTCATTATTTCCGTGTGCCTGGGAGGGCTGGTCTCAATGGTGCTCGTCATCACCCGGACGAAGGGGCTCCAGAGCTACATCCCCTATGGCGTGTTCTTGGTTGTGGGGGGATTGGCCATGCTCGTCTTTGGGCAAGAGATAATTGCCTGGTTCGTTGGACTGGTCTAAGGTTCCGTTAGCCAATGGGTGGCAGAGGTACCCAGAGCAGAGTGGGCCCACGGGGCGATATAACCGACCGTGAGTGGTGGCCGCTCATACATATCCAAGCACAAGGAGTAGGATCATGCGCACAACCACTGACGAGGAACTGATTGCTCGAGGCGGCAGGGTAGGTCAGGTCGCGAACGTCACTGCCTTGGTCATGGTGCTCGGTGGCCTCCTCGTGTCGTTCACACCGTGGAAGGCAATAACTGTTGTACTCATAGCCTTGGGTGTGGTCATGTACACCATAGGCAACCGAGGCATAGCGCAAGCGACTCGTGAACCACGCCTCATACAACAACTGGTCGATGCTTTGGGAGGATTCGACGATCGGTATCATCTCTACAATCACATCTTGCCCGCCGATCACATCCTGCTCACGCCTCACGGCCTCTTCGTCCTAGTGTTGAGGGGTGTGGACGGGAGGATCCGCTGCTTCAAAGACAAGTGGGTGCGAGATTTCAGCATAGGCCGTATGCTTCGTTTCTTCAGCGAGGAATCTCTGGGAAACCCCACCAAGGACGCACAGCGGGAAGTGGAGAAAGTTGGGAAGTACTTGGAGGAGCACACCCCGGGGAGCGATGTAGACGTGCAGGGGTTGATCCTCTTTCTGAATCCAGAGGTGCGTCTCGAGGTGACCGGAACGTCTGTGCCTGTATTGCCCTTGCGCAGGCTGAAGAGCTACCTACGCAAGGCATCACAGCAGTCAGCGGTTGAGCCTGAGACCATGAGGGCCTTGAGAGAGATCCTCGACGAGGCACCAAGGAGCTGATCCTCTTGCTGCTTCTGGTGCAGCGCATGAACTCCGCCCGGCGATGAGCGCCTCCTGCAGACCTAGGCCTGAACGGATTTGCCAGACGTGACTACTCATGGTATAATAGAACATTAGTTCGGCAACTGAGACGGCAGATAGTGATGCAATACGAAACCTACGAAGCTAGGTCCATGATCAACAAGTTGCGTCACGTGGACGACTGGTTCTGGGTCTCGTACACTCTCAACCCATACCGCGGGTGCGGTCACGGCTGCATCTACTGCGATGCCCGCGCCAACCAGTATGGTTTGTCGGAGGCCTTCGATGAGAAGGTATGGATCAAGGACAACGCCGCGGTTGTGCTCGAGAGGCAGCTTCCCCGGCTCAAGCCAGACGTGGTGGGCATGGGCGGCGTTTGCGACAGCTATCAGCCCGTAGAGAAGGAGCGAGGCCTGACGAGGGAGATAGTGGAGACACTGCAGCGCCACCGTTTCCCGGTTGAAGTGCTGACTAAGTCCGACCTGGTGCTACGCGATCTGGAGTTGTACCAGGACTTAGACCGCGAGGCCTGGGCCTGCGTTTTCTTCACCATCACCACCTTTGATGCGCACGTGGCCGGCCATTTCGAGCCGGCGGCTTCCACCCCAGAGGAGAGGCTCGCAGCGATGACCGAGGTGGCGAAGGCTGGCTTGACTACAGGGGTGGCTATGATGCCCCTGCTGCCCGGTATCTCGGACGACGACGACAACATTACCGAGGTCGTCCGGAGAGTGAAGGACGCAGGCGGGCGGTTCGTGCTCGGAGGCGGCCTGACCTTGAAGGCAGGCGCACAGCGTGACAGGTACATGGCCTTCTTGGATCTACACTACCCAGAGGCCACGCCTCTCTACCACAGGCTCTATGGCGACGGCTTCGAGACCAGAGGCAGTTATGGGCCTCAGTTGTTGCGGCGCGTGAGGGATATCTGCGCCCAGCAGGGCATTCAAGACCGCATGTCTCGCCCCATCGTGGCCGGGGAGGCGCTGGCCGCCAACAAGCAGATCTCGGAGAAGCTGTTCCTCAGAGCGTACGATCTGACTCTGGAGGAGGCAAAGAGCTATCGCGTCTGGGCGTACCGCAAGGCAGCATGGGCCATAGACGAGATGGAGGAAGATGTGGAATCCATCTATCTCCAAGGGGGGTGCGAGGGACTCAAAGGAATCAAGGGCGTGGGGGAGACCCTTGCCCGAGAGATAGAGCGCTGGCTGCAGGCTGGGAGGGGGTCATGAGAACTGGCACAGCTAACCTGCCGCTGCACTACGGAAAGGCGCCTCGCTGGCTGTTCCAACGTATGGCCAGCCTGGCCGGTGAAATGGCCGCGGTCATTGTGGAGGAGCATGGTACAGAAGACTTGCTCCGCCGACTTTCGGACCCCTTCTGGTTTCAGTCCTTCGGCTGTGTCCTGGGCTTCGACTGGCACTCCAGTGGTCTCACCACCACCGCCTGTGGTGCGCTCAAGGCAGGGCTCAAAGCACGACAGCAGGAGTTCGGGATCTTCGTGGCTGGAGGAAAGGGAGCTACGTCGCGACGCACGCCTCAGGAGATCGAGGCCTGTGGCCCTTGCCTGGACAGGGACCCGGGAGAGCTAGTCTACGCCAGTCGCATGGCGGCTAAGGTGGATAGCGCCGGTCTGCAGGATGGTTATCAGATCTATCACCATACCTTCGTTTTCAATCGAGAGGGGCAGTGGTGTGTGATTCAGCAGGGCATGAATACATGCAACAGACTGGCTCGACGATACCACTGGCTCAGCGAGGGTGTGGAGGACTTCATCTGCGAACCACACGCAGCAATCTGCTGCGATGAGAAGGGCGACGTCTTGAACATGGTGGCGAGGGACAGCGAGGAGGCCCGGCAGACCAGCACGCTCTTGGCACGGGAGACACCTGGGCGGCTGGTGGACGAACTCGAGAGGCTAATGCATCTGGAGATGCCTGCTCATCATGAGGTCCGGCTTGGCGAGATACGTCCCGACAGGTTACGTAGCATCTTCCTCAAGACCTACGAGAAACAACCGGAAGATTTCGAGGCGCTGCTGGGGATGCAAGGCGTGGGGCCCAAGACTATCCGCGCCCTCAGCTTGATCTCAGAGTTGGTGTACGGAGTTGCTCCCAGCTTCCGTGACCCGGCGCGATATAGTTTTGCCCACGGTGGCAAGGACGGCCATCCCTATCCTGTTGATCGGGCCAATTATGATCGCTCCATCGGGACCCTGGAGGACGCGCTGCGGCGAGCCAAGTTGGGGGACAGGGAGAGATTGGCTGCACTGCGACGGCTTTCTTCGTGGAGCGAGCGGACCAAGCCAAATCCATAGAACGTTCATCGTGGTCGGATCGGAGGGCCCAGATGCCGGAACTTCCGGAGGTGGAGATCCTCAAGAACGAACTGAACGCTCACGTGCTGGGCCGACAGGTGCACCAGGTAATCGTCCCCAAGGGTAAGGAAGGCGATTGCCCCGTTTGGGAATGGAAATCAGCAATTCAGGGAGCCAGCATCGTCCACGTTGAGCGGCGAGGCAAGATGCTGATCCTAGAATTCGATAGCGGATCCTCGTTGGTGATTCATCTGATGATGGTGGGGCAGCTGCTGCTTTCCAGCCTTCACAATGGAGAGCCCAACGATGTGCGGCTCGTGTTGGACTTCCAATCGGATCAACTCTCCGTGGGTCAGGTTGCGCTGCGATTTCTTCGTCTGGTGCCTGCTTCTCAACTTGACGAACTGTCAGAGATCAAGAAGCTGGGATGCGATCCCTTGAGCGATGAGTTCACTGTCGAGGCGCTGAGGAGTGTCACCAATGGACGACGAGGCAAAGTCAAGTCGTTCTTGTTGAATCAGCGCTACGTCGCCGGGATAGGAAACACCTATGCCGATGAGATTCTCTTTCACGCCGGTCTCGCTCCCAGCAGACAGGTCTCGTCACTAGCCGAGGAGGAGATAGAGCGGCTCTATCATACCATAGTTGACACGCTGCGTCGAGGGCTGGGGTTAGGAGGGTCATCCGAGATGGCCTTCGTTCATCTGGATGGCACAAAGGGAGCCTTCCAGGAGCAGTTCCAGGTCAAACAGCGCAAGGGGAAACCCTGCCGCGTCTGCAACACGCCCATTGAGAAAATACCGATTGGCGGCAGAGGGACCTACTTCTGTCCCCAGTGCCAACGATGAGGTCGTTCGACAATCTGCGGGTGATTGCACGTGATCAAGGTCGGTGTTGCGGGGAACCCCTCGGTGTCAGCTGCCAGAGGCCAGTCTGGGGTCAAAGGAGGCCATCGAACTGGGAGCATCCCTGCCTGCAATTGGTTGGGTCGGCAATCTTCTCCAGCTTCACCGTGCAAACGGCGAAGACCTTCACTCTGCGAAAGAGGCCCCACTGCGAGGCCACCTCGGCCTCAAGAGCGAGGTTGGCACAAGGGTTCCTCTCCAGGATGTCGGGCACGGGGCAGTTGCGGCAGAGGCCATCCTGCCAGGGTTCCGAGGCAGGGTTGCGCTCAATCAGGCGGCACTCCTTCCTGGGGCTCCTCCGGTGGCTATCCTCGTAGTAGAACCGGCATCTTGTAGACATACCTGAGCCCTGTGCTTCCCTCACGTGAGGCCTGCCCGATCCATCTCGTTGTGGAAAAGCTCCGCGTGCTCTTCGAGCATGTCACGGATGGGTAGTTGGTAAGGGCATTTCTCTTCGCATTCCGCGCATTCGGTGCAGTTCGCTATCCCGTCGACGACGTCGGCGCAGTGTGCGAATACACCGGCGGCGGGCATCCGCTTGATGAGGCTATCCATGATCATCATCAGCTGGATGGACACCCCCTCGGGACAGGGCTGGCAGTAACCACAACGACGGCAGAAGCGCTGCCCAAGTTCGGCTTGCAGGCTGCGTATCCGATCTCGCTCATCGGGCGTCAGCTCAGCGCCCCCTTCCATGATTTCGACGATCTCTTCGATTTCCCTGGCCCGTTCTATGCCGGGAATAGGCAGAATCCCGGGGAACTGCCGCAAATACTTGAAGGCCAGAACGGCGTCGTCCAATGCCCCTCCGGCCAGGGGCTTCATAGCGATGAAGGCAAGACCCCGCTTCAGGGCCACGGGGATCAACTCTTGGGCCGCCTCGTTGGCAACGAAGTTGAAGGGGAACATGATGGTTTCGAAGTGTCCCGACTCGACGGCCTCTACCGCTATCTGCATAGAGTGGGACGTGAGTCCGATGTGCCCCACTTGGCCCGAGGCCTGCGCCTCCCGCACGACCTCCAATGGCCCGCCCGGAGCCACGACCTTGTGGTAGTCTTCGTCACTACCGACGCCATGGAACTGATACAGGTCTATGGTTTGTACTCCCAATCGTTCCAGGCTCAGGGCCAGGTGTGACGCCACCTCATTTCCCTCCCTCGCGCCGGTCTTGGTGGCTAGCACCAGGCCATCGCGTCTGCCAGCTATGGCCTTCCCGATACGTTCCTCGCTGGTGGAGTAGCCGTTGGCTGTGTCGAGGAACGTGATGCCCAAATCCAGGCAGTGCCGCACCACCTCTACAGCTTCCTGTTCCGTGAGTCTCTGGATCGGGATACCACCAAAGCCCACAGTGGAGACTGTCAGTCCGGTCTTGCCTAGCCTGATTTCTCTCATCCTGACTCCTTGCTGGCACCTATGCCATGCTGTACCCTTATCTCCCCCTCAGACCTCGATGAAGAGTAGCTTTGTTTGGCTCACGAAGAAGACACTGCCACATTTCCATGGACTTTCAAACGAAAGATTCGCTTTGATGCCATCGACGTATGTTCCGAATCCGTTACCGTAATCAGGGATAGAGAACCGATTGCCTTGTCTTACTGTGCGACTACATGCGCAAGAGACCACCGGGCCAGCAAGCTTGATGTAGCAGGAGCTGGCGTGATCTGCCATGTTTGCCCCTTCACTCACCATCGATGCGCGCCTACTTTCACCCCCGTCTGCGATGACTACCAGCCATGCGTCGTCTATGTACCGAGCCAAGGGCGGCCCCGGGCGTAGTCTACATTGCGGGTGCCCGTATCTGCCCAGCCCCGCTTGGGTAGCGGAGTTTCAGCAAGCTCTTGCCCGGACTGCGGTCGCGTGAGGAAGACCCGATAGATTACCGCAGTAACCGCGGCGATGGGTGCAGTTTGGCCGGACATGGCGATAACGAGGTGGCACATCTCCGACTTCGCCCCTCGTGAGAGGATTATGTTGGTATGTTACAGGCCGTATGAGAGTGGCGAGGGGACAGGAAG
>CAZNMJ010000083.1:0-13073 GCA_964573815.1 uncultured Anaerolineales bacterium
TACAACTATATTATACAGAATCCGCGCCGCAAACGCAATGCTCCCTTGGTACCATCGGGTCTAGCAAACTCACATCGGTCCTACCTGCCACGCAGAAAGCGGGCCATCGGTATCCCGCCCACAGCATCTCACCAGGGATAGGCGGCAGGCTGAGCATTTGGCAGCAGGAACTCCCAGAGGCCAGATGCCTGGCTACTCCAGAGGCCGGGTGGGGCATTGAGGAACGAAGTGACAGGCCAGAATGTGAACCGCTCCGCTTCGCAAATGGTTTGACATATCAGCAGTGCAAGCATATACTAGCGGCACCCCGCCTCAAGCTCAAGAGGCAAACCGCGACGGCGCCAAGGAAAGGAGTGGGACTATGGAGGAGATCATTGCCTATTGTGGACTCACATGCTCGGAATGCCCCGCATTCATCGCCACGCAGAACGACGATGCTGAGGAGTTGGAGCGTGTCGCCGTGATGTGGTCTAAGGAGTACCAATCCGACATCAAACCAGACGACGTGGTCTGTGAGGGCTGTCTGCCCGGTCAGACGAGGTACTGTTCGCACTGCTCCCAGTGCGAGATCCGCGCCTGCGGCATCGTAAGGGGGGTCGTGAATTGCGCCTATTGCGACGACTACGGTTGTGAGAAGCTTACGGGCTTCTTCGAGTCCGTGCCGCCAGCGAAAGAGAAACTGGATAGCATCCGCGCCGGACTCTAGAACCCGCTATCCTGGCCGTGCCCATCGCACGAGGCAGTGCCTTGAGGCCCTTCGGGGAGTTTGACAAACTGGGCCCAGCATCACAAGAATCAAGGTGCCGACCTTGGCGCAAGAGGCTTCCACCAGCGACAAAGGAGAAATGTGACATGCCAGAGATGGTTGCTTATTGTGGGATCGTATGTACGGAGTGTCCCGCCTATCTCGCCACGCAGGATAATGATGCTGACGAGTTGAAGCGCGTGGCGGAGATGTGGTCCAGCGAAGAGCTCCAGCTCAAGCCAGAGGACATCGTCTGCGACGGCTGCCTGCCCGGCCACGCCCGGTATGCCCTATTCTGCTCCGACTGCGAGGCTCGCGCCTGTGCCATGGCCAGGCAACTCGACAACTGCGCCTACTGCGACGACTACGCGTGTGAGAAGCTTGCGCGCATCTTCGAGATGGTGCCGGACGCCAAGACAAAGCTGGATGGCATTCGCACGGGGCTCTGACCCTTGCGATATCCAGCGGACACCGATTCAATCCGGATACTACTGGGGCAGACCACCCACCCTCACCAGCGATGCGGGCCGTTCCCACTGCATGTGAGGGACACCAGGTGTCCCCACAAGCAAGAAGCCTCTCTTGCTACCTCTCGAGCCCAGCGTCACGGGATGCTGTTGAAATAGATCCAGGCAGCTGTGTGCAGCGCCGAGGCCCCGATGAGCAAACGGACGGCCCGAGCTAACTGGCGCCGGTCCCCCGCCTGTCGGACCAATAGATAGGCGGCCAGAGAGGTGTACACGAACGCCGAAGGCGCAAAGAGATCCCAATCCCTCCGACCACCGTAATCGGGATTCCAGACGAAGGTCAGGAGCAAGTAGACCACGCTGGCGATGGTCAGGAAAGCAGTGATCTCCCGATAGCCATTCATCCGCTGTAACCCGGGCGAGGACCCGTCATCTCCCTTTGGGCGCCGAGTGAGTCTTCCCCAGGCAGCAGTCACAAGGGCCAAGAGTAAGAGCAGCAGCCCGAAGGGAGAGATGAGGAAGTGCTCGTTGGCCCAGTCCACCAGGTGCCCCAAGGAGAACATCGTGTAGTGCTGGTACCTGGTCGTGGTCTGGAAGAGGGGTACGAAGGGGATCGCATCAGCACCGCCCGGCCGATCGCTTACGAGCATGGCTGCGGGGCCGTGACCAGCGGCCGTCATGAACGCAGCCAGCATGATGAAGACCAGGATGGGAGGCAAGGCAAACTTCGCCCACTCACGCACCCTCCAGGCTCCCTCGCGGGGACTCCCGTTCCCTGTTGCCGGGCAAGTCGTCACCTTCCACGCCATGTATCCCATCGCCGGCCATAATACGACGGTCGAGGGGTGGAAGGCGTTGGTGATGGCCAGCGCCAGTGACGGCCAGATCAGGCCTATCTCCCCCCGTAGACAACGCACCCCGAGGTAGAGGGTGACAATAAGCCCCAGGGACATGATGGTGTAGTTCTCTACGTATCCAAAGAAGAGTTGCATCGCGCCAGCTGTGGCCACCAGCCCAAATATGGTCGCCTTCTCCAGTCTGTCCCGCCCCAGAAGGTCGGCCAGGAGGAACAGAACAAACACAAAGCCAATGCCCGACAGGACGCTGGAGATGGCGTACAGGGTATCCACACTGACGCCCGGAGAGGGGTTCAGCAGTAGCCATAGTTGGGCATGGGTGAAGAGGGTCAGCGGCGATTGCCAGTTGTAGATGGTCCATATGGGGCGATCGGGACCCGTGTACGACAGGGCCCTCACCAGGAAGCGAGCGTCGCCCCAACGAAGGTGGCGAATCCGAAAGAGCCAAAAGAGGACTCCTGAGGCAAGGGCAACAATCGCAAACCAGCGAAGCCTCTCCGCCTTTGCGGGCAGGGCTTCCCATAAGCGATGGGCCCAGCGGCCCACACTATCATTGACGGGCGGCAAAGCCAGCGAGGCGACCAGTAGGGCCCCCAACCACCCCAATGCCGCCGGCAGCGACGTGTAAGGCCAGACGCTCCACGCGGCTTCCTCTGGCAGATAGCCAGCGACCAGGTGGAGAGCGATCGCTGCCAATGCAGCAACACCGATGACCCAACCTGTGCGCCACATCAGCGATCTCCGCATCAGAGCCATTCAGCCTGTGGATCTCTCTGGTCTAGACGAGTGAGGAGGGTGATCCCGCCAGGGCGAGCCTCATCGAAGTGGGGGCGATCACGGCCCCAGCTCAACACCGCCCTTTCATAGGCCAGTACATTGCAGGCGCCTCGATCGCACTACCGTCAGTCTTCCAGAGCTTCGAATCGTCCCTCCAGCTTCTTCACCACCTCAGGCATGGTGGTGTATTCCATCTCCTCCAGAGGCAGACGATGGGGCTCGAAAGGCCCGTGGCGCCGCAGGTACTCTGCAGCCAGGTTAGCCTGTCGGCGAGCCTCGTCGAAGCTGGGATCGTCGAACATATCCCTCGGGCCCACCAGAGAGCCGTTGCACAACTGGAACCCCAGGCAAACGACCCGCGGCGGGCCGTCGAAGCGGCTGGGGTTGCTCTGAGGGACAGACACGGGCATGAGGGGGCCATGGTGGGAACCGCGCATCCAGCCCTCCACCATGTGGGGGAAGGAAAAGGGCTCCAGGATTTCCCCAATGGCCGGGAAAGCCCCCTGGGAGCGCACGACGAGCACGGGGTCATCCTTGCCCACGTACCGTCCGGCAATGAGGCTGAGACGCTGGGTGGAGGAGACAGCACCGATCTCTGCCGTTCGTCGATGATAGACCGCCCTGATCATGTACCGCGCTGGCGCGCCAACGAAGACCAGCATATCGTAGAGTTCGTCCGGGCAGTCGAAGTGAATCCGCCTGCTCTCGAGTACATCGTGAATCTCGAATCGGAAGCCCTCGTGCATCGAAGGAGAGATCACCAATCCAATGGTGGTGAATGGATCGGCGAACATCTTCACCAGAGGCATGTTCCACCCCCCGGCGGAGGTCTTGTCGGCCATGAAGATAAGGATCGGCTCGGAGGCACGTTCCTGGAACTCCATCTCCGCCACGCCGGGGCCCATGCCCTTCACATTGCCAGAAAAAGCATCGCTGAGCAGATCCTGTCCGGCGCCGTATAGCTTCATACTCTTGGCGACATCCGTAGCTGCGGACAGGGCATTCCAGCCCAACTCATGGATCTCCGGATTATCTTCGCCTTTGCGGTGGGTCATGATCAACTCCAGGTCATCTCCAACGCGCGTGACGTGGAAATCAACCAAGAGCCGTTGCCGCTTCGCGTCCTCCAGCTTCTCCTCTGCCTCCTCCATCAATGCCGGATGCATGCTGGAGTGACCCACGTATCCTCCCACATCGGCCTTGATGACGCTCACGGTGATCTTCTCAGCCATTGTCGCTCCTTTCTTCCATCGTTGAGAGAACTAGAAGGGGAGGGCTTTCGCCCTCCCTTGGTTGAAGAGGATTGGGGGCATCTTACCGCCCCGTCCGCACCAACTGAAAGACTATGTCCAGATGGTCATGCGGCGTTCCCGCCAGCATGCCGCAGTTCCTCGCGACGTCCGAAGAGTAGTCGCTGAGGACGCGAATGCAATGGGGACCTCCCACCTCCCGATCATAGATATACGAGCCGGGCCCCAGGGCGAACCCCACCTTGCCCTCGCCGTTGGTGGCCTGCTGCACTTCGCCTCCTGGCCAGTTGAAATGCAGCATCACATTGGGGGCGGGGTCCCCGTTCTCGTCGAGGACCGTGACATCGATATTGGATGGACCAGACCTCTCCCTCAGTTCAACGATACGGTAGCTCTCACCTCCTCCGGGCTGAGCGAACTCAATCCAGGCACCATAGTAGTGTTGAGCCCACGCCAAGTCACGTACCAGGCCGTACCTGTCATACACCTTCACCTCCGGCGCCGTCGCTCTCGACGCTGCCATCAAGTTCCCAGCCGCCTCCACAGGAGACGGAGTGGGGGTCGGTGCCGGCTGCGTGGGAGCAGGTGGCACCGGCGTCGCCGTCAAGGTGGGAGGCACCGGTGTCGGTGTCTCCGTCGGCACAAGGGCCAGATTCACGGCTGGCTCACCACCTCCCTGCTTCGTGGGTTCCGCAGGGATGGGCGTCTCGGTGGGCGTGGGCGTGTCCGTCGGTTCCATCCTCTCCACCGGCTCTGCCCCCGGCACCTCCACTGCAGGTGTCTCCGCCGGCACCGGTGTCTCGAAGACCGCCATCAGATCATTCTTCTCTAGAGGTACCGAAGAGATCACGGTCGCAGGCAAAGTTATGCCACAGAGCCAGAGGATGAGAAAACCAACCACGGCCAGGCGGAGCTTGACCTTGGCGCTCCTGGTCACCAGCCAGGTACCGAGGCCCTGTAGGCTGCTGACCAGACCCGCCGTCGCTGGTAGCCTTGCCGGTTCCCTCTTAGGCTTGGCCACCGGCTTTGCCGGGACGGCTTTCGCGGGCTTGGCAGGCACTGCCTCGGCCACTGACATCGCTTCAAGGCGCTCGCTGAGGGCCTTGCTGATGGCCAACGCGAAGCGAGGGTACTTCAGGGTCAGCGCATCGAAATCAGCCTTCTCCAGCGCCCACAGTTGAAGATCCGTGACAGCGCGGGCGGTGGCTGCGCGGGGCTTGCCGGTGAGCAGGGCCGTCTCACCCACCGTTTCGCCAGCCCCCAGCAGGACTAAGGAGGTGCGTCCCTCCGCGCTCCGCCCCCGCAGCTCCACCTGACCCGATTCCACGAAGTACATCGTCTCGCCGGCCTCTCCCTGGGAGAACAGGATGTCGCCGGCCTGTGGCTCCAGCGGTCGCAGCCGCCGGGTGACGTCTGCCAACTCAGAACCCGTAAGCTCAGCCAGCACGGGTATCTCACGCATCCTGGCGGGAGTGGCGCGCGGACGAGTCTCTTGGAAGCCAGCAGTCAACCGTTCGCTGAGGACCTTGCCCAAGGCGACGCTGACCGAGGGGTGGTCCACCATGAGGACGTCGTAGTCGTTCTTGTAAAGAACCCAGAGGTTGGTGTCGGTCATGGCTTGCGCCTTCACCGAGCGGGTCTTGCCCGTCAGGAGAGCCATCTCACCGAAGAAATCGCCGGCCTCCAGCCAGGCCACGGTAGATTCGCCAGCCGCGGTCTCTGCGGCCAGCTTCATCTCTCCCATCTCGATGATGTACAAGCTATCACCTGGGTCACCCTCAGAGAAGACCAACTCCCCCTGAGGATAGTGTTGCAGAACCAGCCGCTGCCCAACGCTCGATATGACGTCAGGCGGCAGATCAGTGAAGAGCGGGATGGTCTCCAGCCGCTGCTCGGCCATAGCCCGGTCCTCGGGGCTGAGATGCTCGCTCAGCGCTCGCGACAAAGCCTGCCGCACCATGAGGTGCTCGGACACCAGTTCCTCGAAGTCGGCGCGCGACAGAGCCCACAGCACAACGTCGCTGGCAGCCCTGTAGGTTGCAGCATGGGGCTTGTTCGCCAGCAAGGCCATCTCGCCCAGGAGATCACCCTCGGTCAAAGGCAGAGGGACTTCGTCGCTCTCTGCCGCGAGAATCACCTCTACCTCTCCCGTCTCGATGATGTACATCGCCTCGCCGGGCTCCCCTAGCCAGCAGATGGTGTCGCCCCTCTCGTACGTCTCTACTTGCAGCCTCTCCGCCAGGCCCAGCAGACTCTCCATGGACAACTGGGTGAAGAAGGGGATTTCCGGCAGGCGATATTCCGCCAGATACTGCGTCACCTGAACCACCTTGGAGCCCAAGGCGGCGCTCAACTTGAGCCCTATCGATGGTTCCCTGGTTATGACCGCCTGCAGGTCAGACTTGCCCAGACACAGGAGTTCAACCTCGGACGCCGCCTCAGAAGTAGTAGAGTAGGGCCGGTCGAGCAGCAAGTCCACCTCTCCCAAGATGGCCCCTGTACCCAGGTTGGCCAGAATCACCTTCCTGCCGGCTTGCTCTGAGAAGATGCGCACCCAGCCAGATTCGACGAAGTACATCGCCTCGCTCGGTGCATTCTCCACAGTGATGCGTTCCCCCTTTTGGTAGGTCTCGGACCGCATCTCGGCGGAAATGCTACGCCTCTCTTGCTTGGTTAGGGCGGAAAAGAGGGGCGATTCGAGGTGCCATTTGTCCATATTATCTCCCTTTCACCTCAGAATGTTGGCCGTGAAAAAGACCTGCGCCTAGCACAACGAATGGGATTATACCATGACTGCTGCAGATGTCAAGTATAGCGCCTATTGCAGGAAACGCGCGGGATTCACCGGCTGGTTGTCAGGGCCCTCGAATGATCAGCATGCCCCACCGGGAGTGTCAAGCCGGTATGCAACGGGAAAGTGGGGTAAGTCACCCTACGCAACCCCTCCCGCGACGCCACCGACGGCGCACCCGCCTTGCGCATGATGCAGAGGTGCCGCACAGAGAAACCAGAATCTGAACTGGGCTCTCCGCGAAAACGAGGCCATATCCCTCAACATCTCGCGCAACAGCCCCACTGTATTGATGTCCCACCTCCACAACTGATATAATCACCAAGGCCTCCATTTCGGTTGGTGCACAGGAGCACGTAATCTCGGCTTGACTAGTCTGTCCTGCCCGCACGGTAGCTAGCCAGGGAACTGACACAAACGGGGGCGGAGGCAGAACGCTGAAAGGGGAAGACAGATGAACTTCCGAATTCCGGTCCGCCAAAACCAGATACTACAACAGGTGGTGGAGCGCGTCAATCAAGATCAGGAGCTCTTGCAGCTGTGGCGTTGTGTCAACATCAACTCCGTTGACCGCCTTCAGTTTACCGATCACGGTATAGTGCACATCAAGATCGTGGCCAACATGGCCCTTAAGCTGGTGAGGATGTTGGCCGACGCGGGTATCGAGATGAGTGTGGCCACCAACTACGGCCTCACCCAAAATGACGCGGAGGTAATCGTGGTGCTCGCGGCCTGCCTCCACGACCTGGGCATCTCCGTCCATCGAGACAACCATGAGACCTATTCCATCAGCCTGGCGAATCCCAAGGCCAAGGAGTTGCTGAATGGCCTGTACGACATCCCTGAGCGCACGATCATGGTCTCGGAAATCCTCCACGCCATCAGTGCCCACCACTGGGACCAGAGTTGTCTGACCATCGAGGCGGGAACGGTGAAAGTGGCCGACGCACTGGATATGACGGAGGGGCGCTCGCGCATCCCCTTCGAGGCCGGCGCCACGAACATCCACACAGTGTCGGCTGCGGCTGTGGACAAGGTGAAACTCACGGCGGGACAGGAGAAGCCAGTCCGCGTGGAGATCACCATGAGCAACTCCGCCGGCATCTTCCTGGTGGATGAACTACTGAAGCGCAAGCTGCGCAACTCCAGCATCGTGGCCTACGTGGAGGTTGTGGCTCGCATCGAGGGCGAAGCGGAAAAGCGACTGATAGAGTTCTACACCCTTTGAGTGGGCATGTCGCCGACGAGAGAGGCAGGGAAGTGCCGAGTTGGCATTTGTTTGGATATTGTTGTATAATTATTTTTTGAGCATAATCATGTGCATACCGAGACAGCAGCACAAAGCCCGAGCCACGCCTACCTGGAAAAGGACTCCCAACGGTGAGTCCTTTTTTTCTGCCCAGGCGCCGACCAGAGACCTTTCACTCCATAGCGCACTGCGGAGTGAATCAACCCAGTGAGCAGATGACTCTCTGCTGAAGGATCGGACTCATTGTCCGACATATCAATTTCAGGAGATTGGAGGATAATGACAGCGGAAGAGAGAACTTCACCAAATAACAACAGAAAGAAGGTGGGCCTGGCCCCAAACCTGGAGAACGGGTTCTACGGTAAGGACATCATCTCAGTGGCTCAGTTCACCCGCGACAATCTGGAACACATCTTCGGTGTCGCGGAAGAGATGCGCGCCATAGTGAAACGGGTGGGATCAACCGATCTCTTGAAAGGCACCGTACTCGCCTGTCTCTTCTACGAACCCAGCACCCGCACCAGCTCCTCCTTCATCGCCGCCATATCTCGCCTGGGAGGAACCGTGATCCCCATCACCCAGGGGGTGCAGTTCTCCAGCGTCTCCAAGGGCGAATCGCTGCCCGATACCATCCGCACCCTCGAGTCCTACGCCGACGTGATCGTCATCCGCCACCCGGAGATGGGTTCGGCCCAGATAGCGGCCGACTACGCCCGGAAGCCCGTCATCAACGGTGGAGACGGCATCGGTGAGCATCCCACGCAAGCCCTGTTGGACCTCTTCACTATCAAGGAGGAATTGGGACAGATAGAGGGCCTCAAGGTGGGTATGGTGGGCGACCTGAGGTTCGGGCGCACCGTCCATTCCCTGGCCAGACTCCTCTGCCTGTACGACGTGCAGTTCAATTTCGTGTCGCCGGAGATCCTCCGCCTGCCCCTGGACGTGATGAATGAGATCAGGAAACACGAGCTGCCTGTAACGGAGACATACGACGTGGCTGAGATCATCTCCGAGGTGGACGTGCTGTACATCACCCGTGTGCAGAAGGAGCGTTTCTCGGACCTCTCGCAGTACGAGGAGGCGAAGGACCTTTACGTCATTACGCCGGAGCTGATGGAGAACGCCAAGGAGAAGATGATCATCATGCACCCGTTGCCCCGCGTGGGAGAGATCAGTTACGCCATCGATTCCGATCCCAGGGCGGCCTACTTCCGGCAGATGGAGAACGGGATGTACATCCGCATGGCGCTCCTGGCCGCAGTCTTGGGCAAGGCGTAGGATCTCACTTGGAGAGCAGAGATCGAGGAGGAACATGGATTTCTTCGAGAAGCTGGTCACCACAGCGAAGAAGAATGACAGCCTCCTCTGCGTGGGCTTGGATCCCGATCCCTCTCGCTTCCCCCCTTCCCTGCTGGACGAACCGCACCCCTTCTTCGCTTTCAATAAAAGCATCATCGACGCCACTCGCGATCTGGTCTGCGCCTACAAGCCGAACATAGCTTTCTACGAGGCCGAGGGTTTGGCGGGGTTAGAGTCGTTGAAGAAAACCATCGACCACATCCCCGACGAGATACCGGTCATTCTCGATGCCAAGCGAGGAGATATCGGCTCCACCGCCCGTGCCTATGCCCGGGCGGCTTTCGAGGTGTGGGGAGCGGATGCCATCACGGTCAACCCGTATCTAGGCTACGACTCGCTGGAGCCTTTCACAGAATACCCCGGCAAGGGTCTCTTCCTCCTCTGCCACACGTCCAACCCAGGGGCGGAGGACTTTCAAACCCTGATATGCGATGGCCGTCCCCTGTATGAAGTAGTGTCCGAGAAGGCGGTGGGGTGGGGTCTAGGCCTGGTGGTGGGGGCTACCTATCCTCAAGTCCTGCGGAGGATCCGTGCCATGGCCCCTCGCGCGTGGATCCTCGTGCCGGGGATTGGCGCTCAGGGCGGCGACCTGGAAGAAGCACTGGCCGCGGGCCTGGACGCAGACGGCCAAGGACTGATCATCAACGCCTCTCGCAGCGTCATCTACGCTCCCGGCCCACGTCTCGCCGCCCAGGAATTGCGGGACCGCATCAACCAGGGACGCCGACGGATTAAGGCCAGCACGGCCAAAGCTCGCGCTCTCTCACTCAAAGAGGAACTGACCCTCGCTCTCCACGAGCTAGGCTGTGTGCGCTTCGGCGACTTCACCCTGGTCTCCGGGCAACGCTCCCCCATCTACCTGGATCTGCGCCTTCTCGTCTCCGACCCTAGACTACTCAGAAAGGTGGCCCAGGCCTATGTGGAGATCCTGCGCAAGCTCACCTTCGACCGGTTGGCCGCCATCCCCTATGCCGCTCTGCCCATCGGCACCGCTGTGTCCATGCAGATGGGCCTGCCCCTGATGTACACCCGCAAGGAAGCGAAGGAGTACGGCACCAGGAAGGGCGTGGAGGGGCAGTTCCACGAGGGTGAGCGCGTGGTGGTTGTGGACGACCTCATCACCACAGGGCTGAGCAAACTGAGAGCCATTGCTCCCCTCGAGGAAGTGGGCCTCGTGGTAGAGGACGTGGTGGTGCTGGTAGACCGGGAACAGCGCGGAGGGGAGGAACTGGCCGAGAAGGGATACCGTCTCCACTCCGTCCTCGGACTGAAGGAGATGCTGCACATCCTGGCTGAGCATGGGAGGATCTCCACCGAGCAACGAGAAGAGGTGCTCGCCTTCCTGGAGAGGACCAGCAAGGATGGCTGAGCCCGACCTCTCGGTGGAGCTTTGCGGCGTGTGTCTGCGCAATCCGCTGGTCCTGGCAGCAGGCATCCTGGGCACAGGTGCCGAACTCCTCAAGCGCGTCGCCCAGAGCGGCGCCGGCATGGTGACCACCAAGTCCTGCGGCCCCTCGCCTTGGGAGGGCCACGCCAACCCCACGGTGCTGGACTGGGGCCATGGCCTCATCAATGCTGTGGGCCTCGCCAACCCCGGTGTCGACGAAGAAGTGGAGATCGTCGGGCGGGCCAGGGAAATGTTGGAGCCCCTCGGTGTTCCCTTGGTGGCCTCCATCTTCGCGGAGACCGTGGAGGGCTTTGCAGAGGTGGCTCGCAAGATCAGTGAGGCCCAGCCCCATTTCGTCGAACTAAACATCTCCTGCCCCAACGTATCCCATGAGTTCGGACGGCCCTTCGCCTGCGACGCCGGTGACGCAGCGCGGGTGACGGCAGCGGTCAGGGAAGTCACTTCGGTACCCCTCATCGTCAAGCTCTCCCCCAACGTCACCGACATCGCCGCCATCGCCCGAAGCGTGGAAGAAGCTGGTGCTGACGCCATCGCGGCTATCAACACCCTGGGGCCAGGGATGATCATCGACATCTACTCAGGCCAGCCGGTCCTGGCCAACAGGGTGGGCGGGGTCTCCGGTCCCGCCATCCGCCCCATAGCGGTGCGCTGCGTGTACGACATCTATGAAGCGGTGGAGATACCCATCATCGGCATCGGCGGGGTGAGCGACGGGCGTGACGCCCTGGAGATGGTGATGGCGGGGGCCACGGCGGTGGGGATCGGCTCGGCGGTGCGCTACGGAGGCCCGGAGGTTTTTGAGGCCATCCTCGACCAGATGAAGGCCTTCATGATCGAGGAGGGCCATGCCGGCCTAGGTGAGCTACGCGGCATCGCCCACAGATGACGAGACGCCGAGGGGCTTGGAGTTGATCGCCCGATTCGGCCAGCCGGCCCTGGCGGCCGTAGGACAAGTAAACAACTTGTCCTACAGTGGGTGCCCGCATAGAAGTGGCTGCGTGCGCAAGCTGCAGTGTGTCGGACGCCATGCCAGGCGAGGTGGCGTCGTCGGACTGGACTACTGCCACAGCGTACCTGATCAGTCAGTGTACGCTATCCGTTGAATCGATTTCCTCCTTCATCACTCTGTTCCCTCGATCCGCTTGCGATGAGCCTCACAATCTTGAGTAGCGGTTGTCCCTCATGCTCGATCTCTGGACACCGAGAGTGAGTAGCCACCAGGAAGGGATGGGCACCGGCACGGCGATCCAAGTGCGCGATGTGCTAGCGGACTTGACAAGCGCTGATAGATGGAGTATCATGATTTCAGAAAGTATGATCAAGCAAGGAGTCTGTGATGGCTAAAGAGGTGAAACTGGGCAGAGTCCAGCGAAGGGGTCAAGTGACCATCCCCATGGAGCTTCGCAGGAAACTGGGGATCGAAGAGGGGGGCATAGTGGCGTTTATCGAGACGGAGAATGGAATTCTGATCTCCCCTCGCGAGGTCCTGGCTATGGACGCCCTGGACCGAGTGGGGGAAGCGCTGAAGGAGCAGGGCATCTCTCTTGAGGACCTGTTCGAGTCCGGGAGCGAGATCAGAGGGCACATGGTGGAGGAAGACTACGGCAAGCAAGTAAAAGACGATAATGACTAGAGTCTTCCTTGACGCCAGCGTCCTGTTCTCGGCCAGCTACTCGAGTCGAGGCGCATCGCGCGAGATAATCCGCAGAGGGATCCGGGGCGAGCTTACAGTAGTGGTCAGCCGATATGTCCTTGAAGAGGTACGTAGAAGTCTTGAAGCAAAAGCGGCTCGCGCTGTCGATGCCTATGAGGAGTTCGTGAGTCTGCTATCTCCAGAGATTACGCCCGATGCCTCGCATGCGGAACTGAAAGAGGCAGCTTCATACGTCAACCTCAAGGATGCTCCCGTCGTCGCCGCCGCGGTTCGGGCTGAGGTAGAGTACCTGGTAACGCTGGAGCGGAGGCATTTGATGCGCGACTCTGTGGTGGGGAGGAGGTCCGGGCTCAACATCGTCACCCCGGAGCAACTTCTGACTATCCTGAAGGATGACGGTTGAGATCGCGATCGGGTGCCGCACGCTCCCCAGCCCGTCGTGCATGTAGTAGTACCAGTCACATTACCCCAGTCTTTCCTCAATGATGTCCAGCCCCTGGAGGTAGACGGCGTCGG
>CAZNMJ010000084.1:0-13044 GCA_964573815.1 uncultured Anaerolineales bacterium
CATCCATGCAGGTACTGTTTTCCTGGGCATCAGTAGTATCACTATCAGAGGGTCGGAATAGTAGTCTGATTGGCGTGGAGTGAGGAAGGCTCAGGTGAAGAAGATATTGTTTGTGTTTGGCAGCTTAAGGCGTGCAGGTGCCCAACTGCGGACCCTAGAGGTCTGTGGTCAGTTGGGCCAGAGATACCCTGTACGCTGTGACTTCTGCGTTGTTGGCCGCGGGCTGGTTCAATTGCAGGCCGAAGTCGACAACATTGGAGGGACCGTTCACCTTGTCCCCGCACGCTCTGCCCTTTTCATACCCAAGTTCTCGGCTCTGTTGCGCAGGGGGCAATATGATGTCGTGAACAGTTTCCCGCACGTGCTGAGTGGCCTAGTCCTGTGGCTCGCGCGAACGCACCATGTGCCGATCAGGATCGCCAGCTTTCGAAATGCCCTTGATCGAGCGCGGAGGGTCACGTTCAATCCTGCGTTCATTTGGCTGATGCGTACCTTGATCAACTCCAATGCTACTCACGTAGTAGCTGTGTCACAATCTACTTTGGATGACGTGTTCCCCCCGCCCTGGTCGTCCTCACGTGACTGTAGAGTGATCTACAATGGGGTAGCCTGGTTTCCCTTTCGAGGCGCAGTTGAGCGTCGTGAGGTACGACAGGAATTTGGCTGGCCGCTTGATAGTCGGATAGTGATAAATGTCGCTCGCTTCTCACGGCACAAGAATCACGGGGCTGTAGTAGAGGCGACTCGCCTGGCTCATGAGAAGCATACGGGCATTCGCTTACTTCTCGTTGGGGATGGCGACCTACGTCATGAAATCGTCACTCTAATCGACCACTATGGTCTGAAAGACATATCTGCTATGGCGGGCTTGCGGACAGACGTCCCCCGATTGCTCCTCGCCTCTAACGTCTTCTTCTTCCCTTCCCTGCGGGAAGGACTGCCTGGGGCACTGCTGGAAGCCCTAGCAGCTGGGCTCCCAGCCGTAGCGAGCGACATCCCTCAGACTATGGAAATCGCGGAGTACTTCCCTTCGTCGATCCTCATGGCCCCAGCTGGCCATGTAGAGAAGCATGCCGAGCACATTCTAGCAGCTATGAGTGCGTCGCTCGATCGATCATCAGCTGAAGAGCATTTCATGAATACACCGTTTACCCTAGAGAAGTCAACAAAGGCCTACGGTGCACTCTACGGGTTGAGCGAGGACTGAAGAATGATCTCCTCGCGCATCAAGCTAGTGGCTCTTTACCTGCTTGGTTTTGCAGGGATGCGCCCCGAAGATATCGTACTTGCTTCTTTTCCACGATCGGGCAGTACGTGGGTTCGGTTTATGCTATGCAACTTGATAAGCTTGCGCGAATGGAATGGCAGGGAGGTTGATTTCCCACTGTTGAATGAGACAATGCCAGCACTCGGTGCCAACAGTCTTCTTGGGCGCTGGCCGCATTCCACCATCCCGCGCATCGTCAAGACGCATAAGCACTATCTACCGATCTTTCGGGGAAAGCAATCCATAGGGATTGTCCGTGACCCACGTGATGTGATGGTCTCCTTCTACCACTATCAAAAGGACCGCAAGCGCACGTACACTGGTGGCTTCACCGAGTTCATAAGAGACGAACACCGGGGACTGGAGGACTGGTTCAGGCATTACACGTCCTGGCGTGACCATTGGACGCTAGTTGTGAGGTACGAAGACCTACGAAGAAACACGTTGAGCGAATTCAGGCGCATACTTAGTGTGCTGGATACTAGTGTGCCTGAAGATATCGTACGCGAGGCGATACGTCGATCGAGCCTTCAGAAAGTGCGGGAAGTCGAAGAGACCATTCCAGGCTCTGAAACCAGGACGGCTAGATTTGCCAGGGATGGCGGAATTCGACAATGGGTAAGCTACTTCAGCGAGGAAGATCTGACATACTACGATACATTGCTCCGGAGATTTGAAGCTGATCTATGAGTGTAGAGTAGGAACTGCGATCGTGCCATTCACCCTTGTTCGTCTCAAGCGATGACTAGACTGAGCAAGCCTGACTTTCTCTGGAAGGGGTGGTATGCTGTGGAAGACTCCAACGCAATAGAAGTTAGTCGAGGTCATTATCACACGGAACCTAGCAAAGGCGTTCCTTCTGGCAGGGCGCAACAAAGCTCTGTTGACGAGACCGGGCCCAAAGCTCTTTTCTTCAGCTCTGCCACCCACGTGCAGGGGGGGGCTGTTCAGATGATGTTCAGAACAGCTCGGGGGCTCAAAGCACAAGGGGGCGTGCCAATCGTGGTGCTACCACGCGAGGGGGGTATAGTTGATTGGTACGCTAGGGAGGGGATAAGCGTGCACATTATCCCCTTCACGGAGATCCATCGCCGTTGGTTTCCCATCTATTGGGTGAGGTACCTGTTCTCAACAATTCGCCTCATCATCAAGCTGGTAGCCTTGATCAAGGAACAGGGTGTTGATATCGTCCATGCGAACGAAATCACCTACTTCCCAGGCCTTGTCGCGGGCAAGATCGGCGGGGCAAGGACAATCTGTCATGTGCGGGTTATCCTGACGAGGCCAGCCTTCGCACGGCGCGCAGTGAGTTGGATAGCGCGGCGTTTCTCGGATCGGATTCTATGCGTGTCCGAGGCGGTCAGAAGCTGGATATTTCCCGGCGAGCCAGACAATGTTCGAACGCTTTACAACCCAGGACCGGATATGGAACGGTTCGATCCGCCGGCTGTACAGAGCAAGGATGAGATACGTAGTGAGTTGAGCATTGATTCGGCCGTTTTCTTGGTGGGCCAAGTTTCAAAGTTCACCCCGAATAAGAATCAGATAGCTCTAGTTAGAGCCGCCGAATACATAAAGCAAAGATCTGGTGATTCGCAGATTGCGTACTTACTTGTGGGGGGCAAGGTTGCCGGTCACGAGGAATACTATGATGGAATAGCTCGCCGGATATCGGAGAGTGGTCTATCCAATCAGTTTTTTCTCACGGGGCTTCGTAGCGATATTCCGAGAATGATTGCTGCCTGCGATGTAATGGTCCATCTACCCACCCACGAAGATCCTTTCCCCGGCGTGGTGCTGGAAGCGATGGCCATGGAAAAGCCCGTCGTGGCATTTGCCAGCGGTGGCATAGCTGAGCAGTTTGAGAACGGGAAATCCGGCATTCTGTTGGACAAGAACGATATCGAGGAACTTGCAGGGACCTTGGTCGCGTTACAAGGAGATGAGGCTCTTCGTCTGAGGATGGGAAAAGAGGCCAGACGGTTTCTAACGACGCATTTCTCTTTCGAAAAGTTCTTCTCCGAACTCGCCCGCATCTATACAGAACTCGTTTGGCCAGCGGCACCGTGCGGGATGTAGGCCTATGCTCGTTATCCTATATGTACTAGATGCTCTGCGCGCCGACCACCTGTCCTGCTACGGTTACGAGCGCAAAACGTCGCCCAACATTGACCAACTGGCGGCCGAGGGTGTGTTGTTCCGAAATTGCTACACACCGGCTACGTGGACCAGGCCGGCAGCGGCCTCGATCCTTTCAGGGGCCTATCCCTCCGTGCACGGCACTCAGACGCGTGTCAATGGGTTTTCCTCGTCGATCCCTAGACTACCGGAATTCTTACAGGATACGGCATTCGATACGGCCGCATTCTCCGCCATGGCCAACATTTCCATCGCTGGCGGCTTTGGGCAGGGATTCGGGCACTTTGTGGAGCTGTTTAGAGACGAGAGTCTGAGGAGTCGGCGACGCGCCTCAACAGCGCTAGAGGAAGGCTTGGGGCATCTTGATGGTCATACTCGCATTGTTGTGCCTCGTTCTGAAGACATCAATATGTACCTCTTTCGCTGGTTGAGACGCACCCAGGGTGGCAACAGATTCGCGTTCATCTGGTCCATTGACACGCACGTTCCATATGATCCGCCACCAGGCTTTGACAAGTTTGTTGAACAAAACTACGACGGCGACGTTGACGGTAGTCGCCAGAGTATCAGAAAAGCCTCGGAGCAGGATGCGGAGCGGTTGATAGAGCTATACGACAGCGAAATATCCTATAATGACCATCAGATTGGGCAGATGCTGACGGAGCTTAGGTCTCTTGGCCTCTATGATCATTCCTTGCTGATCGTCACAGCGGATCATGGAGAGGCTTTCTGCGAACACGGGTTGTTCTCCCACGGCAATGTTCCCTATGAGGAGTTGATTCACGTTCCCTTGATCGTGAAGTTCCCCGGTAATGAACTCGCTGGGCGCGAAATCGGTGCGTTGGTAGAGTTGATTGATCTCTGTCCAACGATTTTGGATGCGGTGGGGATGGGTGAGTTTGCGAAGCAGATTGGATCTATCCAGGGCAAGAGCTTGCTGCCTCTACTACGCGGCGAACAGACAAAGCTTCGCGAGCACGTCTATTCAGAGACCCGGGCTCTAGATTTCCAGAATGTGCATCTATCTGTTCGTGGCGAGCGTTGGAAGTACATTGAGACGCGGCCCCCTCCGCGTTCATTCCGTACGATCAGTTCGCTGGTGGCGTATGTCATCAAACAGGGCATGCTAGGGAAGATACTAAGTAACTCTCTCTGGTTTTTCAGACGGCACGCGCCTCGACAAAGGAGTATCCTGCTGGACCTAGTTGAGGACCCACCAGAGCAACGGAATCTACTTCATGTACAGTTAGAAGAGGCCGACAGGTTGAAGAGCGAGCTAGTAATGTGGCAAAAGAAGAATCAAGCTATAGCCGAGAGCATCAACTTGCGGACGTATAGTTATGAAGAGGATGAGGCCATTAGGCGTCACTTGGAGGAGTTGGGATACTTGTAGACCTCGCTACCGCCGGTACCCAAGATGCGACTGCGGTGTGCACAGCCGAGATGTGCCGGCCGATCACTCCGGCGGATTTTCCGTAGAGAACGAATGATAGTCCGGGAGATACTTGCTAGATCTGTACTCGGATTTGCGCGATCCGTCGTGCTGCCCCGGGACGGGGGACTGCATGTCTGCTGCTGGGTCACTAGAAGGCTTGGCTAGGTCACATCTGCCGCCACGGCTCGCTCGTATGGCCAAGCGCATAGGAGTCTATCCCCGCTACGTGGTCCAGGCTCGAGCGTGCCGTGAGGGCTTTCGGCAGTTGGGGCATCTGTACCCGCAGAAGGTGCTCTTCATCGCCGGGTTGCCCAAGAGTGGCACGACTTGGTTGAAGAAGATGATTGCCAGCTACCCCGGCTTTCACGAGTTGCTCATATCTGATGTAGCTGCTTATGAACTGGCGACCGGCGGGAGTCACGACTACGATCTGCCAACCGACATCTTCTCGCGGCTCGAAGATATGCTCGTAGTAACCAAGATGCATGTCCACGGTTCTCAGCACAATGTCGAGCTATTGCGCGCAGCGGGCGTGAGCTACGTAGTGCTATACCGCGATCTGCGCGACGTCGCTGTGAGCCACTTGTTCTATGTGCAGCGGACGCCTTGGCACCCAGAGCATTCGGTCTATGTGAACCTGTCAGTGCCTGAGGGACTGATGGCGTTCGCTGAGCGGACGTTGCTGGCATACAGAGATTGGGTTCGCTCGTGGCACGAGAATCGCGATCCGAAGGCGAGCCTCGAACTGCGATACGAGCAAATGCTCGCTGACCCTATGGCGACGATGACGCGCGTTGCCGAGCATTTCGAACTGGACAGCTCGCCCGACAGGATCCGGGACATAGTTGACACGCATAGTTTCCATAGACTGAGCAGGGGGCGAAGTCCGGGTCAGGAGAGCAGCGGCAGTTTCTTTCGCAAGGGCGTGGCCGGAGATTGGACAAACCACTTCACGCCCAAACTGAAACAGATCTACAGGGAGCTTATTGGGGACTTCCTCATCGAATTCGGATGGGAGCAAGACGATTCATGGTGGCGCGCGGTGCAGCAGTAGCGCGGGGTGTGCGTCCAAGAAGCCCGGCCGTCAGCGTGCCAGCTGACATCAGGCCTCTGGCAGAATTGCCGAAGGGAACAGACACAGCAAAAAGGTGCCGGATCCAATATGGAAGATTTGACGACGGTACGTTACTTCGATAGTCTCACGCCAGAGTATTCCACAGCCCGATACACCTACATTGTCGAGATGATCAACAGATATTGCCCAGGAGCGGGGGCTACTCTGATAGATATTGGCTGCGGGAATGGCAATATACTACAATTGATAAGGGACAGCACCCCAGTTGAGAAGCTCGTCGGAATGGATGTTAGTGAGAAATACTTGGCACAGGCAAAGGAAAGGCTGGAATGTGGTACTGTGCTTGGCTCGATTCTAGACGACAATGCCATAGCAAGTATTGCAGATGATTTTGATTTCGCCGTAATGGGGTCGGTGTTGCACCACCTCGTAGGTGGAACAAGGTGGCAGTCACGAGAGCTTGCGAAACAGGCAATACGCAATGCCTTGAGACTACTCAAGGACAGTGGGCATCTATTGGTATTTGAGCCGACATTCTGTCCCTCTCTTCTGATGGACGTTGTGTTCTTCACAAAAAGCTTCGTTGCCAGGATGGCATCAGGGCGCATCGAGCTGTTTGCATCATGGGCAAACATTGGCCCGCCGGTCGTGTCCTTCTATACTAGCGAGCAACTAGTCGAGTTGATAGATCAGATCACGGAGGCTCAGCTCGTGGACAAGGAAATCACAGACAGGAGACGGTTCGCATTCATAATACGCTCCACGCAGACGACACTAGTTGTCCGAAGGGCCTGATCGCGCGCGGGATCTCTTGACATTCACAAGTCTGGGTCTCTTCTTTGTACATGACATCGTATCACCTGCATTGGAGCTATTGAATGCCGAGACCGGTTCGGCGATCTGGGAATTCCCGGATAGAGCACGTGAGTTCTTGATTCGCGTAGCTCCGTCTACAGGACACTGGTCTTGGCAACTGGCTGTGGTTCCGCTCTCAGCGGATTGATAGCCATCAGATCTCATAGCGTGAGGAAGAAAAGGAATGAACTGGAAGAATCAGAGAGTTTTGGTTACGGGGGGTGCATCGTTCATCGGTTCCCATCTGGTTGATGCACTCGTGGAGAGGGGTGTGCTATCAATCAGGGTCGTTGACGACCTCAGCAGCGGCCTGCTGGCAAACATTCGGGAGCGCGTAGACGCCGGTCACATCGAGTTCATCCACGCTGACCTGCGGGAACCTGGAGTGACCCGCGAAACGGTCCGAGAGATGGATATTGTCTTCCATCTGGCCGCCGACCACGGCGGACGGGGATATGTGGACCTGCATCAGGCGGGACCAGCCTCCAATCTGCTTCTGGGCGGCTTGGTTTTTTGGGAGGGCCACCGTGCCGGAGTTGAAAAGATAGTGTTCGCTTCCTCGGGGTGTGTCTATCCTAACTTCCTGCAGAGCAACCCCGATGAGGAAGTGTACTTGACCGAAGACATGGTGAAGCCACCCTACGATGCAGACAACATGTATGGCTGGGCAAAGTTGATGAACGAATTGACCCTCAAAGCGTATCACAAGGAATATGGTATGAAGGCTGTCTCGTGCCGTTACTTCACCGTTTACGGGCCGAGGGGCGTGGAGAACCATGCCGTTATCGCCATGATCGCCAAGGCTTTCATCGGCCAGGACCCCTTTGAGGTATGGGGAGACGGCACCCAGGTACGCAACTGGACTTATGTTGATGATATCGTGCGCGGCACGATCCTGGCAGCAGAGAACATAGACGACGGGACAGCGATCAATCTGGGCACCATGGAGCGCACTCGGGTCATTGACGCAGTCGAGATGGTGCTGGAGTACACCGGCCACAAGGCAGAGATCAAGCTGCTCCCCAATATGCCCACCGGCCCACTTAACCGGGTGGCCGATAACTCGCTAGCAAGGAGGCTTCTAGGCTGGGAGCCCCAGGTCCCGTTCAGCCAGGGCCTGAGACGTACTGTTGAGTGGTACTTTGCGAGCAAGGATCGAGACGAAGTACGGGCGATTCTCGATCGGATGTTGACCGAGCGTTAGCGGTTATGCGCATTTTGCTGCTTAGCACTTACTTCAGGCCCGACATCGCTTCCACAGGGATGTTGATGACGCAGTTGGCGCAGGAACTTGCCCGGCTCGGGCATGAAATCGTGGTTGTCACCAGCCTGCCCCATTATGACACGAATCGCATCTGGGAAAAGTACCGGGGGCGTCTGTTGGTTCGGGAGCGCCAGGGGCCGCTGGACGTGCGCCGTGTCTACCTCTACGTGCCCCAGCGTAAGGAGAACCTGCTGGGACGACTGCTGAACTATGCCACCTTTAATGTGCTTTCAACGGCCGCAGGTACCTTGGCTGGCCAGTACGATGTGGTGCTGGTTCCGTCTCCGCCACTCACAAATGGAATCGCCGCCTTCCTCATGAGCAGGTTCCGGCGGGTCCCGTTTGTGTACAACGTCCAAGACATCTATCCCGATATCGCCATTCGCCTGGGGGTAATGACGAACCCTCAGGTAATCGCCGCCTTTCGGACGTTGGAGAAGTTTGTGTACGGAAAGGCAGCGGCGGTTAGTGTCATCTCAGAGGGTTTTCGGCTCAACTTGCTGGCCAAAGGCGTCCCGGATTCCAAGCTCCATGTCATTCCAAACTTCGTGGATCCCGAGTTCATGAGAACCTTGCCTAGACGAAACAGCTTTAGCCGACAGCATGATCTGGACGACCGTTTTGTGGTGTTATTTGCGGGCAACGTTGGATTGTCACAGGGACTGGAAAGCGTGCTCGATGCTGCCCAGTTGCTCGCGCACGAGCCGCACGTGCTCTTCCTCATTGTGGGCAGCGGCGCTGCCAAGGACGGTCTCATGAAGCAGGCAGAGAAGATGGAGCTGGACAACGTCCGTTTCCTTCCCTTCCAGCCCCACGGGGCGGTCCCGGAGATGTATGCGTCGGCTGACGTATGCTTGGTTCCGTTGCGGCGCGGACTTACCGAACAGTCGGTCCCCTGCAAGGTCTACACGATCATGGCAGCAGGTAAACCCCTGGTCGCGTCAGTAGATGAGGCCAGCGACACCTGGCAGTTGGTACGGACGGCCGACTGCGGTATATGTGTGGAGCCAGAGACCCCTGAGCAGATCGCTGAGGCCATCTTGGGTCTGTATCGCGATCGCGGACTGGGCGGAGGAATGGGAAGGCGCGGCCGACAGCATGTGGAATCCCGCTTCACACCACATTCTGCGGCCCAACAGTACGAGGCTCTTCTACAGGCGACCATAGACGAACAGCGCAGATGATCATGTCTCCAGATCGCTCTGGGGATCAGCGGGATCTCACCATTCCAACCGCCCAGCCGGCCCCTAGTGCTTGCGTTAAGTGAGGCTCGTTCTTCGCTCGTGGTGTGGCTCCCACAGGCGGTCAGAATGGGGAAGGGTGGCTCCCGATCCTACTAGCTACTCCTTGTGGATGAGCGGTATGTACGAGGGCTGGGTTTCACTTATATTCAGGTCGTGAAGGATAACTATCTGGTCGTGGCGCAAACGAGCTCCATCCGCATCGAAAACGGGCAGGCGCTCCATCGTCTCCAAGAGATACATTCCCACCACGATGCGCAACTGACGGCGCCCAGGCGACACGGCACGAGGGATGGTGACATAGTGTTTTTCGTCAAAGATTCGTCCCTTCCCCCACACGCTGGTCGGGTAGCGCCCATCACACGGCTGGCTGTCGTCTTGACCCAACAGATGCCCCTGCTCGTCGAAGACGTGGACAAAGACGGTATAGTCCTGCTCCATTTCGCTCGATGCTTGCCAGTAGAGGGTCAGAGGCAAAGCGCGTGGGATCGTATCTGGCACATCGTAGCCGACCAGCGCCACTGCATTTCCGAGCGTATAGTGCAGCGGGTGCTGCATGGAGTGCTTGGTCTCCTCCACAGGTGCCACGCCGAAAGGGCCCAGAAAAAGGCTGTATCCCTGTGCTTCTCCTTCAGGACTGGCGATTGGCAAGCGTTCCCCGCTGGAATGAAGATACAGGGAAACTTCGACCCGCGCAGCACTGGGGGCCGGAAACTGGCGGGGAATGCGTAACCAGTAGGCATCTTGTATGATGTCCCCTGTCTTCCACAGAGAGGTGGCGTAGTTCCCTCGAGCCGGGTAGCTGTCCGGGCCACCGTAGGATTCGTAGTCGGGGCCCACCAGATGAACCCCTACTGTGTAGTTCTCTTCCATCTCGTTCAGTGCTCGCCAGTACAGACTCACCGCGATGGCTCCCCTGACCGTCGGTTCCTGAGGATCCATATCGTATCCTAGCAACTCGATCTTGTTGGCAAAGTTGACCTCCAGGGGATGCTGGACGTTCTGAATATCCTCCAGTGACAGGATGGGGGGTCTCGCATAGGCTGGAGCGATATATCGAAAGGGGATGATCAGCGCCAGTGCACATAAGGTTCCTCCGACGAGCATGGCCAGCAGGCCCGTATGTCTCTGAGGAACCAGTCGGGTCAAGCCGAGGAATAGTAGAAGACTCAGCAGAGGGATGGCTCCGGATGCGTATCTGCCGGCCATCAAATGGAATCCGCGTATCATAGCAACATAGATGAGGGGGGCGAAGAGGAAGAGCACCCCGAGCATGATGACTACAGCTCCGAACCTCCTGCCCGTCTTAGATCTTCTGGACATGAAGGCGATCAGCCCCGCCGCGCCAGCGAGACATAACAGTATGAAAATGTGATGAACCCACTGTTCGACTTCTACATTATCCCAGCCAAAGGAGGCCCAAATCGTACGAGAGCAATATTCGAGAGCATCCGGTAGTACGTTCCACGGCAGCCGACTCGCGTGACGCAGTGGCTGCTGGATTAACGTGATTGCGTCCCGTATGTAGTTGCCGTAGCGCACCGTCCTGAACAGATCGCCCGGCAGAGTAGAAGCGCGCATCCACAACCACACAGAGCTCAAGCAGAAGCCGACCAATGGCAGAAGCCACCAGCGGGCTCTGGCTGGTACCCTTCTCAGGGCGATGAGTATCAGCACCACGGCAGCCAAGGGAATCAGCGCCCATGCGGTAGCTTTCGTCGCCAGCCCACCCGCTAGGCACAGACCAAGCCCCACAAAGTCCATCAAGCTGCTCTTCCTGTACGCTATGCGAAGCAGGAAGAGAATGACCAAGGAGGTTAACAGCGGCACGAGGATGTCATTGGTAACCACGGCGCCCAGGAAAAGGAACTTAGGCCAGAAGGCGTTGAGAGCCATGGCCCCTGTAGCTATCGCCTCGTCTTGGGGAAAGACAAAACGACCGACCAGGTAGGTGACCGCCACCACAGCTGTGCTGATCAGGACGGATACCAGGCGGGCCACATGCATTGCCAGGGCTGTGCCGCGATAGGGAAAGCCTTCTCTGTCTGAATGAACGACCCAGTTGGCCCCCGCAAAGTTGTAGGGGTTCTTCTCTGGCTCCAACCCATCGTTGGTATCTATCCAGGAAATGGCAAAGGCGGCGATGAGGTGATAAAGGGGCGGTTTGTGAGCCTCATCATGCCATTGGGTTGTCTTCTGGCCTGGAGGCGGGAACTTTTTCTCCCTGGCCAGGTACTTGACAAACGCGAAGTGTCCCGTCTCATCGTTGGCCTCCCACATGGGGACGACAACGCTATACAGTATACCCAGAACAAGATGCGCGGCCAATATCGCGCCCACTAATGGCTGGCTTCTTAAACCGCTCCGCATGCTCCCTGTGCGACGGGAGAGGCAGTGTACAAGTCTCAATCACCTTGCTCCACTACTTGACGGCCGAGACTGGGGATCCTCCCAAGGTATCCCAAACCGAAGGCCACCATGATCAGTACGAGTAGCGCCAATGCCTGGCCACGATTACGTTATACTATAGTTTGGGATTGGCTACCACTGCTGCGACAGCGGTGGCAGTGACAAACGTACCGCTCTGCAGCCCTAGTGGAAGATCTCTAGCCGCTGTGGGTACGCGGTCAGCACCTAGCCAAGAAAAAAGCTATCGGGTCAGAACCTGATAGCTTCCTTCGTTGTGCGAAGAGCAGAAAACAAGGTCGCTTAGTCGTTTATGGCGTTGTAGGTACTCTGTTCATACGTCTCCGTCCACATCGTGTCCACAACGGCTGCAATGGGCTGGTTCGACGTCACGTAGACCGAACCCTGGAAGCTGTTGCCCAAGAAGTCGTAGTCGGTCTTGCTCATGTTCATCGGGAACACTCGATTCCCGCTGAGCCCTTTCCCCAGGGATCCGACCAGGACGCCATTCCTGTCATAGAAATAGAAATCAACATCGGCTTGGTCGCCGGAGAGGTTCATGACGGACAGACGTGATAGCGGGCAGTACTTCGAACCACAAGCGACCCGATACAGCGAAGGCACGTGCAACGTATCGGAACCCTGAGCAGGATCAATCATGTTATACATGCTGGCCGCTCCCCGAGGCTGGTAGTCGGGCATCACTATGCCGGCGATAGGTAGATCTGACTCGACAACGACCGCACCCTCCCAGCGTATTTCGTCGCCGGGGTCCACGTCGACGGGATCCAATTCCGCTAGCGGGACATCCCCTCCACTCATAAGATTGACTGTTGCCATGTCGTATGCTCCTATTGCCAAGCCCTCGACGCGCGTGCTTAGCACGCCCTGTGCGTAGAAGCTGATGTCAACGGTCGCGGTCCCGGCGTTGGGGTTCTGCAGTGATATGACGCCATATTTCTTCCATCTGACAACCGTCCCAGCCGTGTTGTAGAGTGCGCGCCGACTGACTCTGGGGGCGATGAGAGTGGAGGAAGGCTGCGTGATCCCCACATATGCCATAGTTCGGCTGTTCTTCTGCTGGTTGACCAAGACGACGGTTATCTGCTTTCCATCCGCGGCCTCCACCTCCGCCGATCCCGTCCAGTTGGCTAGTCCAATCAACCCCGCCAAATCAGGGACATTGCCCCCAGGGCTGCCCAGGTCATACAACCTCGATCCACCCGCCTCGATTGCCTCACAGATTTCGTCCGTAACTGTACCCGTATTACGCTGACGGTATCGGACGCACACCGTAGCGGTCTCCTCATCGGCGTTTTGCACGCTGATTTGTCCCACCTGACGCCCGTGCTTAACAAAAAC
>CAZNMJ010000085.1:0-2744 GCA_964573815.1 uncultured Anaerolineales bacterium
GCTTCTATTACGGGGATGAGGTGGCCCTGCGGGATATCAACCTGCAGATCTACGCCAACGAGATTCTGGCCATCTTCGGCCCGGCCATGTCAGGGAAGAGCACCTTGCTGCGCGTCCTCAACCGCCTGAGCGACCTCGCCCAGGAGGGGAGGCTGGAAGGTGAGGTGCTGCTGGACGGCAGAAGCATCCTCGACCCGGATGTCAGTGTCACTCAGCTGCGCACAAGGGTGGGCATCGTCTTCGCGGTGCCCGTGCCACTGCCTCTATCGATCGAGGAGAATGTGACCTACGGACCCCTATTGCAGCGCGGAACGAACAAGAAGGAGTTGGACGAGGTTGTGGAGAGAGCCCTGAGGGCTGCAGCGCTGTGGGACGAGGTGAAGGATCGCCTCAGTGAGCCTGCCACCGCCCTCTCGGGGGGGCAGCAGCAGAGATTGTGCCTGGCCAGAGTGTTGGCGCTGGAACCGGAGGTGATCTTGCTCGACGAGCCATGCTCCGGGCTCGATCCCATCTCCACTATGAAGGTGGAGAAAGCTCTGCTCGCTCTCAAGGAGGACCATTCCATCGTCATCGTACCCCACAACGTTCAGCAGGCCTCGCGGATCGGGGACAAGGCCGCTTTCCTACTCATGGGCGAGTTGGTGGAGTACGGGTCTGCGGAGGACGTTTTCACCAGGCCGAAGGACCAGCGCACGGACGACTACATCACCGGCCGGTTCGGCTAGCAGGCCTCGCCGAATTCCCCGAGGACTCGTTTCTCCGCGTTCTAGAGCGCGTCGCATAGGATCGCTGCGACAGTCAATTCCTCGGCACCGACCTCTTCCTGACGATGAGCATCGACGGGAGGAAGGCGTTGATCCCGCCATTTGGTCCACGTCAGTGTTGGCAGCCTTCCAATGGCCGTGCTACAATGTTGTCTGAGGACTCGTGGTAGGCGACTGTGTTCTTGGCCGCAACTGATGCCTTGGCCTCCCGACAGGCAACGTGGGTATATTCCGCAGAGTCAAAGAAGTGGAGCGATGCTCGGGGAGCTGGCGAAGATACTGAACAGGCGTGTCGGCGTTGGAGGTATCTGGCCGTATCCAGACCGACGGGGCCTGGCCTGGCCCTGGGTTGGGTTGACGAGCTGCTCTCGCTCAAGTCTTCTGGCAAGACGGTGGATGTAAGGCTGGCTAGGAGGAGAGGATGGATGCCGTGTCAGAGTGGGAGCTGGTGGGTCGCCTGGTCTTGGCCGCATTACTTGGCTACCTAATTGGCCTGGAAAGGGAGGTTAGAGGGCAGGCAGCGGGAGAGCGGACCCATGCCTTGGTGGCTTTGGGTGCCGCAGCCTTTGCCTTGATCTCGAGCATGGCTTTCCCCGGTGCCGATGCGGCGAGGGTGGCCGCAGGGGTGGTGACCGGCATCGGATTCCTGGGGGCGGGCATGATCCTGAAAAGGGAAGGCGCGAAGATCGAGGGCTTGACCACGGCAGCAGGCATCTGGGCGGTGGGCTCCATAGGGTTGGCGATTGGCGCAGGGATGTATCTGCTGGGCACCGTCACGGCAGTGTTGGTGGGCTTGATCCTGGGGGCCGAAAGCATACTGAAGCTCGATGAGAGACTGGAGCGGCGAAGGGCTCGGGCAGAACGGGGAAGCGCGATAGAGGACCCGCCCGTGGACTAAGTCGGCACACGGCTGCCAAAGAGCGCGAGTCGAAGCTCCGTGATGGACAGTACGATTGATCTACGGAAGAAGTGTGCCGAAGTAGGAGCGGCCGAAGGTCATGGGAGCGAGGCACTTCGTAACGAAGGCCGGTCGGCTGTGGAATAGTTGGGGAAGAACACACCGCATGCGGAAAGGAGAAGGGTAGTGGCGCTAAGTAAGAAACTTGAGGATGCCATCAACGAGCAGATCAACAAGGAGCTCTATTCTGCTTATTTGTATCTCTCGATGTCGGCCTACTGCGAGGCGGAGGGTCTGCCGGGCTTCGCTACCTGGATGCGGCTCCAGGCACAGGAGGAGGTTGGGCACGCCATGAGACTCTTCGATCACGTGAACAACCGCGGCGGGCGGGTGGTGCTCAAAGCAATTGAGATGCCTCCCCCGGTGTGGAAATCACCGTTGAAGGTGTTCGAGCAGGTGCTTGAACACGAGCAGAAGGTGACCGGGTTGATCAACCGCCTTTACGAACTTGCGCTGAGCGAGAGCGACTACGCAACCCAGATGGAGTTGCAGTGGTTTATCACAGAGCAGGTGGAAGAGGAAGACAGCGCCGGCCAGGTCGTGGAGCAGTTGAGGAGGGTTGGAGACCAGCCGATGGGTCTGCTTATGCTGGACAAGGAGTTGGGCCAACGGCAGGCCGAGGCAGCCGCGGAAGTAGCCGAGTAAGGTTCCTCACTACTCTGTGCTGGCCCAACGGGGGGGAACTCTGCGGAGAGAGGTCTGCCCCAGATGGCGGAGGAGAAAGAGTGAGGTGGCAGGAGTTCGAATCCAGATACCCGCAGGAGACATATTCGCGAGCAAGGGGGTCGTGTGAGGAAATCCACGACAACCAGCCCGGCTTCGCTGGGTTCTTCTGCAACTACTGCTACCAGCGCGATGGCTGATTCTGCTTTCCTTGCCAGGGGATAAGGGAACTTCGCGAGGAGCGCTGGGGTGAATCGTTGGATGAGATCATGTCCGGGCAGGGTTGAGGCTGTCCTGCGTGCCTGTGGCAGGTGTGAATGAGAAAGGGGCACCATCGCGTTGCTGGCACCGGCCACGAT